>NZ_LDRK01000033.1 GCF_001477055.1 Leucobacter chromiiresistens
CGCCGACGCGCACCCGGGAGCACTGGCCGGCGCCGTGTGGGCGGGCAGCGGATCGCTGAGCATCGGCGGCGGGCTTCATCCGTTCGAGCTGGCGCGACTCGCGCGCGCCGACCTCGACGTGCACGAGCTGCCCGGCGAGAAGCTCGGCGGCGGGCGCGCGCTCGTGCTCGGCGATGCCGGGCGGGCGGTTCTCGCGGATGCCGGCTTCCGCACCGACTGCGCGCTCGGCTGACGGCGTTGCGGGCCGACCGCGCCCCTCGCAGTAGCGGCTCGGCGCCCGCCTCCGGGCCCGCAGGTTCGCTCGGCGATAGGCTCGACCGTATGTTCGACGACCGATACGACCTCGACCCGGTGGCAGCGATGAAACCCCGCCGGGGTCCGGTCGAACGACGCGAGGTGCCCCTCGCGAAGGGCCTCGTGATCGAGCACACCGAGTCGGAGTGGTGCGGCGCCGTCGTCGGCGCGCGCGAGGGCCTCGTGCAGCTCGAGGACTATCGCGGCAAGGTGCGCGCCTTCCCGCTGACCGACGGGTTCCTCATCGACGGCGAACCCGTGCGCCTGGTGCGACCCGCAGCTCCCCCGGCGGCCCGCAGGCGCACGGCCTCGGGTTCGTTCGCCGCTCCGCAGCAGCGCGCCCGGGTGGCGATGCCGAGTCGCATCTTCGTCGAGGGCAAGCACGACGCCGAGCTCGTCGAGCAGGTCTGGGGAGACGACCTGCGCGTCGAGGGGGTCGTGGTCGAGATGCTGCAGGGCGCCGACAACCTCGAGCAGGTGCTCGCGGAGTTCGGGCCCTCGCGCGAACGCCGCGCGGGAGTGCTGCTCGACCATCTCGTGCCGCGCAGCAAGGAGTCCCGGATCGCGGAGGCGATCGCGCGCGGGCCGCACGGGGCGCACGTGCTCATCGTCGGCCACCCGTTCGTCGACATCTGGCAGGCGGTGAAGCCGGCGCGGGTCGGGCTGCAGGAATGGCCGACCATCCCCCGCAGCATCGAGTGGAAGCGGGGCATCTGCCGGGCGCTCGGCTGGCCGGGCGACGAGCAGGCCGATATCGCCGACGCCTGGTCGCGCATCCGATCGCGGGTGCGCGACTTCAGAGATCTCGAACCCGAGCTCGTCGGCCGCGTGGAGCACCTCATCGACTTCGTCACGGTCGCGTGAGCGCGGTCGCGTGAGCACGGTCGCGTGAGCGCGGTGTCGTGAGCGCGGTCGCGTGAGCACGGTCGCGTGAGCGCCGTGGGCCGCTGAGCCGCTTGTTCTCGCTCCGCGGAACGGGCCTCTCGGCCGAACGGGCGGGCGTATTCTGAACTGCAGTGGATCTGCGAGGAGGCCGACGTGGCAAGCCCGATGTACTTTCTGATGCCCCAGTGGCAGGGATCGCCCTCCGCGCGAGCGATGCAGATCGCCGAGGGCGCTGAACTGCTGCGGGAGGACCTCCCAGCCTCAGCCCTCCGGGAGGTGCCGGTGCCCCTCGAAGCCGGCGACGCGATGGGCACGCCCGTCGCCCGGCTGAGCAGCCTGATCCGCGCCCGGGAGTCGGCCCGCACCGCCCTCGAGCCGGCCCTCGCCGACGGCCGCACGCCGATCATCGTGGGCGGCGACTGCGCGACCTCTCTCGCGGGGCTCGAAGCCGCGGCCCGCTCGGTCGAGCGGCTCGCGGTGCTGTGGTTCGACGCCCACGCCGACATGCAGCACCCCAGCACCTCGCCGTCGGGGAGCGCGTCGGGCATGACGCTGCGCCACGCCCTGGGCGACGGGAGCGACGACCTCGCGGCGAGACCGGCCATCGCCGCGGATCGCCTCACCCTCGTCGGCGTGCGGGAGGTCGACCCGGAGGAGGAGGACGAACTGCAGCGCCGCGGCATCGCCGTGGTGCGCGTCGATGCGGCCGCCGACGACCCGGAGGGTCTGCGCTCCGCGATCCTCGATCGCATCTCGGGGGCCGACGGCCTCTACGTCCATGTGGACCTCGACGTGCTCGACCCCGCCGACTTCGGCTCGGTGCACGCCCCCGTGCCGTTCGGGCTCTCGGTCGCGCAGCTGACCGGCGCCGTTCGCGCGGCTGTCGCCGCGGTGCCGCTCGCGGGGGCCGCGATCTGCGAGTTCGCCCCGGCCGATCGGAATCGCGCCGCGGAAGACCTCCCGACCGTGCTCCGCACGCTCGCGGCGCTGACCTCGGGCGGGCGGTCGTGAGCCCGCGGGGGCGGCGCTGGCCGTTCGCGCAGGCGGGGTACGTGTACGCCACCGTCGTCGGCTTCGCGTGGGGCGCCATCTGGAGCCGGGGCCGCATCGAGCGTCACGAGGGGCTGTGGGTGTTCCGCGGCATGCCGAAGTGGACGTTCGGGCGGGGCGGCAGCTGCGTCGGCTCGTGCTACCTGACGAACCGCAACGTCTCGGAGCGGGTGCTGCGCCACGAGCGGGTGCACCGCGAGCAGTGGCGGCACTACGGCATGGCGCTCCCCGTGCTCTACGCTCTCGCGGGGCGCGACCCGCTGCGGAACCGCTTCGAGATCGAGGCGGGTCTGCGCGACGGCGGATACGTGACCGGTGCCGACGCCGCCGCCGAGCCGAAGCGGGCGCAGTGAGCGCGGACGGCTCGCGCCCGCGGAGCGACGACGACGAGTTCCGCTTCCTCGCGGGCGACGCGGAGCGGGTGGGTCGCGGCGGCCCCCTGCCCGCCGTCGCGCGCGAGTCGGCGGTCGTACCGGATCGCCGCACCGTGAGCGGGCTGGCCTTCGACGGCGGCCGGCCGCCGCAGCTCGTCGCGCTCCACGGCGCCGGGCTCAACGCCCACAGCTTCGATCCGATGCTCCTCGCCCTCGGCCGGCCGGCGCTCGCCCTCGATCTCCCCGGCCACGGCCGCAGCGACTGGCGGAGCGACGCCGACTACCGCCCTTCCGCCCTCGCCGCCGACGTCGCCGCGGTGCTCGATGCGCGGGTGACGGATCCCGTCGCCCTCGTGGGCCACTCCCTCGGCGGGCTGACCGCGGCGCTCGTCGCGGCGGCGCGACCGCGCCTCGTGCGCCGCGTGATCCTCATCGACATCACGCCGGGCGTCTCGCCCAGGCGCGACGCCGGAGCGGTGCACGAATTCATCCGCGGGCAGCGCCACTTCGGCAGCATCGACGAGATCGTGGATCGGGCCCGGCGCTTCGGCATCGGCCGCGATCCTGCCGCGCTCGCGCGCGGGATCGCGCTCAACACGAGGGTGCGCGCCGACGGCCGCCTCGAATGGGCGCATCACTTCGCGCACCTCGATGCCCCGAGCGCGGGTGAGGACCCCCACCCGTACGCAGCGATCTGGGGCGCGCTCGACGGGCTCTCTCAGACGGGTGCGCCGAGCGCCCTCATCGCCGCCGACGGCGGCATGCTCGACGCCGCGCTCGTCGCCGAGTGGCGCGAGCGACTGCCCGGCAGTCCGGTCGTCGAGATCGCCGGCCCCCACAATCTGCACGAAGCCGCGCCCGCAGCGCTCGCCGAGGCCGTCGACCGCCTGCTGGCGGGCGACGAGCGCGCTGCCCAGTGATCCGACCTGGCGTCGCCGGCGGCGTCCCCTGCCGCGTCAGACGACGGCGCCGGGCCCCTCAGCACGGAGGCTGCGGAGAATCGCGTCGCGCAGCGCCTCGGGCGGGCAGTTGCTGTCCCGCTCCTCCTCGCACGCCCGCTTCACCACGTTCGTGAGCTTCTCGCACGCGTTCCGCTCGTCCTGACACGAGGGGCACTGCGCGATGTGCGCTCGGATCGGCGCCGACTCCTCGGCGCAGAGCTCGCCCCGGAGCAGCTCGTACACATTCGCCTTCGCCTGCTCGCACTCGTTCATCGCGCTGCTCCCTTCTTTGTCTGCTTCGCTCCCGCACTCAGTCCAACGCCCTGCTCGTTCGCGTATTCCCCGAGCGCCTTCCGCAATCGGGCGCGCCCCCGGTGCAGGCGGCTCATCACCGTGCCGATGGGCACCTCCGCGATGTCGGCGATCTCCTGATAGCTGAACCCCTCGACGTCGGCCAGGTACACCGCGATGCGGAAGTCCTCGGGGAGCGCGTTGAGCGCGGTCGTCACCACCGAATCCGGGGTGCGGTCGATCGCCTCCGCCTCCGCCGATCGGGAGGACATCGCCGTGGTCGACTCGGCTCCGCCGAGCTGCCAGTCCTCGAGCTCGTCGACGGCGCCGAGATGCGGTTCGCGCTGCCGCTTGCGATACGTGTTGATGTAGCTGTTCGTCATGATCCGGTACAGCCACGCCTTCAGATTCGTGCCCTCCTGGAAGGAGGCGAAGGCCGAGAACGCCTTGAGGAACGTCTCCTGCACCAGGTCCTGCGCATCCTGCGGGTTCCGAGTCATCTTCATCGCTGCGCCGTACAGCTGATCGAGCATCGGAAGCGCCTCCGACGTGAAGCGCTGTTCCAGCTTCGCCTGTGCTGCGGTATCACTCACGCTCTCGATCCTACTGGCGACTGCTGCGGGTAGAATCGACTCCGATGCTGATCGCGAAGATGAACCAGGGCAAAGACGGCGACGAGACCGGCACCGGCGAGGGCGTCGGAGCGGCCGAGACGCTGTGGCCGGCTCCCCGCACCGAGCAGCCCATCGACGCGACCGTGCAGCTGCCCGGGTCGAAGTCGCTGACCGGCCGCGAGCTCGTGCTCGCCGCGCTGGCCGACGGGCCCGGCGTGCTCCGCGCTCCGCTGCGCTCGCGCGACGCCGCGCTCATGATCGACGCGCTGCGCGCGCTCGGCGCCGTCATCGAGGAGCTGCCCCGGGGCGAGCTGGCAGACCCCGACCTCCGCATCACGCCCGCCGACGAGCTCACCGGGTCGACCACCGTCGAATGCGGGCTCGCCGGCACGGTGATGCGGTTCGTGCCGCCCGTCGCCGCGCTCGCCCTCGGGCCCGTCGCGTTCGACGGCGACCCGTACGCGCGCAAGCGGCCCATGCGCCCCGTGCTCGACGCGCTCCGCGCCCTCGGCGCCGATATCGCGGACGAGGGCCGCGGCGCGCTGCCCTTCACGGTGCACGGCACGGGAGCCCTCCGCGGGGGCCGCGTCGAACTCGACGCCTCCCTCTCGAGCCAGTTCGTCTCCGCCCTCCTGCTCGCCGGAGCGCGATTCGAGCACGGCGTGCACGTCGTGCACACCGGCGAACGGCTGCCCAGCCTGCCGCACATCGAGATGACCATCGCCTGCCTGCGGGCCCGCGGCGTGCAGGTGGACTCGCCGGCCGTCGGCGAGTGGCGGGTCGAGCCCGGGCCGATCCGCGCCATCGACGTCACGATCGAGCCCGACCTCTCGAACGCCGCCCCGTTCCTGGCCGCTGCGATGGTCGCCGGCGGCCGGGTGACGGTGCCGAACTGGCCGGCCGCGACCACGCAGGTCGGCGACCTGCTGCGCACGCTGCTGCCCGAGTACGGCGCGGCGATCCGCCTCGACCCCTCCGGCGACCTCACCGTCACCGCGAGCGGCGACCTCTCGGGAGTCGACCTGCACGTGCCCGAGGCGGGCGAGCTCGCGCCCACGCTCGTCGGCCTCGCCGCGCTCGCCGCGCACGGCTCCGACGGCGCCGATGGCAGGCCCAGCCGTATCACCGGCATCGGGCACATCCGCCATCACGAGACCGACCGCATCGCCGCCCTCGTCACCGAGATCAACGCACTGGGGGGCGACGCGATCGAGCTCGAGGACGGCATCGCGGTGCGTCCCGCACGGCTGCACGGCGGCGTCTGGCACAGCTACGCCGACCACCGCATGGCGACCACCGGCGCGCTGATCGGGTTGCGCATCTCCGGCGTCGAGGTGGAGGACGTGGCGTCGACCTCGAAGACCCTCCCCCGGTTCACCGAGCTCTGGGAGCACACCGTGGGCCTCGGCCGAGCCGCCGCCGGCGCTGCGGACGGCGCCCCGGACAACGAGTCGGCGCTCGGCCGTGCCGCCCGCGGCTTCCTCACGGGGCTGTGAGCGCGTGAGCTGGCTCACTCCCGATGACGATGACGTCGACGACCCGTACGCCGCATACGCCGATCACGAGGTGCGGCAGCGTCCGAACCCGAAGGCCAACCGGCCGCGCACGAAGCGGCGCCCCGAGCACGCCGACGCCGTGACCGGCATGGTCACCGCCGTCGACCGCGGTCGCTACACGGCCCTCGTCGCCGCAGACGCCGACCCCGCCGATTTGCGGGAGCGCACCGTGCTCGCATCGCGGGCCCGCGAACTGCGCCGCACCCCGATCGTCATCGGCGACCGCGTGCAGCTCGTCGGCGACACGAGCGGCGATGACGGATCGCTGGCTCGCATCGTCACCGTCGCCGAGCGCCGTACCCTGCTGCGGCGCAGCGCGGACGACAGCGACCGCGTCGAGCGCGTGATGGTCGCGAACGCCGACCAGATGCTCATCGTCGTCGCGGCGGCCAACCCCGAACCCCGCGTCCGCCTCGTCGACCGCTACCTCGTCGCCGCCTACGACGCCGGCATCACGCCGCTCATCTGCATCACGAAGGTCGACCTCGCCGACCCGGAGCCGTTCCTGTCGCACTTCGCCGCGCTCGAGGTGCCCGTGTTCCGCTCCGCGCCCGACGCGTGGCCGCTCGCCGAGATCCGCGCATCGCTGGCGGGCCGCACCACGGTCTTCGTCGGGCACTCCGGCGTGGGCAAGTCGACCCTCATCAACGCGCTCGTACCCGAGGCCGAGCGCGCGATCGGCCACGTCAACGAGGTCACGGGCCGCGGCCGCCACACCTCGTCCTCGTCCGTCGCCCTGCGGGCCGCGACCCCGGGAGCCGAGAACGGGCCCACGGGCTGGGTGATCGACACCCCCGGCGTGCGCTCCTTCGGGCTGGGCCACGTCACACCCGAGGGGATCCTGAGCGGGTTCACCGACCTCGCTCAGATCATCGAGCACTGCCCGCGCGGCTGCACCCACCAGCACGACGCCCCCGACTGCGAGCTGGACGCGGCGATCGCCGACGGCCGACTCGACGCCGCCGGCGCCGCCCGCGTCGAATCGCTCCGCCGACTGCTCGCGTAACTGCGGAGTCGGGTTCTGCGGCTCGCGCTGCGGCCCGCGCTTCGGGTCGCGCTTCCGCTGCTGCTCCGGGTCGCGCCCCAGCTTCGGCTCCCGCTCGGCGCTAGGCTGACCGTATGACTGATCGCGCAGTGCTCGAGCCCGGCCACGAGGCCCCCGACTTCACCCTCCTCGACCAGGACGGCAATACCCGCGCGCTCGCGCAGTACCGCGGCAAGCTCGTGATCCTGTTCTTCTACCCCGAGGCCATGACGCCCGGCTGCACGAAAGAGGCCTGCGACTTCCGCGACTCCACGCTGCCGCTCGAGGCCGCCGGCTACCACGTGCTCGGCGTCTCGCGCGACTCCGTCGAGAAGCTCCGCCGGTTCGCCGATCGCGACGCCCTCGAGTTCCCGCTCCTGAGCGACCCCGACACCGCCGTGCACCGCGCCTACGGCGCGTTCGGCGAGAAGAACAACTACGGACGCATCGTCGAGGGCGTGATCCGGTCGACCTTCGTCATCGACGAGTCGGGCCGGATCGCGCACGCGCTCACCAACGTGAAGGCCACCGGCCACGTCGCGCGCCTCCGCAAGCTGCTCGAGGTCTGAGCCTCGGCCCGTCGCGGGAGCGGACCGCGACACCGTCGCGGGGGGCCTAGACCGCGCGACCCTCCTCGTCGTACACGGGACGCTCGTCCGGCCGCGCGAGCACGGCGGCGGCGAAGCCCACCAGTGCTCCCGCGACGAGCGAGAAGCCGAACTGCCAGGAGCCGATGCCGAGCTGCAGGCAGCCGGTCCCCGCGGCGAAGAGCAGCACGTGGATCGTGAGGGCGGATCCGCGCACCCAACTGGGCCGACCGCGCAGCGCGGCGACGGCCGTGACGGCGACCCACACGAGCCCGAGCAGCGCCATTGCGACGATGCTCGCGTTCTGCGCGACCGGCCCGACCGATCCGAGTGCGGCGGAGACCGAGAAGATCAGGACGCCGACGAGCAGCAGGCTCTCGAGCACCAGCAGCACGCGGAGCACGGCCCATCCCGCACGTGAACGAGGGTGATCGGGAGGTGTCGGGGGCATTGCGGCTCGCTTTCCAATCAATTGCAGGTTACCTATTGATTTGCATCTGTATCCGTGGAACTATATAACCCGTCGAGTTTCGCGCACGCCGACGTGAGCATTCTCAGCCACGTATTAGGTAGTTACGGCGCGAATTCTAGGCTATCCGGTCTCCGGGTTGTTCGCGCGCGTGCGTTACAGAGGAGGACACATGGATTGGCGTGAACAGGCAGCATGCCTCACCGTAGACCCGGAGCTTTTCTTCCCGGTCGGCAACACCGGACCGGCCGTCGAGCAGATCGAGCGCGCGAAGTCGGTCTGCGCACGGTGCACGGTCACCGAGATGTGCCTGCAGTACGCGATGGACACCGGTCAGGATTCGGGCGTCTGGGGCGGCCTCAGCGAGGATGAGCGCCGCGCGCTCAAGCGTCGCGCGGCTCGCGCGCGCCGCGCCTCCTGAGCATTCGCCGAGAGCGCCGACGGCCCGTTCCTCCTCGGAGGGCGGGCCGTTCTGCATCTCCGGGCCCCTCGCGCCGGTGCGCGAGGGGCGCGCTGCGGCTCCGGGCTCGCCGCGCTTCCGCACCTTCGCGCTCTTCGCCCCTCCCCTCCTTCGCCTCCTCGCCCCCTCGCCTTCGTGCAGTGGAGTCGCCTTCGCGCAGGACGTTTCCGCGCGATCCGACCGCTTCTCGCCGGATCCCCTGTGCGAACGCGACCGGCCCACCGCGCGAACGGCGCCCGGCCACCCGCACCGCAGTGCCCGACCGCCCGCACCGCGCCGCCCGGCACCGCACCACCCGGCTCCGCACCGCCCCCGAAAACGACGACGGGCCCATCCGCAAGGATGAGCCCGTCGTGGGGTGTCGCCGAAGCGACGGAGCGGGGCGTCAGTCGGTGCCGGCGTCGAATGCCGCCGACAGGCCGAGCACGTCGGCGTCCTCGTCGATGCCGCCCACCGCATTGGCGATCTCGGCGGCGCCGCCCTGCTCGAGCTGGCCGACGAGCTCCGCGATCGACCCGCCGACGATGCCGAGCTGCGCGTACTGCTCGAGGCGCTGGCGGGAGTCGGCGATGTCGAGGTTGCGCATGGTGAGCTGACCGATGCGGTCGACCGGCCCGAAGGCGGCGCCGACCGTGCGCTCCATCGAGAGCTTCTCCGGATGGTAGCTCAGGTTGTCGCCCTCGGTGTTGAGGATCGTGTAGTCGTCGCCGCGGCGCAGACGCAGCGTGACCTCGCCCGTGATCGCCGAGCCGACCCAGCGCTGCAGCGACTCGCGCAGCATGAGCGACTCGGGGTCGAGCCACCGGCCCTCGTACATGAGGCGCCCGAGCTTGCGCCCGTCGGTGTGGTAGCTCGCGAGCGTGTTCTCGTTGTGGATCGCGTTGACGAGCCGCTCGTAGGTGATGTGCAGCAGCGCCATGCCCGGCGCCTCGTAGATGCCGCGCGACTTCGCCTCGATGATGCGGTTCTCGATCTGGTCGGAGACGCCGAGGCCGTGCCGGCCGCCGATCGCGTTGGCCTCCAGCACGAGCGCCACCGGGTCGTCGTACTCGACGCCGTTGATCGCCACGGGACGGCCGGCCTCGAACCGCACCGACACCTCCTCGGTGGCGACCTCCACGTCGTCGCGCCACGCGGCGACACCCATGATCGGTTCGACGATGTCGAGGCCGGCGTCGAGGAACTCGAGCTTCTTGGCCTCGTGGGTCGCGCCCCAGATGTTGGCGTCGGTCGAGTACGCCTTCTCGGTGGCGTCGCGGTACGGGTAGCCGTGGGCGACGAGCCACTCGCTCATCTCGTGCCGCCCGCCGAGCTCCTCGACGAACTGGTGGTCGAGCCAGGGCTTGTAGATGCGCAGCGCCGGGTTGGCCATGAGGCCGTACCGGTAGAAGCGCTCGATGTCGTTGCCCTTGTAGGTGGAGCCGTCGCCCCAGATGTCGACGCCGTCCTCCTTCATGGCGCGCACCAGCAGCGTGCCGGTGACGGCGCGGCCGAGCGGAGTGGTGTTGAAGTAGGTCTTGCCGCCCGAGCGCACGTTGAACGCTCCGGTCTGCAGCGCGACGAACCCTTCTTCGACGAGCGGGCGCTTCGCGTCGACGTGGCGCGCGATCTCGGCGCCGTACTCCTTGGCGCGGTCGGCGACGCCGTCGATGTCGGGCTCGTCGTACTGGCCGATATCTGCGGTGTAGGTGCAGGGCACTGCGCCCTTCTCGCGCATCCACGCGACTGCACAGGAGGTGTCGAGACCTCCGGAGAAGGCGATGCCGACGCGCTCGCCCACGGGGAGGGAAGATAGAACCTTGGACATGCCCTCTATCCTAGGGCTCCCCGCGGGCTCGCGATTGCGCTAGGGCATCAGGCCGAGCTCGCGCACGGCGTCGCGCTCCGCGGAGAGCTCGGCGACCGAGGCGTCGATCCGCTCCCTCGAGAACTCGTCGATCTCGAGCCCGTCGACGATGCTCCAGGCGCCGTCGGAGGACGTGACGGGGAACGACGAGATCAGGCCCTCGGGCACGCCGTACTCGCCACGTGAGACGATCGCGGCGCTCGTCCAGCGCCCCGCCGCGCGCGGTCCCGTGCCGAGCACCCAGTCGCGGGTGTGCTCGATCGCGGCGTTCGCCGCGGACGCGACGGAGGATCCGCCGCGCACCTCGATGATCTCGGCGCCGCGCTGGGCGACGCGCTCGATGTACGCGCCGCGCGCCCAGGCGGGATCGACTGCGGCGAGCGCGGCGTCGCCCCGCACGGTGGCGTGGCTGAGGTCGGGGTACTGGGTGGCGGAGTGGTTGCCCCAGATGGTCACGCCGGCGATGTCGGCGACCGGCGCGCCGGCCTCGGCGGCGAGCAGCCCGACGGCGCGGTTGTGGTCGAGGCGGGTGAGCGCGGTGAAGCGCTCGGCCGGCACGTCGGGCGCGTGCTGCTGCGCGATGAGCGCGTTGGTGTTCGCGGGGTTGCCCACGACGACGACGCGCACGTCGTCGTCGGCATGGGCGTTGATGGCGCTCCCCTGCGGGCCGAAGATGGCCCCGTTCGCGGCGAGCAGGTCGCCGCGCTCCATACCGGCGGTGCGCGGGCGCGACCCGATGAGCAGCGCGACGTTCGTCCCGTCGAAGGCGACGTTCGCGTCGTCGGTGATGTCGACGCCGGCGAGGGTCGGGAACGCGCAGTCGGCGAGTTCGAGGGCCGCGCCCTCGGCGGCGCGCATGCCCTGCGGGATCTCGAGGAGCCGCAGGCTCACGGGCTGGTCGGGGCCGAAGAGGTCGCCGGCCGCGATCCGGAACAGAGCCGCGTAGCCGATCTGGCCCCCCGCGCCGGTGAGGGTGACGGTGATGGGTGCGTGGGTCATGCCGCTCTCCTATCGCGCGTCGAAGGTGCGGGGATCGGGCCCGAAGTTCGTACCCGCCTCGTAGGCGTCGATGGCGGCCAGCTCGTCGGCGTCGAGGGCGAAGTCGAACAGCTCGGCGTTCTCGATCATGCGCTCGCGGCGCACCGTCTTCGGGAAGACGATGCGATCCTGCTGCACGTGCCAGCGGAGCACCACCTGCGCCGGGCTCTTGCCGTGCTTCTGCGCGATCTCGAGCAGTTCGGGCCGTTCGAAGAGGTCGGACTTGCCCTGCGCGAGCGGGCCCCAGGCCTCGATCGCGATGCCGTGCTGCGTGCAGAACTCGACGAGTTCGCGGCGCTGGTGCAGCGGGTGCAGCTCGATCTGGTTGACTGCGGGCACCACACCGGTCTCGTCCATGAGCTGCTGCAGGTCGGCGATCTCGAAGTTCGAGACGCCGATCGCCGAGGCGCGGCCCGATTCGGCGATCTCGATGAGCGACTTCCAGGCGCCGAGCGCCTCTCCGAACATCGGCTGGGGCCAGTGGATGAGGTACAGGTCGACCCGGTCGAGGGCGAGGCGGTCGAGGCTCTCCGCGAACGCGTCGGCTGCGCGCGTCTGGTCCGAGTTCCAGAGCTTGGTGGTGATGAAGAGCTCGTCGCGCGCGATGCCGCTGCGCGCGACGGCCCGGCCGACCTCGGCCTCGTTGCCGTACACGCTCGCCGTGTCGATGTGGCGGTAGCCGACTTCGAGCGCGGTGGCGACGACGCCCTCCGCTTCGCCGGGCTCCACGAGGAAGACGCCCGCTCCGAGTTGCGGGATCGCGGTGCCGTTGCTGAGGGGGAGGTTCGGGATCGGGAGTGCAGACATCATGCCCTTTCGAGTCGTCGTGCGGAGCGGCCGCCGACCCTGCGATCGGCGCGGTCGTCGCCAGTCTACGCGCGGGCGCCCCGGCGCGGGATAATAGGTGCATCATGACGCTCCCCCCGCTCCAGATCACGTTTCCCGAGGAGCTCCCCGTATCGCGGATGCGCGATGAGATCGCGGAGGCGATCCGTTCGCACCAGGTCGTCATCGTGGCGGGCGAGACCGGATCGGGCAAGACGACGCAGCTGCCGAAGATCGCTCTCGCGCTCGGCCGGGAGCGCATCGCGCACACGCAGCCGCGGCGCATCGCGGCGCGCACGATCGCGGAGCGCGTCGCCGAGGAGCTGGGCTCCGAGCTCGGCGGGCTGGTCGGCTACCAGGTGCGGTTCACCGACCAGGTGTCGGCGGAGACGCGCGTGCGGCTGATGACCGACGGCATCCTGCTGAACGCGATCCACCGGGATCGCGACCTGTCGGCGTACGACACCATCATCATCGACGAGGCCCACGAGCGCAGCCTCAACATCGACTTCCTCCTCGGCTATCTGAAGACGCTGCTCCCCCGGCGGCCCGATCTGAAGGTCATCATCACGTCGGCGACCATCGATCCCGAGTCGTTCGCGCGGCACTTCGCCGATGCGTCGACGCAGCGGCCGGCGCCGGTGATCGAGGTGTCGGGGCGCACGTTCCCGGTCGAGCTGCGCTACCGCCCGCTGGTCGAGCGCGTCGAGCGGACGGACCCGAAGACGGGCGTCGCGAAGGCGACCACGATCGAGCGCGATCTGTTCGACGGGATCGGCGACGCGGTCGACGAGCTCGCGAAGGAGGCGCCGGGCGACGTGCTCGTGTTCCTCTCGGGCGAGGCCGAGATCAGGGATGCGGCCGATGCGCTGCACGGCCGGCTCCGCGCGTCGGCGCGGTCGGCGCGCACCGAGATCCTGCCCCTGTACGGGCGCCTGAGCAGCGCGGAGCAGCATCGCGTCTTCGAGCGCGGATCGGGCGGGGCGCGGCGCATCGTGCTCGCGACGAACGTGGCCGAGACCTCGCTGACGGTGCCCGGCATCCGCTACGTGATCGATGCGGGTACGGCGCGCATCTCCCGCTACAGCGCCCGCAGCAAGGTGCAGCGCCTCCCGATCGAGCCCGTGTCGCAGGCGAGCGCGAATCAGCGCTCGGGGCGCTCGGGGCGCACCAGCCCGGGCATCGCGATCCGCCTGTACTCGGAGGAGGACTTCGCGTCGCGCCCCGAGTTCACCGAACCGGAGATCCGCCGCACGGGGCTCGCCTCCGTGATTCTGCAGATGCTCGCGCTCGGTCTCGGCGACATCTCGCGGTTCCCGTTCCTCACCCCGCCCGACCAGCGCGGCATCGCCGACGGGCTGGGGCTGCTCGCCGAGCTCGGCGCGGTGGAGGCGGCGCCGGCGAAGGGTGCGGGCGGGAAAACCGGCCGGCGCGGCGGCGGGCGAGGCGGCGGCCATCGGATCACGAGGATCGGCCGGGAGCTCTCGCGTCTGCCCATCGAGCCCCGTTTCGCGCGCATGGTGGTGGAGGCCCGCGCGCACGACGTCGTGCCGGCGGTGCTGGCGATCGTCGCCGGGCTGACCGTGCAGGACGTGCGGGAGCGCCCGCAGGCGGAGCGCGGCCGCGCCGACGAGCTGCACGCGCGCTTCGCGGATCCGCAGGGCGATCTCGCGACGCTGCTCAACCTGTGGAACTACCTGCAGGAGCAGCAGCGCGAGCTCTCGTCGAGCGCCTTCCGCCGGCTCTGCAAGGCCGAGTACCTGAACTTCTTGCGCGTGCGCGAGTGGATGGACCTGTACCGTCAACTCGCGAGGATCGCGAAGGCCCCGCGCGACTCCGCCGCGCAGAGCGCTGCGGGCGGCGCGGGCGAGGCCATCCACCGGTCCGTGCTCGCGGGGCTCCTGTCGCAGCTCGGCGTGCGCGACGACCGCCAGGATCGCGCGGCGCCGTCGCGAGGGCGGGCAGCGGCGGGCGCCGTGCGCCGCAAGCCCGCGCAGGAGTACCTCGGCTCCCGGGGCACGCGATTCGTGCTCTACCCCGGCTCGGTGCTCGCGAAGAAACCGCCCGAGGTGGTGATGAGCGTCGAGCTCGTCGAGACCTCGCGGCTCTTCGCGCGCTCGAACGCGGTCGTCGACCCGGCCTGGGCCGAGGAACTCGCGGGGCCGCTCGCGAAGCGCCAGATCTCGGAGCCCCGCTGGGAGAAGCACCAGGGCGCCGCCGTCGCGTACGAGCGGGTCACGCTCTTCGGAGTGCCCATCGTCGACCGCCGCCGGGTGCAGCTCGCGCGCTACGACCAGGAGCACGCCCGCGAGCTCTTCATCAGGCACGCGCTCGTCGATGGGGAATGGGATTCCCCGCAGGCGTTCGACCGCGCGAACCGGCAGCTGCGGCGGGAGCTGGAGCAGCTCGAGGAGCGGACGCGCCGCCGCGACATCGTCGGCGACGACGAGGCGATCTTCGAGTTCTACGACGCGCGCATCCCCGCCGACGTCGTCTCGACGCGCAGCTTCGAGGGGTGGTGGAAGGAGAAGCGCGCCGCAGAGCCGCAGTTCCTGCATCTGCGGCGCGAGGACCTCGTGGAGGACGAAGCCGAGACGGTCGACGAGCAGGAGTTCCCGAGGCAGTGGTCGCACGGCGACCAGACGCTGCGGCTGAGGTACCGGTTCGACCCGACGGCCGACGACGACGGCGTGACGGTGAACGTTCCCCTGCCGCTCCTGCCCCGGCTCGAGGGCTCCGACTTCGAGAAGCTCGTGCCGGGCCTCCGCCAGGAGCTCGTGACGGCGCTCATCAAGACGCTGCCGAAGGCGATCCGCAAGCACGTCGTGCCGGCCGCCGATTGGGCGCGCACGCTGCTCGCCGCGGTGGGGCCGCAACTCGACGCCCCCGTCACCGCCGGTGAGGCGCCGCCGTCGCTGACGCGGCTGCTCGCCGATGAGATCCGGCGGCGCACGAGCGTGCCGGTCGCCCACACCGACTTCGATCCGGATCGGCTCCCCGCGCACCTCACCCCCACCTTCCGAGTCGTGGACGGCCGCGGGCGCACCGTCGGGACGGGCAAGAACCTCGCCGAGCTGCAGACCGCGCACCGCGAACGGGCGACGCAGGGCGTGGCGAAGGTGGCGGCGGCCGCGCTCCCGAAGAGCGATCTCGAGCGCACCGGGGCGACGTCGTGGACGTTCGGCGACCTGCCCCGGCACGTCGACTCGGCGTACGCGAAGGGACGCGGCTCGGCGGGCGCGGGCGTGGTGCGCGCGTACCCCGCGATCCTCGACCGGCGCACCGCGGTCGATCTCGTGCTCGTCGCGGATCAGGCGGAGCAGGAGCGGCTCTCCCGCCGCGGCCTCCGCCGCCTCGTCGTGCTGAGCTCGCCGTCGCCGGCGTCGTACGTGCGCGACCACCTCTCGAATCAGGAGAAGCTGCTGCTCGGCGCGGGCCCGTACCGCACCCTGGACCAGGCGATCGCCGACGTATCGCTCGCCGTGGCCGACCGGGTGATCCGACGCCACGCCCCCGACGGCCTCATCTGGCGCGCCGCCGATTTCGAGGCCCTCGCGGACGACTACGCGCGATCGCTGATCGACGAGATCTACGGCGCGATCTCGCTCACCGCCCGCGTGCTCGACGGCGCGCGGCTGGCCCGGAAGGCGATCGACGGCGCGAAGTCGATGCAGGTGCTCGGTCAGGTGTCGGACGCGGCACGCCAGATCGACGGGCTCGTGTTCGACGGGTTCGTCTCGCGGACCGGGCTCGCTCGGCTGGAGCGCGTGCCCGTCTACCTGGAGGCGGTGCAGCTGCGCATGCGCGGTCTCGTGGAGAACGCGGGCCGCGATCGCGCCTGGCAGAACGAGATCGATCGCGCCACCGCCCTGTACACCGAGGCGGGCGGGGCGATCCCGCTGCCCCCGGACGCGCCCGCGCGGCTCGAACGCGCTCGGTGGCTGATCGAGGAGCTGCGCGTCAGCCTGTTCGCGCAGCAGCTGCGCACGGCGGAGCCGGTGTCGCTGCAGCGCGTGCAGAAGGCGCTGCGCGACGGGTAGCGCGACGTCAACCCCGCGACTGCTGGGCGGCCCGCTCGTAGACTGGCGAGCGCGGGTCGGCGATGACCCGCGCCGGGCGGCGCCCGCCGCCGCGAACCGATCGAGCATTGGAGAGTGCCCCGTGAACGAGACGCCCGCATCGGATCAGGAGATCGAGGACGCGATCCGCGAGTACCACGAAGCCCGCGCCGAGGAGGGCGCGCTCGCCGCTCGGGCCTTCGCATCGGTGACGGTGGAGGAGGGCATCGCGAAGGTGGTGTACGGTGCCGCCCTGTCGGAGACGGAGACGCGCGACTGGCTCTCCGAGCGCTCCATCGACAACCTCGCGGAGTTCGCGAGCGTTCCGCTCGCGCAGGCGACCCCCGAGTCGACCCGGATGCGCATGTCGACCGTGCGCGTGGAGACCGAGCTCGCCGACGGCACGCCGCTCGGATCGCTCGAGAACGCGGGGATCCGCGCGTTGAACTCGCTCGAGCGATAGGGCATAGGGGCGCTGCAGGTCTCCCGTCGCGCCGCGGCGTGAGACCGAGGCAGAGCCGAGTACGCCCGCCGGATCCGACACCGGCTTCGCCGCGTACGCCCGACCTGCGACGCGCCTCCCCGAGCGCCATCGGCGGGCCTGAGAGACTGGAGAGATGGCGGGAATTCATCATGTCGAGGTGTGGGTCGCGAATCTGATGGACGTCCGGGCGGAGTGGAGCTGGCTGTTCCGCGAGCTCGGCTTCGAGCTGCAGCACGCGTGGCCCGAAGGCGAGTCGTGGACCGCGGGTGGCGCCTACGTGACGCTCACGACCTCCCCGAATCTGTCGACGGCGATGCACGATCGAAGGTCGCCCGGTGTGAACCACCTCGCATTCACGGCGGGCGCTCCGGATCGGGTCGACACGATCATGGCACGGGCGGAGGAGCACGGCTGGCACCCGCTGTATCGGGACCGCTATCCGCACGCGGGAGGCCCGGACCACTACGCCGGCTGGCTGGAGAACGCCTCCGGATTCAAAGTCGAGGTCGTCGCCGACGAGTCGTGACCATCATGGGTCGGGCAGACGAGGCTCGCTGCAGCGCGCAGGCGTGGTCGACCCTGCCCGCACCCGTCCCGATCTCGAAGTCCCGCGGATCCCTACCACTCGGCCGACTCCGTGAGCACCCGACGCGCCTCGTGCACGAGCTCCGGCTCGGTGATCAGGTCGTACCGGGTCGCGATCATCTGTGGGATCTGGAGAAGATCAAGTCGAAGCGCGACCTGATCGTCAAGTTGAACATCGCGGTGGACGAACGCACGAACGTGAAGCCACCCGACGCGAAGGCTTTCGCTCGCACCCTCTCCCGCCGACACGAACTCGCGGGCATCGTGGTCGATTACCTTCAACTGATGTCTTCGGACGACTGCGCTGATCGTCTCGCATAGGTGACCGAGTTCTCTTGGCAGATGACGATCATGGCGAAAGAGCTCGGCGTGCCCGTCATCTTGCTGTCGCAGCTCAATCGTAAGTCGGAGCGACGAGCAGACAGACGACCGAAGACCTCGGACCTTCAAGAGCCCGGGGCGATCGAGCAAGACGCCGACGTGATCATGATGCTCAGCCAAGAAGGTGAGGAGCCGAATCGCCGGCTGATCATCGACGTGGCGAAGAACCGCCACGGACGCATACCAGAGATCGAACTCGGCTGGCAGGGGGCGTTCTCCCGCGCCGTCGACCTGGACGACTGGGAGAACAACATGCAGTTGCAATACTGGAATCGAGGGACCGAGAACAAGGCCGAGTATGTAGAGCACGACGGTTACTTCATCTCACTCGCGAAGCTCACGGAACGGCCGACGTTTTAGACGGAGCACATCTCAGGGAAGAACTGGGACACCGAGCCCGTTGTCGCAAAAGTCGCCTCGATCGCAGCAGCACACTAAAAGGCACAGCGATGAATCATGCGGAAGGGACGAAGCTCGCGCTTCGCCACGAGAACGGGTCGATCCTTTTCGGAGAGGCCACAGATCGCGGCAGAGTCGTCCGTGTGGGACACACGTCGGTCTCCGTCGATACCGGAGGGAAATCATCGCAGCCGATCCTCCGGCTCACCCGGAACCCAACGCCGACATGGTGGCCGTCACCGTCAGGTTCGCCTCCACCAAGCGGACGTACACCTACCTTGGGCACCTGTTCGGGCGCACCTGGTCGTGGACGGGCCGAACTGCCAAGCCTGGCACGTGGCAGTCGTTCGCCACGTGGGTGACCGCTCAAAACGGCGAAATTATCAGCGTCGACCGCCTGATGGTCGATCGTTTCTGATACGGGAGTCGTTTTCCTAGCAGCAGAGCTTGAGTCGTGTGGATGGAGCACCGGTCCTGGTAGCGCGGTGGTCCCTCGAGATCGGGTAGCGCAGCAGAAAGCCCCTCGGGCAACCACGAACGGAACCCGGAGGGGCTTTCTTCGCACTCCCACGGTTTCTAGCTGCAGGCGAGCTTTTCCTTCGAATCTCCATAAGAGGAGCCGGAGATCAAGGGCTTCCCGTAGTACCCCACAACACCATCTACGATTACGCGATAGTTGCGCTTGGGAGAAAGCGTCTTACAGACGTACTCAAGATTGGTGATCTGGATCTTTGCCGCATCATGGTTCGTTTTTTTCTGAGGTCCAGCTACCTTGTACCACCCCGCCGCCGTCTGCTGGTAGAGCGTCGCAGTCAGTCCGAGCGTCCCTACCGGTGTACCACAAGTGATCGTCGGCTTCGCTCCGACCGTCTGCTTCGACGACTTCGTTCGCACATGTGGGAGCTGTGAATCCTGTTTGCAGAACGTTTCGCCTGCGCGAGCGGAGAGGCCTTCGCCTACTACGGATTCTGAGAATGAGGTTTGCGTCGCTTCCGACACCGCGTCGACCATCTCGCTTTCCGTCAAGAAGTCTGCGCGATCTGGAAACACGATTTCGGGAGCGGCGGAGTTTGAATTTTCTGCGAAAGCGGCCGTCGGTGACCCGAGAAGGGCTACCGTGAGGAGACCAGCGAATATGGATTTTTTATTCTTGCCCAATTTTGACATGGCCCGAGACTAAACATCTGAGAAGGGAGTTTTCAATGATGGATCGAGACGCATATAAAGACGGAGTGTGGGTGGTCCAGGAGGACTCCACTCCGGACTTCAAGATTCTTGCAATCTGTGCAACGCAGGAAGAAGCACGAGAGTTCGCGGATGTGGCGCAACATCGCTACGTCGACGGAGTGATTCACGGTTTCTATCCGTTCGGCTTTAGGCACGGTGAATAGCAGGACGCAAAGGCCTCCTCAGTATCCGGCTACTTATGCAATCGCATAACGTGCAGCCGGACGACTGAGTGGGCTCTAGTGCTTTCACTATGATCAACTTGTGTCGATCCATTCCGCGCAGGGGTACTTCACACGAAAAGAGATCGGCGCGATTCAGGAGCAGACGGAAACCGTCTCCAAGAAGGCGCAGAGAACGGAAGCCTTCGAGAGATGGGATCGAGGCCGCCAGCTTCTGCACAGCCACCGGCTCAAGTGCCCGTTTCGTGGATTCTTTACCGCTCTTGATAGCTGCAAGGTAACGCCTCGACTGCGTGCCAAGTTCCGTGGCATCTTGGGTGGCCCGAACAAGCATGTCCATCATCTCCCGGCCCCTCTTGGAGGAGATCAGGATCGCCACCGCATGGGCATTGAGACTGGCTGCTTCGGCGATGCATTCGCCCTCTTCGCTACTACGGGTAGCGGGCAAACCCTGAGAACGGATAGTTCGGATCAGGATCTGAAAGAACTCCGCCTGTGCAGCGGCCTCACGCTCATCGCTATCGCGCTTCCACCCTCGTGTGGCAAAGACGATAGTGATGATCAAAGCCACGATAGAAACCACCAGAGCAGCCGGATCGTAGGTTACTCACGGATGCTATCAGCGGTCCGCGCGGTCCGTGCGGTCCGCACCGGTCCGCACCCGTCCGCGCAGTCCGCAGAGGCTGTGACCTTACGGCGCACAGTGGATGCCCCTGTTTCCAAGGCGGGCGGTGTGGCGGACATATGGCGTGCTTCGTCGTCATGTCCCAATGTTGTCCGCGCTACTTATCCACAGATTCGATGAGTACCCGCCGAGCCTCGTGAAGCAAGTCAGGCTCTACGATCAGGTCGTACCGGGTCGCGATCATCTGCATCACCGACGAGAAGTCGCGTCGATTGCGGTTCATCGCGTACGACAGCACGCCGAAGAGCATGCCGAAGCCGGCGCCGATCGCGATCGCGGCCGCGAACACGCCGAGGATGGCGCCGTTGTCGGGCTGGAAGATGAAGAGCAGCAGGCCGAGGAAGAGGCCGAGGTACGCACCCGAGAGCGCGCCCATGAGCGCCACGCGGCCGTAGGTGAGGCGTCCCGTGACGCGTTCGACGCTGCGCACGTCGTTGCCGACGATGCTGATCTGCCGCACCGGGAAGCTGGCGCGCGCGAGCACGTCGACTGCGTGCTTCGCATCCTCGTACCGGTCGTAGGTCGAGACGATGTCGCCCTTCGGAAGCTCGGGAACCAGCGGGAGGCGCGACGACCGCATGGGTCCACCAGGAGTGCTCATGGTTCGATTCTCCCACTTCCGGCGCGGAAGGCGCTGGATCGGGCCGGCGAACCAGCCGCGATTCAGCTCCGAGCGTACGCGACGATCGCCTGCGGGTAGCCGGCTACGGCCAGCCTGCGCGTCTCGAGCGAGTCGAGCGCGACGAGGGTGATGCCCTCCCAGCCCTCGTTCCGGGTGTTGCCGCCCGCGACGGCGGCGAACTCGGCTCCGTCGGCGTTCTGCCACACCGCGACGGTCTCGTGCGGCGCATCCAGCGGCGCGACGCACTCCGCCGCCGCGCTCGCGGGCGACCTCCTGCTGAC
>NZ_LDRK01000034.1 GCF_001477055.1 Leucobacter chromiiresistens
GGGGGAGTCAGGGCGGCGGCAGCGGCGGTGGGGCCGTGCGGCCGGGCTTCCGGGCTTCCGAGCTGCCATCACCGCGGGCGGGCGTCAGCTCGGAGGCAGGTCGCCGCTGCGCACGACGGTCGATGTCGCGGCATCCCACGTGAATGTGGAGGTCGCCGTGTTCGCGGGCCCCGCGAAGTCGGATCCGGGCCACATGAACGTCAGGGCCACGCTGCTCTCCGACGCCCGAGCGGGCGGTGCGGTGGTGTCGATCGCGTACTGGGCGACGGTCGCGCTCGGCACGAGTTCGCCCTGATGGAAGAAGAGCACCGGCGTGATCGAGAACCGGGTGCAGCAGGGCTCGGGGCGCAGCACGATCCAGGAGAGCGCAGCGCACGGGTCGTAGCCGCTGACATCGGAGAACTGGCCGGTGACGTCCCAGGGGCCTCCCGGCACATTCGGTGCGCTCGCCGCGAGCATCGCCGGGCCGTCGCTGCTCGCGCACGCGCCCGCGGCTTGAGCGGCGCCCTGCGGCTCGTCGGGATCGGCATCCGAACCGGCGCCGGCGTCAGCGGCGGCATCGGCGAGCGAGGGGTTCGCCGACATGACGGCCTCCAGGGCGGCGGGCGCGTACGCCCGATCGCCGGCGGTGTCGAAGACCGCGATCCAGACATCCCCGATGAAGAGGTGGGTGATCTCGGTGGCGCTCATGTAGCCGTTCGGCGCGGGGCTCTCGTACGAGAAGCTCGCCGCGGCGTCGAGCGCGGCCTCGGTCACGGTCGTATCGCTGCGCAGTGCAGCGATGAGCGGGGCCTGCGCGTCATGCGGCAGCTCGGCCACGTACTCGATGACGGTTCCCTGCGAGTGGATCGGCCACCGGCACCCGCGCTGCTGTTCGGCCGCAGCCATCGCCTCCTGCGCGACGGGCCCGCTGAACTCGGTGAAGGCGGCGAGATCCGTCTCCCCGGCGGGCTCCTCGAACATCTCGACGCCGAACTCCTCGTACTCCTGCTGCGCGGTCGCGTTCATCGCGTCGCAGGCGGGCAGCACGATGGGCTCCGGGGCCGGCTCCGTCTCCTCGGCGGGCGGGTTCGCGTCGGCGGTCTTCGCCGGCGGCGTGCTCGGCGGCTCCGGCTGCGCGCCGCACCCGGTCAGCACGGTCGCGCTGCTCAGCGCGAGAGCCAGCGCGCACGCCCAGCGTCGCGTGTGTCGAAGTCGCACGGTGCTCCTCGTTTCCGTCGTGCCGTGTGAGCGGCGGGCGCCGTCTCCGAGGTCACGCTAACGGAGCACCGCTGCTCAGCCGCGCCGTTCCGCGGTTCTCGCACAACTCTGCACAGTTCGAGGGCGCTCGGCGGTATCGTGGAGGAACGCGCTCGCGGCCATATGCCGCGGCGGCCATACGAAGGGGAGACGGATGCCGGAGCCGAGCCGCGCCCCGCAGCTGCAGCCGGAGTCGTTCGACCGCATCGCCCGCGATCTGCAGGCGCTCCGGCTCGACGCCGGGCCGGTCTCGTACGCGGAGATCGTCAGGCGCATCGCCGACCAGCGCGTGCAGCGCGGCGTGCCCGCCGCTGCCGCGATCCCGGCTCGCTCCACCGTGTACAACGCCTTCACCACCGGTCGGGCGCGCATGGACACGGAGCTGCTGCGCGACATCGTGATCGCCCTGGGGGCGACGCCGGGGGAGGCGGAGGTGTGGGTGCAGCGGTGCCGGCGCGCCCGGAGCGCCGCGGAGTTCGGCGCCGCAGTGCAGCGGAGTGCGGAGCGGGATCAGACGCTCGCTCGCGACGCGAGCGCCCCACCCCCGCCGCGTTCGGCGCCTCGGGCCGGCGTGGTGATCGTGCTCCTGGCGGGCGGTGTGGCACTGAACCTGCTCGGTCTCTGGATCACCGCCGTCTTCAAGCTCTCCGTCTACCTCGACATGGTGGGCACCGCGATCGCCTCGCTCGTGCTCGGCCCGTGGCACGGGGTCGCGGTGGCGCTGCTGTCGAGCAATCTCGGGTTCGTCACCGGCGATCTGCACACGTGGGAGTTCACTCCGGTGAACATCGCGGGCGCGCTCATCTGGGGATACGGGGTTCGCCGCCTCCGCCTCGGAGCGAGCCTCACGCGCTTCTTCTCACTGAACCTCGCGGTGGCGCTTGGTTGCTCCCTCGTCGCCGCGCCGATCGTGGTCGCGGCGTTCGGCGGGGAGAACGGGCACGCCTCGGTCTCGGCGGTGCTGTCGCTCGAGTCGCTCGGAGTGCCGATGATGGCCTCGGTCTTCTCCGCGAACATCATCACGTCGATCATGGACAAGCTGCTGACGGGGTTCGTCGGGCTGCTGGTGTTCACGCTGCTGCACGGCAGATTCGGCGTGCCTGCAGCCCACATGCCGCTCGTCGAGAAGCTCGGGGCGCTGAGCGCCGCGGAAGCAGAGGGCGCGAGGGGCGCGCCGCGGGAGGCGCGCACCATGTCGGGATCGCGGCCGCCCCGAGCCCCCGCGGCGCCCTAGCCGCGGCTGACGGCCCGGGCGGGCAGCGCGGCCCTCAGACCGCTTCGCCCCGCACCGGCCCCTCGGTGTTCGGCTGCCAGCCCAGCGCGGGCGCGACATGCTCGGCGAAGGCCTGCAGCACGTGCAGGTTGTACTCGGGCCCGAGCTGGTTCGGGATGGTGAGCATGAGCGTGTCGGCCGCCATGACCGCCTCGTCGCCCCGGAGCTGCTCGATGAGCCGGTCGGGGGTGTCGGCGTAGGTCTTGCCGAAGGTCGAGCGGAACCCGTCGATGATGCCGACCTGGTCCATGTTCTCGCGGGAGCGGAGGCCGAAGTACGCCTCGTCCTCGGCGGAGACGATCGGGAACACGCTGCGGCTCACCGACACGCGCGGTGCGCCGGTGTGCCCGGCGGCCCGGTACGCCTCCCGGTAGCGGTCGATCTGCTCGCGCTGGAGCACGTGGAACGGCTGGCCGGTGGCCTCGGTGAGCAGGGTGGAGCTCATGAGGTTCACGCCCATGCGGCCGACCTGCTCGGCGGAGTCGCGCGATCCGGCGCCCCACCAGATGCGGTCCCGCAGGCCGGGCGAGCGCGGTTCGATGGCGAGCCTGCCCGGGGGAGCCATCTGCGGGTCGCTGTCGACGACGGGTTCGCCGTCGATCGTGCGCAGGAGGGCGTCGAACTTGTCGCGGGCGAGGTCGGCGCCGCGGGGGTCGTCCGATCCGCCGTACCCGAACGCCTCGTAGCCGCGCAGCGCGGTCTCGGGTGATCCGCGGCTGATGCCGATCGCGATCCGCTGGTCGGCGAGGAGGTCGAGCGCCGCGAGCTCCTCGGCGAGGTACAGCGGGTTCTCGTACCGCATGTCGATGACGCCGGTGCCGACCTCGATGCGCTGCGTGCGGGCGGCCATCGCGGTGAGCAGCGGGATCGGCGATGCGGCCTGCCGCGCGAAGTGGTGCACGCGCACGTAGGCGCCGTTCACGCCGATCTCGTCGGCGCCCTCCGCGAGTTCGACGGTCTGCCGCAGCATGTCGCCCGCGGTGCGCACGCGCGAGCCGGGTACCGGGCCGTAGTGCCCGAACGAGAGGAATCCGAATGCTTTCATGCCCGGTACAACTCGGGTGCGCCAGATATATTCCCGCGCATACAGTTCGCTCAGCGGCCGGCACCCGGGTGCGCCCCCAACGGCACCGGGGTTCCATCCGCTTCATACCCCGGCACGATCCGCGCGCCACCGCCCCGCTCGTACCGTCGGAGTATGCAGACAACACCTGGCGCAAGAGAAATGGTCGCGCTCGTCGCCGACCTCAGCAAGCAGTACGGCGCGGGCGAGCAGCGGGTGCGCGCCCTCGACGACGTGTCGATCGGGATCGCACGGGGCCAGTTCACGGCCATCATGGGGCCGTCGGGATCGGGCAAGTCGACGCTCATGCACGTGATGGCCGGCCTCGACACCCCCACCAGCGGGCGGGTGTGGCTCGGCAGCGATGAGATCACCAGGCTCGGCGACGCCGCCCTCACCCGGCTGCGCCGCCGCCGGATCGGCTTCGTCTTCCAGTCGTTCAACCTCGTGCCCACCCTCGACGTGCGGGGCAACATCCTGCTGCCCTTCCACCTCGACGGGGTGAAGCCCGACCGCGAGACCCTCGCGCGCATCGACGCGCTCCTCGGATCCCTCGGGCTCGCCGATCGCGCCTCGCACCGACCGCACGAGCTCTCGGGCGGCCAGCAGCAGCGGGTGGCGATCGCCCGGGCGCTCGCCACGCAGCCCGACATCATCTTCGCCGACGAGCCCACCGGAGCGCTCGACACGCGCACCGGCCGGGAGGTGCTCGGCCTGCTGCGATCCGCGGTCGCGCAGTCGGGGCAGAGCATCGCGATGGTGACCCACGACCCCATCGCCGCGAGCCACGCCGACCGCATCCTCTTCCTCGCCGACGGCCGCATCGTCGCAGATCGGGGCGCGATGTCGCCCGAGCAGATCTCCGAGACGATGCTGGGCCTCGAGCGGGGCGCCGTTGCGGGCGGCGGGAGCCGCGCATGAGCGCGATCGCGGGAGCCACGGGCAAGGTGCGCGAGCACGTCGCGACGATCGTCGTGGCAGCGCTCGGCACGCTGTTCGCCGTCACCCTGATCCTCGGCACCGGCATCCTCACCGCCGCCCTCGACCCGGCGCTCATCGAGGAGTCGGGCACCTTCCGCCTCATGCTCCTCATGGTGAGCGTCATCTTCATCATCATCGCGCTGTACGTCGGCGCGATCGTCACCGCGAACACCTTCGCGACCGTGATCGCAGGCCGCACCCGAACGATCGCGCTGCTGCGGCTCGTCGGCGCCACCGCCCGCTCGGTGCGCAGCCGCGTCGCCGCCGAGGGGCTGCTGATGGGAGCCGCCGGCGCCGTCGCGGGGTGGGTGCTCGCCGAGGCGCTCGCGCTCGCCATCACCCGGCTCGGCCCCGCGTGGGGCTGGCTGCCCGAGGGTCGCGACTACCCCCTGTTCGACCCCCTGACGCTGGTCGCGGTCGCGGTCGTCGCGCTGACCACGTGGGCTGCGGCGTGGGCGGGATCGCGCCGCGTCGCCGGCGTCTCGCCCATCGCGGCGACCGGCGCCGCAGTCGAACTGCGGCCCGAGGCGGCCCGCCGCCGCTCGGGGCGCTCGGTCTGGGCCGTGATCCTCATGGTGTCGGGCTGCGCGCTGATCGCGCTCGGGCTCGTGCTCGGCTTCCTCACCCCGATCGCGCTCTTCGTCGCCTTCCTCGGCGGGCTGGCCTCCTTCACCGGCATCGCGATCGGCGCGCACCTCATCATGCCCCCGGTGCTGCGGCTCGCGGGCCGCGTCATCGGGCGCGGGCCGACCGGTGCGCTCGCCGCCGCGAACGCGGTGCGCTACCCCGAGCGCAGCGCGCGCTCCACGATCGGGCTCGTGATCGGCGTCACGCTGGTCACCCTCTTCGCCGTGGCCCTCGACAGCTACCGCTCGATGACGCTGCTCGCCTTCGAGCTCGACCCCGACATGGCGAGCGCCCTCGATCAGACGCTCAGCATCACGACGGGCATCTTCACCGGTCTCGTCGGGTTCTCCGCGGTCATCGCGGCCGTGGGGCTGGTGAACACGCTCTCGCTGGGCGTGCTGCAGCGCACGCGCGAGCTCGGCCTGCTGCGCACGCTCGGATTCACGGGAGCGCAGGTGCGCCGCATGATCGTCGCCGAGAGCGCGCAGATGACGCTCGCCGCCCTCGGTCTCGGCCTCCTGCTCGGCATCGGCTACGGCTGGCTGGCCGCGCAGACGCTCCTCGGGTCGCAGGTCGGGCTCGCCGCGCCGACCATTCCGTGGCCGGTGCTGGCCGGCGTCGTGGTGTTCGGGGCGGTGCTCGCCGTGGGGGCCGCCGCCGTGCCCGCGCGGCGCGCGATCCGGCTCTCGCCCGTGGCTGCGCTGGCAGCGGATTGAGCCCGGCGATGTCGGCGGTCGGGGCTAGTCTTGACGCCATGAGCGTTGTGATTGACCCTGCATTCGACCCCGTCCCCTCCCTCGCCGAACAGGTCTCGGTGCGCGTCGTCACCGGTGCCGAGCCCGAGCCCGGCACCGCGGTGGCCCGCTTCGTGACGAGCGAGGGCGAGCTGCCCGAGGGGCTCGGCGACACGACCCGCGAGGCGCTCGCGGCGGCGGGCTTCACGGGCGCGAAGCACCAGACGCTGGCGCTGCCCGGCGCGCGCCTGCAGGTGCTCGTCGGCACCGGCGACGGCATCGGCTCGACGGCGCAGCTGCGCGACGCGGTCGCGGCCTTCACGCGCGCGGCCCGCGAGGTCGCCGACCTCGCCGTCGACCTGCGCGAAGCGGTCGCGGGCGCCGAGCGGATCAGCGCCGCGGACGCGGCGCTCGCGGCGACCGAGGGCGCGATCCTCGCCCGCTACCGCTACGACGCGCTGAAGGGCGAGCCGAACACCGTCGCGCTCGCGTCGCTCGCGCTCACCGCAGACGAGGCCGACGCCGAAGCGGCGCGCGCGGGCGTGGAGCGCGGGCTGATCCTCGCCCGGTCGGCGAGCGTCGCGCGCGACCTGGCGAACACGCCCCCGCGCCACCTGAGCGCGGAGAAGTTCGCCGAGGTCGTCGAGCGTCTCGCGCCCGACTTCGGGCTCGAGACCGAGGTGTTCGACCGCGCGCAGCTCATCGAGCTCGGCGCGGGCGGCCTGCTCGGCGTCAATGCGGGCAGCGTCGAGGAGCCCCGCATGATCAAGATCTCCTACCGTCCGGCCGACCCCGAGGGCCACCTCGCGCTGATCGGCAAGGGCATCATGTACGACTCGGGCGGCATCAGCCTGAAGCCGTCGAATGCGATGCACGCGGCGATGAAGTTCGACATGATGGGCGCCGGCTCCGTCTTCTCCTCGATGATCGCGCTGCGCGACCTCGGCGTGCAGACCGCCGTCACCGGGTGGCTCATGTGCACCGACAACATGCCCTCGGGGAGCGCCACGAAGCTCGGCGACGTGCTCACCATCCGCGGCGGCAAGACCGTCGAGGTCAAGAACACGGACGCGGAGGGCCGGCTGGTCATGGCCGACGGCCTCGTGCTCGCGACCGAGGATCGCACGATCGACGAGCGCCGGCCCGACGCCATCGTCGACATCGCCACGCTCACCGGTGCCGCGATGGCAGCGCTCGGCACCCGCACCGCCGCCATGCTCGCGAACGATGACGAGGTCGCTGCGCAGCTGCAGGCCGCGGCCGACGCGACCGACGAGAACATCTGGCGCTTCCCGCTCGACCACCGCTACCGCGAGCAGCTCAAGTCGAACGTGGCCGACCTCTCGAACATCGGCGGCCAGTACGCCGGAGTGATCCTCGCGGGCCTCTTCCTGAACGAGTTCGTCGACGGCACCCCGTGGGGCCACCTCGACATCGCCGGCACGATGCAGTCGGAGAGCGACGACCTGTGGCGCTCGGTCGGCTCGACCGGCTTCGGCGCCCGGCTGCTCGCCGAGTACGCCGCCCGCTTCACCCCGTCGGCAGCCGACCGCGAAGGAGCATGACCCCGGTGTCCCGTTCACAGCTGCACGATCGCGACGCGTACATCAGCGCGTTCGGCGACTTCGTCTCGGCCTCGCCGAGCTCGTACCACGCCGCCGGGGCCGTCTGCGAGACGCTCTCGAAGGCGGGGTTCGCCGAGCACGACGAGACGGCCGCGTGGTCGCCGCTCGAAGCCTCGGGGCGCGGGTTCGTGCGCCGCGACGGCGCGGTGATCGCCTGGCGCGCGGGTGCCGAGGTCGACGCGACCAGCCCCGTGCGCGTGCTCGGCGCGCACACCGACTCGCCCGGTTTCGTGGTGAAGCCGCGACCCGACTTCGAATCCGACGGCTGGGCCCAGGTCGGCGTCGAGATCTACGGCGGCCCCCTGCTGACCTCCTGGCTCGACCGCGATCTCGGCTTCGCGGGCCGCATCGTGACGCGCGACGGCGCGGAGCACCTCGTGCGCACCGGGGCGGTGGCGCGCATCCCGCAGCTCGCCATCCACCTCGACCGCGACGCGAACAAGAGCCTCACGCTCGACCGGCAGCGGCACACCCAGCCCGTCATCGGGCTCGCGGGGGAGGAGCTGTCGGTGCTCGCCCTGCTCGTGCGCGAACTCGGGGGCGGCCGCACCGGCTCGGGCCGGGGCCGCGCCGCCGCGCGCTCGGCGGCGCGCGCGGCGCTCACCCCCGAAGACCTCGCCGGCATCGACGTGCGCCTCTACGACACGCAGGCCCCGCAGCGCATCGGGGCGAACGGCGAGCTGTTCGCCTCGCCGAGGCTCGACAACCTGAGCTCCACGTACGCGGGCCTCGCGGCGCTGCTCGACACCGAGCCGCACCCGGGCACCATCTCGATGATCGCCGCGTTCGACCACGAGGAGCTCGGCTCGAATACGCGCTCGGGTGCCGCAGGGCCGTTCCTCTCCGATGTGCTCGACCGGCTCCGCGCGGGGCTCGGCGCCTCGGGCGAGGACGCCGCGCGGGCGCTCGCGGGCTCCTGGTGCCTCTCGGCAGACGCCGGCCACTCGGTGCACCCGAACTACTCCGAGAAGCACGACCCGAGAGTGCGGCCGCTCGCGGGCCGCGGCCCGATGCTGAAGATCAACGCGAACCAGCGGTACGCGAGCGACGCCCACGGCGCGGCGCTCTGGAGCCGGCTGGGGTCGGCCGCCGAGGTGCCGACCCAGGAGTTCGTGTCGAACAACACCGTGCCCTGCGGGTCGACGATCGGCCCGATCACCGCGACCCGGCTCGGCATCCGCACCGTCGACGTCGGGGTGCCGCTGCTCTCGATGCACTCCGCCCGCGAGCTCGCGCACGTCGACGACCTCTTCGGGCTCGCGAAGATCACGGGGGCGTTCTTCGCGACCGCGTGACGTCGATCGCGGGTCGCGCGAGCGGCCGGACGGGGCTCCCCGCCCGGCCGCTCGCAGACACGGCGAAATACTCCGGCCCGATCCGCTTCGCTCCCGCCGTTTCGGGCCCCGCGAGTCGCCCGATTCGCTAGGATCGTGCTATGAGTGAGATGGAGCAGGCGGATACCGGCAGCGTCGCCCTGTCGAAGAACAAGCTGATGCCCGATGTGCAGCGCATCGGGTCGCGCAATATCGAGATCACCTACCTCGGCAAGAACGCCGAGGGACTTCCCACATGGATCATGTGGAACGCGGCCGAGCCCCACCTGATCGGCCTGCTCCGCCAGGGCAGAATGGGCTACCACTTCGAGCAGCGCACGAGCTCCGGAGTCATGCTGCACGAGAACATCTCCCTCAGCCGCGTGCAGCGAGCGCTCGGCGGCTTCTGAGCCGAGCCCGGCCCCTGCCGGCTCGCCGAGCCCCTGCCGACTCGCCCAGACCTCGCTGGCTCGCCGAGCCCCTATCGAGATGAGCGGCGTCTCGATAGGGATTCGGCGCCTCGATAGGCATTCGGCGTCAGGTCGTGCCGGCCCCCAGCACTCACCCCGCACCCGCACCCGCTGCAGCACTCACTCCCGCACGAGCACCCTGCCGAGCGTGCGCGCGTAATCCTCTTTGACGATGTCGTAATGGGTCCACGAATCGAGCGCGCTCACCCCCGGCAGCCCCCGCATCGCGTCCATCACGGGCAGCAGATGCGCCGATGACGCCGAGACGAGCGTCGCGATGAAGTCGAAGCTGCCGTGCGAGCGCACCGCGAAGTCGATGTAGGGCGACTCCATGATGAACCGGCGGATCGGCTCGGGTGAGCCGTCGATCGTGATGCCGACCCCGATCGCGAGGCGATTGCGCGAGAAGCTCCCCGACTTGATGGCGGCGATGCGGATCACGCCCGCGTCGATGAGGCGGTGCACGCGCGCCCGCGCCGATGACGGCGAGAGGTGCACGGTGTCGGCGAGCGCGCGGTAGCTCGTGCGCCCATCCTGCTGCAGCACGGCGATCAGTGCGTAGTCGATGCGGTCGAGCACGATGTCGGTCTGCCCGTGCGAGACGAAGAAGCCTTTGAGCACCTCGACGTAGGTGGAGACCAGCACGCGGCGCACCGTCGGCAGCCCGCGCACATGGTCCAGCACCTCGAGCAGCTCGTGGCTGTCGCCGTGGCGGGACTCGAAGACGAGCGGCAGCGGCCCGCTGGTCTTCGAGACGAAGACGGCGTCGGGCAGCTGCGCGACCTCCTCCGCGATCGGAGCGATCGGCCCGTCGACCTCGACCTTCGCGTGCACGAGCACGTGGTGACCGACGAAGCCGGGGTCGAGCGCCGCGACGATGCGCAGCCCCCCGCCGTGCGTCAGCAGTTGCAGTCGCTGCGCGACGAAGTCGCGGCTCGCCCCGAGCAGGATCGCGAGATCGTGGATGCTGGCGCGGCCGTCCGCCTGCAGCGCCCGGATGAGGGAGGCGTCGAATTCGTCGAGGTCGGCCGCTCCCTGCGGCGTGCGCGGTGCGTTCGTGCGGCGGGTGATGGGCTGCAATGGGCGCTGCTCCTTCGCGCTCCGGGCGTCGCCGCCGGAGCTTCTCGAAATACGCTGATCTGAGCGAATCGCGCCGCAAAAATTCGGTGCACACCGCTCGAATGCAAGCGTAATCGGAGCAAGCGGGAAATGCACGGCGCGAAACGGCGGTGAATCGCGAGCTTCGAACGAACGGGTGCCGCGCGCCGAAGCAGTCGCTCATCTACAGTCGATCCAGTTGCGCGCACCGCGCCGTCCTCAAGCAAGGGAGCTTCCGTATGTCCACCGCAACCGCGCCGGCGAACACGCACCGCCGCGCGCTCAAATCCGGCTTCGCCGCCGCCGTCGGCACCACCATCGAGTGGTACGACTTCTACGTCTACGCGACCGCCGCCGCCATCGTCTTCCCCGTCGTCTTCTTCCCCGAACTCGACCGGGGCCTCGGCACGCTCGCCTCCTTCGGCACCTACGCCGTCGCCTACTTCGCCCGGCCGCTCGGCGGCATCATCTTCGGGCACATCGGCGACAAGCTCGGTCGCAAGCCGGCGCTCACCATCACTCTGCTCCTCATGGGCATCGCGACGACGCTCGTCGGCGTGCTGCCGACGTACGCGACGATCGGCATCTGGGGCCCGATCCTGCTCATCGTGCTGCGCATCGCGCAGGGCCTCGCCGTCGGCGGGGAGTGGGGCGGCGCCAGCCTCATGGCGGTCGAGAGCGCGCCGCCGAAGTTCAAGGTCTTCTACGGCGGCTTCACGCAGCTCGGCAACCCGCTCGGCGCGCTCCTGTCGACGGGCGCCTTCTGGGTGCTCGCCCTCATGGGCGACGACGTGCTGCTCACCTGGGGCTGGCGCATCCCGTTCCTGTTCAGCATCGTGCTCATCGGCGTCGGCTTCTGGGTGCGCTACCGGGTCGAGGAGACGCCGGTCTTCGAGGCCAAGATCGAGGGCCACGAGCAGTCGACGCCGATCCTCTTCGCCCTCCGCAACAACTGGTGGCCCATGCTGCTCGGCTTCGGCATCATCGCGATGTCCTCCGGCGGCTACGTGCTCGCGACCACGTTCGTGCAGAGCTACGCGACCAGCCCCGACATCGGGCTCGACGCCGACATCATCCTCGGCGCGATGACGGTCGCCGCCTTCGTCGAGACGCTCGTCACCCTGCCCCTCGCCCTGCTGGGCGACAAGGTCGGCGCGAAGACGATCATGATCCTCGGCTCCGGCCTCTCGCTCGTCGCCGTGATCCCGCTCGTGCTCTTCATCGACGCGCACAACGTGGCCATGATCTACCTCTTCGTCTCCGTGCTGCGCCTCACGCTGAGCGGCGCCTGGGCCCCGCTCTCGACCCTCATGGCGCAGATGTTCCGCCCGCAGGCGCGCTACACCTCCATGTCGCTCTCGTACGGCATCGGCGCGGCGGTGTGGGGCGGCCTGTCGCCTGCGATCGCCACCGGCCTGCTCGTCGCGACGGGCAACTTCTGGTCGGTCATCGCGTTCTTCGGGCTGCTCGCCCTGCTCGCGATCCTCGGCAGCGCGCTGGCCCCGCAGCACTCCGACACGGCTCCCGCGACGGGCTCCCTCAAGGCCCGCCTCGACACGACCGCCGTTCCCACCTCCGGCCGCGCGGCCGACCGGAAATAACCACCCCCTCACCGAAGGAGCACCACCGTGCGACAGCTCGCCACCTATGACGCCCGCGACTCGATCCCCACGATCGTGACCGCGCAGCGCATCCTCACCGTCGATGCCGACCAGCCGGAGGCCGAGGCGTTCCTCAGCGCCGGCGGCCGCATCCTCGCCGTGGGCAGCGTCGCGGACGTCGAGGCGGCGGCTGCCGCGGCCGGCCTCGACCCGGCTCGCGCCGACTACCCCGAGGCCACGATCGTGCCCGGCTTCATCGACCCGCACGCCCACCCGCTGATGTACGGGCAGATGCTCACCTGGATCGACATCTCGCCCGCGCAGGCGGGGTCGATCCCCGAGATCGTCGAGCTCATGCGCGCCGGCGCCGAGCGGCTCCCGGCCGGCGCCCCCATCCGCGGCTACGGCTACGAGCAGCGCAACCTCGCCGAGCGCCGGCACCCGACGCGCCAGGAGCTCGACGAGATCGCGACGGATCGCGAGGTGTACATCATGAATGCCTCCGGGCACGGCGGCGTGGTGAACACGTACACGTTCGAGAAGTTCGGCATCACCCGCGACACCCCGAACCCGGAGGGCGGCGAATTCTTCCGCGATGCCGACGGCGAGCTCACGGGCGAGCTCTCCGACGCCGCGTGCAACGTGCTCACGGGCCTGCACGGCGTCAAGATCGGGCACCACGGACCCAACTTCCACCTCGGCGACGAGCCGGCCGAGCATCAGCGGCAGCTCGACCTCGTGCAGCGCGAGTTCCTGCGCGGCGGCGTCACCGCGATCGGCGACGCGCAGGTGTCGAAGCGGGAGTTCGCCGCGTACCTGGAGGCCGCCGACCGCGGGGCGCTCGACATGCGCGTCTCGATGTACTTCCTGTCGCACCTGCTCGACCAGGTGCTCGACATCGGCCTCACCGGGCCGTTCGGCAACCCCTTCCTCGCCGCGACCGGCATCAAGCTGTACGCCGACGGCACGCTCGGCGGCTGGACCGCGTACTTCCCCGAGGGCTACGTCGGGGATCCCTGCCGCACGGGGCAGCTGTACCACGAGCCGCGCGAGTACACGGAGCTCGTGAGCAAGGCGCACGCGGCGGGGCTGCAGACCGCCACGCACGCGCAGTCGCCGACCGCGATCAAGCTCGTGGTCGACGCCATCGAGCAGGCGCTCCTCGAACGGCCCGACGCCGACGCGCGGCACCGCATCGAGCACTGCGGCCTGCCGACCCCCGAGGAGATCACGCGCATGGCCGAGCTCGGCATCCGCCCCGTCAACCAGACCCAGCACTACTACAACTGGGGCGAGGGCGTGGAGCAGGCCATCGGCACCCCGGGGGAGCGGTTCAACCCGCTGGGCGAGTTCGTCGAGGCGGGCGTGCCCGTGACGATCTCCTCCGACGCCCCCGTCGCCGAGCCGCGCCCGCTCGAAGCGATCCAGGCCGCTGTGACCCGCGTCACGCGCCGCGGCGCGCAGCTCGGCCCCGACTCCCTCCGCATCAGCCCGGAGGCCGCCCTGCGCGGGCACACCCTCGAAGGCGCGATCACCCTCGGCCGGGAGAACGAGCTCGGGTCGATCACCGTCGGCAAGCGCGCCGACTTCGTGGTGCTCGGCGCGAACCCGCTCGAGGTCGACGGCGCCGACATCGCCCGGATCGCGGTGCGCGAGACCTGGGTCGACGGCAGCCGCCGCTTCGCAGCAGACGAGGTGCGCTGATGAGCGCCATCGCCTCGACCGAGGCGCGCCGCACCATCGGGTGGGTCGTCATCGAGACGATCCGCGGCTACGGCGTCGACACCGTCTTCGGCATCCCCGGCACGCACAACCTCGAACTGTACCGGCCGCTCGACGCGCTCGGGATCCGCCCGGTCACGACCCGCCACGAGCAGGGCGCGGGCTACGCGGCCGACGGGTGGTCGCTGCAGACCGGCCTGCCCGGGGTCGTCATCACGACGAGCGGCCCCGGACTGCTGAACGCGCTCTCGGCGGCGGGCACCGCGTACTGCGAATCGCGCCCGATGATCATCATCGCGCCCGGCCCGGCCCGCGGCGCCGAGTTCGCCGACGTCGGCACCCTGCACGAGACGAAGGATCAGCTCGCGGCCGCCTCGGCCATCGTCGAGTGGGGCCGCCGCGTGCAGACCGCGGCGGAGGCCGTCGCCGCGGTGCACGACGCCTTCGAGCTGTTCGCCGTGCGCCGGCCCCGCCCCGTCTACATCGAGATTCCGCTCGACCTGCTCGAGGCGGAGGCCGACGTGCCCGACGACGCGCTCGCGCCCCGCGCCGGTGCTCCGGCGAAACGGCCGGACGGGGAGCGCGTCGCGACCGCGGCCCGACTGCTCGCGGAGGCCCGGAAGCCGGTGGTGCTCGCCGGCGGCGGGTCGCGCGGCGCCTCCGCCGAGCTGCGCGCGCTCGCCGAGCGGCTGTCCGCTCCCG
>NZ_LDRK01000035.1 GCF_001477055.1 Leucobacter chromiiresistens
GCAGCGCGGCCGCACCGCGGGGCGCACTGCCGCGCCCCGCTGAGCGCCGATAGGATCGGGGCAACGAGCACTCGAGGAGGAGCGCATGGAGTCGGTCGACGTCGTCGTCATCGGAGCGGGCTTCGCGGGGCTGATCGCCGCGCGAGAGTTGGGCGCGGCGGGCCTGAGCGTCGTGGTGCTCGAGGCGCGCGATCGCGTGGGCGGGCGCACCTGGACCGACCGCCGCTTCGGGCACGACCTCGAGCTCGGCGGCACCTGGGTGCACTGGGTGCAGCCGCACACCTGGGCCGAGATGACCCGGTACGGCCGAGACATCGAGCGCAGCCCGAGCGCCGAGGAGGCGTACTGGCGCGACGCCGACGGAACCGCGAGAACCGGCACCATCGCCGCGTTCATGGCGGTGATCGCCGACGGGCAGCAGGGCATCATCGACGATGTGGGCACCGCGATCCCCCGCGGCGTCGACCCCACGAGCGGGGGCATCGCCGAGCTCGACGCGCTCACGGTGCAGGATCGCATCGACGCCCTCGGGCTCGCCCCCGAGGCGCGCGCCGCGAACGAGTCGGTGTGGGTGGGGCACGTGAACGCCCCGCTCGATCAGGTCGGCCTGTCGAGCGCCCTCCGCTGGGTGGCCGCGACGGGCGGCCATTGGCAGCTGATGCACGAGGCGTCGGCGACGTACCGGGTGGTGGGCGGCATGAGCGCGTTCACGGCCGAAATCGCGCGCGACGTGCGGGGCGACGTGCGCCTGGGGGCGACGGTGGCGGCCGTGACGCAGGTCGCCGGCGGCGCGGATGCCGGCGCGGTGGTCGAGCTGGTCGACGGGTCGCGGATCCGCGCCCGCCGCGTCGTCTCCACGCTCCCGGCGAACGCACTCTCGACGATCGCCTTCGACCCGCCGCTGCCCGAGGCGTGGCGGCGGCTCGGCGAGGAGCGCGTCGCGTCGCGGGGCACGAAGGCGTGGATTCGCGCGCGCGGGCATGTGCCGCGGTTCTTCGCCTACGCGAGTCAGCACGACCCGCTGTCGGTGCTCAAGGCCGAGTTCTACGGCTCCGACGACGACGGCGAATACACGCTGCTCGTCGCGTTCGGGCCCGATCACACTCGGCTCGATCTCGACGACGTCGCGGCGGTGCAGGCGGCGGTCGACGCCTTCCGCCCGGGCATCGAGGTGACCGCCGCCACCGGTCACGACTGGATGACCGACCCGCTGTCGCAGAACACCTGGATGACGCACCGGCCCGGCCAGCTCACCCGGTACCTCGCCGATCTGCAGCGCCCGCACGGTGCGGTGCACTTCGCGACGACCGACAACGCCGACCTGTGGGGCGGCTTCGTCGACGGCGCGATCGAGAGCGGGCTGCGCGAGGCTCGCAGGATCGCGGCCGCGCTCGCCTGACCGGCGAGCCCGGCCACGCCCCAACTTTCTCCCTCCCCCTCCTCCTTACGGAGCGGGGTCGCTTCTGGTGCGTGTCGCGCGCGCAACACGCACGGAAAGCGACCCCGCTCGCAAGCGGGAGAGCGACCCCGCTCGCAAGACGGAGGGGTGCCCGCTTACGCCTCGTGCACCACCCGGCCGTCGACGACGGTCAGCGTGATGGGCACCGCGGGCAGCGCGTCGGCGTCGGTCTCGACGGGGTCGGCGCCCCACACCGTCAGGTCGCCCACCGCGCCGATCGCGATGACGCCCCGGTCGGCGTGACCGCGCGCCCGTGCGGGCCACAGCGTGTACGCGAGCAGCGCCTCCTCGCCGGTGAGCCGCTGCGCCGGTTCGAACACGTTCGCCGACGGGTCGCCCGGGGTGTGCCGCCCGCGCGCCCACGCCATGCCGATCCGCGGGTCGTACTGCGCCACCGGCCAGTCCGATCCGAGCACGAGCGTCGCGCCGGCGTCGAGCACGTCGCGCACCCGGTAGCCGGTGCTGTTGCGCCCCTCGCCGAGCCGCTTCGCCCAGGTATCACTGCCGTCGGAGGATCGCCACTGCATGTGCAGGGGCTGCATCGAGGCGGTCGCTCCGCTGCCGCGCAGCTGCTCGACGTCGGCGTCGGAGAGCACTTCGAGGTGCTCGATGGAGTGGAACGGGAGTCCGTCGCGCTCGGGGAGCGACGCGTAGACGTCGAGCACCCGGCTGACGGCGTAGTCGCCGACCGCGTGAGTGGCGATGAGCATGCCCGCGTCGTGGTAGGCGCGCACCACCTCTCCGTAGCGCTCCCATGACGGCCAGAAGGCGGCGCGCCCGTCGCCGCACGCGTCGGGCTCGTGCAGCCAGGCGGTGCCGGTGTCGATGACGCCGTCGCTGAAGAGCTTGATGGCGCCGGTCTGCCAGAGGCGGCCGGCGCGATCCTTCGCGGCGATGACGCGCTCCACGTCTGCGTCGGTGTCGCCCACGGCGTGCCAGTGGTGCACGGTGAGGCGGTGATCCAGCTCGCCCCGCTCCTCGAGCTCGGCGAGCAGTTCGACCGTGGCGTCCTTCCCGTCCATGATCGCCCCTCCGGTGAGCCCGACCGAGGCGAGGCGGCGGAACATGTCGCGCAGCGCGTCGCGCTCCTCGTCGTGCGCGGGCTTCGGCGCGGCGTCGAACACGAGGTTGTAGGCGGTGGGCTCGCGCAGCTCCCCGGTCGGGTTTCCGGCCGCGTCGACGACGATCTCGCTCGCATCGTCGAAGTCGCGGGCACCGGTGATGCCGGCTGCGGCGAGCGCCGGCGCCGTGGCGAGCCCGGTGTGCAGGTCGTAGCAGATGAGCGCGATGGGCCGGCCCGGGGCAGCGTCGGCGAGCAGGTCGCCGCGCAGTCCGGTGTGCTCGAATGCCTCGTACTCGAGGTTCCAGCCCCGCAGCCAGGCGCCCTCGGGCAGGCGCGCGTGCTCCGCCGCCAGTGCGGCGCGCAGCTCCTTGATCGTCTCGAGACCGCCGAGATCGAGGCCGGCAGTCACCGACGCCGCCCAGTGCGGGTGGGTGTGCGAGTCGAAGAGGCCGGGCGTCACAGTCGCCCCGGCGACGTCGCGGGTGTCGATGCCGAACTGCGCGGCGGCCTCGGCCACCTCCTCGTCGGTGCCGACGAGCTCGATGCGCCCGGCGCGGATGAGGATCGCGGTCGCGTCGGCGTCCTCCTCCGTGTTGCTGCGCAGCGACGCGCCGATCAGTGCGAGGTCGCCTCCGGTGTGCTCCATGGTGCTCCGTTCTGGTGATGATCGGTGGGCCGTGCGGGTGGCGGCGGGCTGAGTGCCTGCCGATGGGGCTGCAGTGGCGGCGGGCTCAGTGCCTGCCGATGGGGCTGTAGTGGCGGCGCGGGGCCGTCTCCGCGCCGAACCGGGTCGGGTCCCAGTGCCGGTCGAACTCCGCGTCGGAGGGGTCGCCCGCCACGAGCGCGGGGAGGTACTCCCCCATGAACGCAGCGTACTTGAATCCCTCGCCGGAGTCGCCGCAGGCGAGCACCACGGAGGGGTGGGTGCGCCCGATGATGAAGTCGCCGTCGCCGGAGTCGGTCCAGGTGCAGACCTGGGCGCCGAGCACGCGGGGAGCGATGGCGGTGAGGTCGCGCTCGACCCGGGCGCGGATGGTCTCGGTGCGCGCGGGGTCGGGGGTGCGGTCGAGGTCGTCGCCGAGCGTGCCGCCGGTGAGCGCGCGCAGTGGGCGATCGAGGCCGATCTTGTACCCGGCCGCGACGTTCGGCATCGCGTAGACGCCCGCCGAGTCGGGGCCGTCGGCGGCGGGCACCGCCTGCGGGCAGTCCACGAGCCCGGGGAGGTCGGGGGCGGGGGGCGCGGCCGCCGGGTCGCCCACGTAGACGACCTGCTCGATGTAGGGGGTGAGCGGCAGCGCGATGCCGAGGCCGGGCAGCAGCTCAGCCGTTCCCGGCCCGGCTGCGACGAGCACCTGGTCGGCGGTGCGGCTCGCGCCGTCCGCGAACCGCACGGTCGCCGAGCCGTCGCCCGGCTCGATCGCGGTGACGCGCGTCTGGGGCAGGTAGGCTCCCCCGGCGTCGACGAAGGCTGCGAGCGCTCGGTCGAGGAGGCGGTGGATGTGGACCACGCCCGCCTGCTCGACGTAGAGCGCGTCGCGGCCGTCGGGGCGCAGCCCGGCGAAGGCGTCCCCCACCCGGTCGGCGGCGATGCGCTCGACGGGTTCGCCGATCGCGGTGAGCGATGCGGCGACGGCGGGCAGGGAGGCGTCGTCGCGCCAGAGCAGCCCGGTGCGGCGGTGGACGGCCTCACCGAGCCGGTCGCCGAGGCGCTCCATCGCGTCGAGCGTGCCGCGCAGCGAGCGCGCCCGCCACGGCTGCGTGTCTGCCAGGCGCCACAGCCGCGTGCTGCCGCCGTTCGACGCCTCGGGGCCGCCCGGCGCGAAGCGCTCGATCAGGGTGACATTCCACCCGCGATCCTGCAGTCCGAGTGCGGCGGGGAGCCCCCAGGCGCCCGCCCCCACCACGATCGCCGACGGGCGACCCGCTCTCGTCGTCACGCGGTCAGTCCGCGATCGTGGTGAAGTGCTTGCGCAGCGGCTCGTGCACGCGCCAGACGCCGACCCAGCCCGAGGGCATGACCATCACGTCGCCGGGCCCGAACTCCTCGGGCTCCTCGCCGGCGACCTCGACGGTCACGCGGCCCGAGAGGATCGTGCAGATCTCGGTGTAGCCGACGCGCTCCGCGGTGAAGTCGCCCGGGGTGCACTCCCACAGCCCGGTCGTGATGCGGGCGTCGTCCCACACGGTGGCGGACGCCTCGGTCTGGCCCGCGGTCAGCGCGGTCGGTTTCGGCGCGTGGGCGCCGAGGTCGAGGGCGTCGGTGCCGTGCGCGGCGCGGGTGCGGACGGTGGTGGTGGTCATGCGTGATGCTCCTATGGGGTGAGGGGGTCAGTGCCGGCCGGTGACGACGTCGGCGATGTGCGCGATGGGCGAGGTCTGCGGGCGGCCCGCGAGTTCCGAGCGGTCGGCGAGCCCGTAGGCGGCGTAGAGGCCTTTCGTGGCGAGCCAGCGCAGCGGCTCCGGCTCCCACTTGCGCACGCGGTGGTTGACCCAGGGCAGCCCGGTGATCTCGGTGTCGTTGCCGAGGATGAGGTCGGCGATGGTGCGGCCGGCGAGGTTCGTCGACGTGACGCCCGTGCCCACGTACCCGCCGCCCCAGGCGATGCCCGTCGACCGGTCGAGCCCCACGGTCGCCGCCCAGTCGCGCGGCACGCCGAGCACGCCCGACCACACGTGGTCGATGGCGGCGTTGCGGGTCACCGGGAAGAAGCGGTGCAGGATCTCGCTGAGCGTCTCGACCGTCACCTCGGGCGTGCGGCCGTCGGTATCGGTCTTCGACCCGTACTGGTAGGGGACGCCGCGGCCGCCGATCGCGATGCGGTCGTCGGCGGTGCGCTGCGCGTACATGTAGACGTGCGCGAAGTCGCCGAGCACTTCGCCCTGGTTCCAGCGCAGCTCGTCCCACACGTCGGCGCCGAGCGGCTCGGTGGCGATGAGCGAGGAGTTCATCGGCAGCCAGAGGCGGTGCAGCCCCTTGAGGTTGGCGGTGAACCCCTCGGTGGCGCGCACCACGTACTCGGCGGAGACGGTGCCGTGCGTGGTGTGCACGCGGTGGGGGGCGATCTCGACGACGCGGGTGCGCTCGTAGATCTCGACGCCGAGGCGCTCCGCAGCGGCGGCGAGGCCCGCCACCAGCTTCGCCGGCTGGATGCGCGCGGCGTGCGGGTGCCAGACGGCTGCCCGGGTGTGGGCGACGTTGATCTTTGCCTGCGCCTCGGGCTGCTCGAGGAGTTCGAGGTCGGTGTGCTTCCACCGCTGCTCCGACGCGGCGAAGGCCCGCAGCCGCGACTCCTGCGCCGGCGTGTACGCGACCCCGAATTCGCCGCCGCGCTTGATGTCGGCGTCGATCCCCTCGGCCTCGGCGACGCGGATCACCTCGTCGACCGTCTCGTTCATGGCGCGCTGGAACCGCTCGACGGCGTCGCGCCCGTGGGTCTTCTCGTACTGCTCGCGGCCGCCCGTGACCGAGTTCGTCAGCCAGCCGCCGTTGCGGCCCGACGCGCCGTAGCCGGCGTGCCGCTGCTCGATGACGACGACCCGCAGCTCGGGGCGCTGCTGCTTCAGGTAGTACGCGGTCCAGAGGCCCGTGTACCCCGCGCCGACGATGGCCACGTCGGCGGTGAGGTTGCCGGGGAGGGCGGGGCGCGGGGTCGGTGCCCCGATCTGCTGCCACCAGTGGGAGACGTTGCCGTTGATCATGAGTATCGGTCTTTCTGCCGCATCGGGCGTCGTGGGGGAAGAGCGGGCCGGGTGGAGTCGGCCCGGTGTCAGCGCGGGAAGACGGAGGCCGAGCCGGGGTTCCAGCTGAGCCAGGCCGACTCGTTCTCACCGTGCAGCCAGTCGAGCCCCCGGTCGCCGCGCACGACGCCGGTCGAGCCGTCGGGCAGCACGATCTCGTACTTCCACCCCGAGCCCAGGTAGATCGCCTGCCGCACGGTCACGGGCACCGCGGGGCGGCCGGGCGCGGCTCCGTCGGCCGTCGCGTGGAGCTCGCCGTGCTCGGGGCGCACCACCGTGATCGTCGATCCGTCGTCACTCGTGATCTTCGTGGATTCGCCGATGAAGCCGGCGACGAAGAGGGAGGCGGGGCGCTCGTACAGATCCTCCGACGTGCCGACCTGCTCGATGCGGCCCTCGTTGAAGACGGCGATGCGATCGGACAGGGTGAGCGCCTCCTCCTGGTCGTGGGTGACGAAGACGAAGGTGCGGCCGACCTCGCGGTGCACGCGCCGCAGCTCGAGCTGCAGGCGCTCCCGCAGCTGCTTGTCGAGCGCGCCCAGCGGCTCGTCGAGCAGCAGCACCTTCGGTTCGAAGACGAGCGCGCGGGCGAGCGCCACGCGCTGCTGCTGCCCGCCCGAGAGCTCCTTCGGGTGACGCTCCTCGTACCCCTCGAGGCCCGCGGTGACGAGCGCCGCCCGGGCGCGGGCCGCGGCATCCGCCTTCGCCACCTTGCGCTGCTTGAGCGGGAACAGCACATTGTCGAGCACCGAGAGGTGCGGGAACAGGGCGTAGTGCTGGAACACGATGCCGAGGCCGCGCTTGTGCACGGGCACGTCGTCCATGCGCCGGCCGTCGATCTCGACGTACCCCTCGGTGAGATCGGTGAATCCCGCGATCAGGTTGAGCGTGGTCGTCTTCCCGGATCCCGATGGTCCGAGGAAGGTCATGAACTCGCCGGCCTCGACGCGCAGGGAGACGTCGTCGAGGGCGATGGACTTCGGGTAGTGCTTCGAGACTCCTGCGAGCAGGATCTCCGCACCGCGCTGGTTACGCTCGTCGGGCACGGTTTTTCCTTCCGGTCAGCACCAGCGCGCCGATCACGAGCACGGTGGTGAACACGAGAATGACGGTCGCGGCTGCGGCGAGCGTCGGGTCGGTATCGCGAGTGACACTCGCGTACATGAGCACTGGGAGGGTGTTGAGGTAGGGGCTCTTGATGAACAGGGAGAGCACGACCTCGTCGAACGAGGTGACGAACGCGAAGAGCGCCCCCGACACGATGCCGGGCACGATGTTCGGCAGCGTCACCGTGAGGAACGTCTTCAGTCGGCTCGCCCCCAGGCTGAGCGCGGCGAGCTCGAGCCGGTCGTCGAAGCCCGCGAATCCCGCGGTGATCGCGATCACCGTGAACGGCAGCGCGAGCACGGTGTGCGCGAGCACGAAGCCGATCACCGTGCCGACGAGGCCGAGCTTCAGGAAGACCGCGTAGATGCCGATCGCGACGACGATGCCCGGCACCACCATCGGGGCGAGCAGGCCGATGCGCAGCGTGGTCGACATCCGCTTGCTCGTGAGCGCCCGCAGCCCGAGCGCCGCGAGGAGCCCGAGCACCGTCGCGAGGAGCGCGACGAGCAGGCCGACGAGCAGCGAGTTGCTGAGCGCCGACGTCCACGCCCGGTTCGAGAAGAACGACTCGTACCACTGCAGCGACCAGGTCTCGGGCGGGAATGCGAACGACGCCTTGCCGGTGAAGCTCAGCGGGATCACCACGAGGGTGGGCGCGATGAGCCAGAAGGCCACCAGCACGCTGAACGCCCAGAGCACCACTCGGGTGGCGGGATGGATCTTGATCATCAGAACACCTCCACGGCGAGGCCCTTGCGCCGCGCCGATCTCACGATGAGACCGACCACGGCGAGCAGCAGGAACGTCGCGACGAGCAGGATCACGCCGAGCGCTCCGCCGCGGCCCCATTCGAGCAGACTGCTCACCTGCGCGTAGATCGCCTGCGCGAGCATGCTGTCCGACGGCGACCCGAGCAGCGCCGGGGTGACGTAGAAGCCGAGCGACTGGATGAACACCATCAGCGAGCCCGCCGCGATGCCCGGGATCGAGAGGGGGAGGAAGACCCGGAGGAACGCGACCGACGGACGCGCCCCGAGGGAGCGGGCCGCGGTGACGAGCCGGCCGTCGATGCCGCTCATCACGGCGTAGAGCGGCAGCACCATGAACGGCATGAGCACCTGACTCAGACCGATGAGCACGCCCGTGTTGCTGCGCAGCAGCTGGAAGGGCCCGATGCCGAGGAACTCGAAGAACGTGTTCACGACGCCGGAATCCTGCAGCAGCACGATCCAGGCGAAGGTGCGGATCATCAGCGAGGTCCAGAACGGGATCAGCGAGATCACCACGAGCGCGGCGCGCGCCCGGGGCCCGACCACGGTCATGAGGAACGCGTAGGGGTAGGCGAGCAGCAGGCAGATGACGGTCGCGAGGAACGCGTTGCCGAAGGTGCGGCCGAGGATCTCGAGATTCTGCGGGTTCTGCAGCGCCCAGGTGTAGTTGCCGAAGCCGAGCTCGGGTTCGCTGACGCTGCGCCACATGCTCTCGAACACCGGGTACGCGAACACTCCGAGGAGCAGCGCGTAGGCGGGGAGCAGGAGCAGCAGCGCCCGGGCGGGTGCGCGCCGCGAGGTGTTCGCGGCGCGCACCACGGGGAGGTTCGTGGTGGTCACGGGTTACCAGCTCATCCCTGCAGCCACGCCGTCCAGCGCTCGAGCTCGGAGTCGTAGTTCTCGGCCCACCACTGCGCGTCGGTCGCGACCATCTGATCGGCGATCGCCGGGTCGGTCACGAGGAACTCCTGGCCGAGCTCGTCGAGCTCGGGCTCGGCCTCGTCGTGCACCGGCGAGTAGGAGGTGAGCTCGGTGAGCTTCTCCTGCTGCTCCTTGCCGAGGTAGTAGTTGATGAACGCCATCGCGGCGTCGGGGTTCGCCGCGCCCTTCGGCACGCCGAGCGCCTCGACGATCTGCAGCGACTCGTTCCAGATCGGCCGGTAGTTGGCGCCGTTGGCGACGGCGGCGTACCCGCGGCCCGACCAGACGAGGGCCATGTCGGCCTCGCCCGACTCGATCATCTGCTGCGACTCGGCGCCCGTCTTCCAGTAGATGAGGTCGTCGCGGATGGTGTCGATGCGCTCGTAGGCGCGATCCATGTCGAGGGGGTACAGCTCGTCGGCGGCCACGCCGTCTGCGAGCAGGGCGCCCTCGTAGACGCCGGGGCCGACGTCTTCGAAGCCCGCGATCGCGCGCTTGCCGGGGAACTTCTCGGTGTCGAAGAAGTCCTTCCAGCCCGTCGGCGGGGTCGTGTAGGTGTCGGCGTTGTACAGGATCACGTAGCCGTACTGCATGGCGGGCACGTAGCAGTCGCCGACGAGGCCCTCGGGCACGTGCGACGTGTCGACGATCGACGTGTCGATGTCCATGAGCAGGCCCTCTTCGCCGCACTGCTTCTGGGCCCAGATGATGTCGGTGTCGACGACGTCCCAGGTGACGGCGTTGTTGTCGACCTGGGCCTTCACCTTCGCGTACTCCGTGGGGCCGTCCTCGAGCACGTTGGCGCCCGACTCCTCGGCGAACGGGCGGCCGACGGCCTCCATCTGCCCCTCCTGGAACACGCCGCCCCAGGAGACGAAGGTGAGGTTCATCCCGTCGAGGGCGCCCTCCTTCACGGTGCCGACCTCGGCGGGGCCGCTGCCGAGGTCGATGTCGGCGGCCGGCCCGGGCGCCGAGCAGCCGGCGAGCAGTGCCGCCGCTCCCAGCAGCGCCAGGCCCGACGTCAGTGTGCGGGCGGTTCGTGTGTTCATGATGCGTCCTCTCCGTTGATGGGTCATGCATGCGTTTCGCGCCTCGGCGCTGCGGTGACGCGGCCCGGCCGGCTGGCGGGCCGTGGGCCGGTGCGCGTCCCCGCGCCGGGGCGGTGGTCGTTCAGGTCGTGTGCGCGTCCTCCACCGGCGTGGGCGGGCTGTTGATCCAGATCACGCTCGCCGGGGCGCTCGATTCGTTGACGACGCGGTGGGGCACCGAGCTCAGGAACTCGATCGAGTCGTCGGCGCGCAGCGTGTACCGGTCGTCGCCGAGCTCGAGCACGATCTCGCCGGCGGTCACGACGAGCATCTCCTGCGACTGACCGTGCGTGTAGAAGTCGGCCCCGGTCGAGCCGCCGGGCGCGAAGTGGCCGGCGTAGACCTCGAGGTTGCGCAGCGGCGGCAGCGAGAGCACGTACTTGTCGGCGCCCTCGAGGGGCAGCGTCGGCCGGTCGGCGGCGCGCAGCACGCCTCGCGTGTGGGCGAGCTTGTCGTCGAGCAGCTGCGCGGGCGAGACGCCGAGCGCGATGGCGATCTTGCGCAGCGAGGCGACGCTCGCGTTCGTGCGAGCGTTCTCGAGCTGGCTCAAGAAGCTGGAGCTGACTCCGGCGCCTGCGGCGAGCGCGCGCAGGCTCATGCCGCGCACCTCGCGCAGCGCCGCTACTCGTCGCCCGAGCTCGAGCGCGTCATCTGCCGACATGGGTTCCTCCTCGAACCGCTGTACCGCACCAGTGCGGATACTGAACAGTGCGTTCAGTCGATTTCGTCCCACCGTACAGTCTCGCTTCGCACCGCGCAACGGGCGATACGCGTTCGTGACCTTCGATGCAGAGTCGGGCCCGCGAAAGGTCAATAGCGTGCGCTATCCGCCCCGATTCCGCACTTCACCGACCGCTCGTGGGTGACGTTCGCGGCGAAACTCCCGCACGAGCACCTGGTGATCCATTCGGCGCTCCGAAGCCTCTGCGCGGAGACCCGGTGTGAAACGCGCGCGAATCGCGCGTATCATTACGGGGTCCGCCACAAGCAGACACGCCCGACGTCGCGCACTGAGCCCGATCCGGGTCTGAGTTGCTCGCACACACGCACTCCTTCTCGAAAGCCGCACTGTGTCAGCCACCACCTCCCCTCCGTCGACCCAGCCCCGCAATTCGCGCTCCCGCGTGATTCTCGCGAGCCTCGTGGGCACGACCATCGAGTTCTACGACTTCTACGTCTACGCCACCGCGGCGGTGCTCGTCTTCCCGCACCTGTTCTTCCCGTCCGACAACGAGACGACGGCGCTGCTCGCCTCGTTCGCGACCTTCGGCGCGGCGATGCTCGCCCGCCCGGTCGGTGCGATCTTCTTCGGCCACCTCGGCGACCGTCTCGGCCGGAAGACCACGCTCGTCGCCTCGCTGCTCACGATGGGCATCGCGACGTTCGCGATCGGCCTCCTGCCGACGCACTCGCAGATCGGCGTCTGGGCTGCGGTGCTGCTGCTCATCATGCGCCTCGCGCAGGGCTTCGCGCTCGGCGGCGAGTGGTCGGGTGCGGCGCTCGTCGCGACCGAGAACGCGCCGGCGGGCAAGCGCGCCTGGTACGGCACGTTCCCGCAGCTCGGCGCCCCCATCGGCTTCATCATCGCCAACATGCTCTTCTACCTGATCAACCACCTGCTCGCCGACCCGGCGACCCCCGGGCAGCCCTCGGCGGCGTTCCTTGAGTGGGGCTGGCGCATCCCGTTCCTCTTCTCGGCCGTGATGGTCGTCGTCGGCCTCTGGGTGCGCCTCAAGCTCGTCGAGTCGCACGCGTTCGAGCAGGCGAAGCAGTCGGGCGGCGTGAAGCGCATGCCGATCGCGGAGGCTTTCAAGTTCCACTGGAAGGGCCTCATCCTCGGCACGTTCGCGATGCTCGCGACCTACGTGCTGTTCTACCTGATGACGTCGTACACGCTGACCTACGGCACGCGGCCGACCGACGCCGACGTGCCGGGCGCGGGCTACACCTACAACGCGTTCATCCTGATGCTGGTGTTCGGCGTCGTGTTCTTCGGCATCTTCACGCTCGTCTCCGGCCCGCTCGCCGACCGCTTCGGCCGCCGCAAGACGCTGCTCGTGGTGACCGGCGCGATCGTGCTGTTCGGCCTGCTGTTCGTGCCGCTGCTCGGCGGCGGCAGCACGCCGATGGTCATGTTCTTCCTCGCACTCGGCTTCACGCTGATGGGGCTGACGTTCGGGCCGATGGGCGCGTTCCTGCCCGAGATGTTCCCCACGAACGTGCGGTACACCGGTTCAGCGGTGGCGTACAACGTGTCGTCGATCCTCGGCGCCGCCCTCGCCCCGATCGTGGCCGTCTGGCTGTGGGGTCTCGCCGACGGCAGCCCGCTGCTCGTCGGCCTGTACCTCTCGGGCGCGGGCCTCATCACGTTCGTGGCGCTGCTGCTCTCGAAGGAGACGAAGCACGTCGACATCGACGCCTGATCCGGCCGCTCCTGCGGCCACTCGGACGGCCCGCGCGCATCGCTCACCCCGATGCGCGCGGGCCGTCGCCGTTGCGCGACGCATGCGGCGACTGTACAGTGAGCGGCAGATCACTGAACGCAGCGTTCAGCGAGGTCAGGCGCGAGCCGGGTTCGAGGAGGAACAGGGAATGGACGTCGTCGTCATCGGAGCCGGTCTCGCGGGCCTCACGGCCGCATGGGAGCTCGAGAAGGCCGGCCATCGGTGCACGGTGCTCGAGGCGAAGGATCGCGTGGGCGGTCGCACGTGGTCCGCGCGTCTCGGCAACGGGGAGATCACGGAGCGCGGCGGCGAGTACATCTTCCCGACGGAGTTCCCCATTCGGCGGCTGGCCGCGGAGGTGGGCGTGCCCATCCTCTCGCACAACGTGCGCTACGGCCGCCGCACGGTGAACGGACGCGTGATCACGTTCGCCGAGCTCGGAGCGACGGTCGCACTGGTGGCCAATACGCTGCGCGACATGATCGCCGACGGAGAGACGCGGGTGCCGCTGGAGCGCGCATTCGCGGAGGCCCTCGGCCCCGATTACCGCCTCGACCCCGTCTACCGGCGCACCACCACGTCTGCGGCGGCGGACCCGAACCTCATCAGCGCCGAGGCCGTGCTGCTGCGCGACGAGTCGACGTTCAGCGGCTACGTCGAAGACGGGGGCCGCCTGGTCGGCGGCAACCAGAGCCTGTCGATCGAGATCGCGCGCCGCATGGGCGACCGGGTGCGCCTCGAGCATCCCATCACCGGGGTCGACCAGACCGCCGACGGCGTGCAGGTGACGCTCGCCGACGGCGGACGCGTCGACGCGGATGCCGCGGTGCTCGCGGTGCCGCTGCCGGTGCTGCGCGATCTCGAGCTCGGGTTCTCGCTGCCCGACGACCAGCAGCGCGCCCTCGACCACCGCTTCATGGCCGTCGCCGCGAAGCTCGGCGTGCCGTTCTCGCGCGTCGACGACGACATCGCGCTGCAGAACGCCGAGCACACGTGGTGGTCGTGGCGATCGCTGTCGGTCGACGGGGAGCACCGCATCAAGGCGCTGTCGTCGTTCGCGGGCGGTCCGTTCGCGCTCGACGCGCTCGACGTGGCCTCGGGGCCGGCGGGCTGGGTGCGGGAGCTGCGGCGCATGCGCCCCGAGCTCGAGATCGAGGGCGACGTGCTGCTCACCACCTGGGCCGACGACCCCTTCACCCGCGGGTCGTACACGGCGGCCGGTCTCGACTGGGATCCGGCCGACGTGCGGGCGTTCGACCGCCCGGCGGGGCGCGTCGCCATCGCGGGCGAGCACACCGGCCTGGCGCAGTCGCTCTCGGGCGCCGTGGCCTCCGGGTACCGGGCCGCGGCCGCGCTCGGTCAGCACCTCTCGGCGTGAGCGCTGAGCGCTCGCAGGTGCAGCGCCGAGCGCTCCGCGTGAGCGCCTAGCGCTCGCAGGTGCAGCGCTCCTCCTTCGCGAAACCGGCGAGGGCCTCCTCGACGTGCAGCCCGCACCCCGACCAGGTCGCCTTGTTGCAGGTGGAACAGCGAACGGGTGAGCACATGCGGGCTTCCTCTCGACGTGGATCGCCCGGGTCTCGAGCGCGCCCACCATCATCGCACGGCGGCATGATCCCCGCCCGGGAGTGATAGCTTGAGACCTGCTGTACCAGGGGAAGGGAGCTGCCGACATGGCTGAGACCGGGATGGGATCGCCGCGGAGAGCGCGGGCATCGGATGCGTCGCAGCAGGCGCAGTCCGAGGAGGCGCCGACGAGTGCGGAGCTGGAGGCGATCATCGCCGAGGCGACCGCGTGGGCGGATGCCGACATCGACGCGAGCACGCGGGCCGAGGCGCGAGCGCTGATCGAGCGCGCGTCCGCGGGCGACGCGGACGCCGTCTCCGAGCTCCGCTCCGCGTTCGGCGGCCGCCTGGCGTTCGGCACGGCCGGGCTCCGCGGGCGCCTCGGCGCCGGCCCGAAGCGCATGAACCGGGTCGTCGTCTCGCAGACCTCCGCCGGTTTCGCCGCCTTCCTGTGGGAGGAGGCGAAGCAGCGGGGCGCCGCCGATGCCCCATCCGTGGTGATCGGGTACGACGGCCGCATCGGGTCGGCGGTGTTCGCCCGCGACACGGCAGAGGTGATGAGCGGCGCGGGCGTCTCGACGTATCTGCTGCCCGAGGCGGGCCCCACGCCGCTCACCGCGTTCGCGGTGCGCCACCTCGACGTGTCGGCGGGCGTGATGATCACGGCGAGCCACAATCCTCCGCGCGACAACGGCTACAAGGTGTACCTCGGCGACGCCGACGCCGGATCGCAGATCGCCCCGCCCACCGATGCTGCGATCGCCGCGCACATCGATCGCGCCGCAGCCGACCCGGTGGCCGAGCTGCCGCGCGGGCACGGGTACTCGGTGCTGGGCTCCGGCGTCGCCGACGCCTACGTGGCGGAGACGTCGGCCGCCGTGCTCGCGGGCCTGCCCCAGCGCCCGGACGCGCCGGGGGTGGCCCTCGGCTCCGACACCGACCTCCGGGTGGTCTACACCGCGATGCACGGCGTGGGCGCCGAGCTCGCCCAGCGCGTCTTCCTCTCCTCCGGCCTGCCGCGGGTGACGCCCGTGCGCGAGCAGCTCCTCCCCGACGGCCGCTTCCCGACGGTCGACTTCCCGAACCCCGAGGAGCCCGGCGCGCTCGATCTTGCGTACCGCACCGCGCGGGCGGCGAGCGCCGACCTCATCGTGGCCCACGACCCCGATGCGGATCGTCTCGCGCTCGCCGCCCCGCACCCCGCCGAGGCCTCGGGGTACCGTCGCCTGACCGGCAACGAGCTGGGGCTGCTGCTCGGGTGGCGCGCCGCCGAGCGGGCGGTCGCGGAGGCGCAGCAGCGCGAGGTCGCGGTGCGGGGAGCGCTCGCCTGCACCATCGTGTCGTCGCCCGCCCTGCGCGCCGTCGCCGCCGCCTACGGTCTCGACTACGCCGAGACGCTGTCGGGGTTCAAGTGGGTGTCGCGCGTGCCCGAGCTCGTCTTCGGGTTCGAGGAGGCCCTCGGGTATTTGATCCACCCCGCCGTGGTGCGCGACAAGGACGGCATCTCGGCGAGCGCCGACGCGATCGCGATGGTGCGCGAGCTCGCCGCGGAGGGGCGCACGATCTGGGATCGCCTGGACGAGGCGAGTGAGCGGTTCGGACACTTCGCGAGCGGCCAGGTGACGCTGCGGCTCCCGTCGATGGCGGCCGCATCCGCGCTCGCAGCCCGAGTGCGGCGGGATCCGCCCGTCGAGCTCGGCGGCGCCCGGGTCGCCGATGCGCGTGATCTGCTCGTCCCCGGCGCCGCGGAGGTGCCCGCCGACGTGCTGCGCTACGGCCTCGCCGACGGATCGCGCGTCATGATCCGTCCGAGCGGCACGGAGCCGAAGCTGAAGGTGTACCTCGACACGTTCAGCGACGTCGGCGCAGCACCGGAGCGGCGGGCCGCCGCGGAGGGCGCGCTCGGCGATCTGGAGCGCTCGGTGCGGTCGTACCTGGAGGGGCTGCAGGCGGAAGCGGCATCGGCGTGACCGAGCGCTGGGGGGAGCTCGACGCCGCGGCGACGCTGCGACCGCCCGGCCCGGGCGACGACAAGTACCGGCGGGGCGTGCTCGGGGTGCGCACCGGCGCGGCGCACTACCCCGGCGCGGCGGTGCTCGGGGTGAGCGCCGCCTGGCGCACCGGAGTCGGCATGCTGCGCTACGTGCCGCCCGTCGACGACGCCGCTCCCCCGTTCGGGCTCCCGACTCCCGCCGCCGCGGTGCTCGCCGCGCGGCCCGAGACCGTGCTCGGCCCGCCGACCGGTCGACCGTGCGATGCGTGGCTCATCGGTTCGGGCACCGACGCGGCGACGCGCTCGGCGGCGGAGCTGCGCGACCTGCGTGCGCTGCTCGCGGGCGACGCCCCGATCGTGATCGATGCGGGGGCGCTGGATCTCGTCGCCGCAGGCGACGGCCGCACCGCGCCCGTGGTGCTCACCCCCCACGCCGGCGAGTTCGAGCGCCTCTGGCGATCCGCCCGACTCGGCGCTCTCCCCGACGACTGGGACGCGCACGGAACGGATGCCGGACCCCGCGCCCGCGCCGCCGCACGTCTCGCCGAGGCGCTCGACGCGACGGTGCTGCTCAAGGGTTCCGTGACGGTGTGCGTCTCGGCCGAGGGCTGGTCGCGACGCATCGGACCGGCGACCCCGTGGCTGGCGACCGCCGGCACCGGTGATGTGCTCGCGGGAATCCTCGGCGCGCTCGTCGCGGGGCGCGCGGCGGAGCTCCGCGACGACCCCGGGCTGCTGGGCCGCCTCGGCGCCACCGCTGCGCTGCTGCACGACCTTGCGGCCCGGTGCGCTTCAGCGGACGCGGGCGCCGACGGGTCGGGCAGGCCGATCGCGGCCGCAGACGTCGCCGCCGCGATCCCTCCCGCGTTCGCGGAACTCGCCTCGCAGCGCCGCTGAGCCCGGCGAAGCCGACTGCAGCGCCGCTCTACTCGTCGGCGGTGATGCGGCCCGCCACGAGCGGCCGGGGCTCGGGCGCGCCGGCGCCCAGCTCCACGGCGCCGCGCAGCGCCTCGAGCCCGCGCGACATGCGGCCCTCGTGGTCGCAGGCCGCCACGAAGAGGACGTCGCCGGCGCGCACCCGGTCTCCCGGCCGCACGAGCACCTCGACGCCCGCGGCATGATCGACGGGATCGCCCGGCCGGGCCCGCCCGGCACCGAGACGCCACGCTCCGACGCCGACCGAGCGCGCATCGACCCGCTGCACCGTGCCGTCGGTCTCGGCCCGCACGATCTCGCGCTCGCGCGCCTCGGGGAGCGCCGCGAGCGGGTCGCCGCCCTGCGCAGCGATGAGCCGTCGCCACGCATCCATCGCGCGCCCGTCGCGCAGCGCGGGAGCCGGATCGATGTGCGGCATTCCGGCCAGCGCGAGCATCTCCCGCGCCAGCGCGAGGGTGAGCTCGACGACGTCCGCCGGTCCGCCCCCGCCGAGCACCTCCACCGCTTCCCGCACCTCGTTCGCGTTGCCGACGGCGCGCCCCAGGGGCGCATCCATGTCGGTGAGCAGCGCGACGGTGCGCAGCCCCGAATCCGCCCCGAGCCGTACCATCGTCGTCGCGAGCTCCCGGGCGTCCGCGACCTCGGGGAGGAAGGCTCCCGAGCCGAACTTCACGTCGAGCACGAGGCCGTTCGCGCCCTCCGCGATCTTCTTGCTCATGATCGAGGAGGCGATCAGCGGCACGGCGGCGACGGTGCCCGTCACATCTCGGAGGGCGTACATCTTGCGATCCGCCGGGGCGAGGCCGGAGCCCGCCGCGCAGATCACCCCGCCGACGTCGGTGAGCATCGCGACCATCTCGTCGTTCGTGAGCGACGCCCGCCAGCCCGGAATCGACTCGAGCTTGTCGAGCGTGCCTCCCGTATGCCCGAGGCCGCGCCCCGAGAGCTGCGGCACGGCGACGCCCAGCGAGGCCAGCAGCGGCACCAGCGGCAGGGTGATCTTGTCGCCGACGCCCCCCGTCGAGTGCTTGTCGATCGCGGGGCGGCCGAGCGCGGTGAAGTCCATCCGCTCCCCGCTCGCGATCATGGCCGCCGTCATCGCGCGGATCTCCTCACGATCCATGCCGCGGATCACGATCGCCATGAGCAGCGCACTCATCTGCTCCGGGGCGACGGCACCCCGTGTGAACGCATCGATGAGCCACGAGATCTCGTCAGGGTCGAGCGGCCTCCCGTGGCGCTTCGCGGTGATGAGGTCGACGACGTCGTGCGGTTCGACCGCGCGCTGCTGCTCCATGCCTCCAGCGTAGACCGGCCCGGCTCGCGAGCGCGGTGCCGAGCGCCAGCGCGGCGCCGAGGCAGATGAGCGCTTCGCCCGACTCCGCCGGCGCCCGCGTCTCCTCCGCGGCGGGGGCCGCGATCGCGAGTGCCGCCGAGCCGAGGAGTGCGGCGGCGATCACCAGCGCGGCCGCGACGCTGCGCGCCCAGGTGGCGATTCGGCAGCGGCGGTGGGCGTGGCTGAGCGGCATGGGGTACTCCAAGGGGCGTGCGGGTTCGTGGCCGGCGAGCGCTGCGGCTGGCGCCGAGCGAGGCCGGATCGCCCGGCTCCCGCCTCGGGGTACTCCTGGGGTTTGGGGGTGAGGCGGAAACCGGGCTTGCCTCTGAGACGCGAGAAGCCTTGAATCGTGACGCGCGTTTGCCGAAGCTTCTGCGAAATCGAGCCCCCGACTCGGTTTTCTCGCCGATTCGGCGCATACTATGTGTCGGGGGTTTCGTCGCGGCAGGAGCGCGGCGTCACGGGAACGCGTGCGCGCGAGTCCCGACCATTGGGGTACGCGCACGACGAGGAGACCCCGAATGCTTGACCCAGTGCTCGCCGACCTCACCGACGCGGAGCTGCTCGAGACGACGCGCGGGGGAGACACCTCGGCCTTCGCCGTGCTCTGGAAGCGGCACAGCGGAGCGGGACTCGTCGCCGCCCGTCACCTCGGTTCCGCGTCGTCGGCCGACGACATCGTCTCGGAGGCGTACCTGCGCATCCTCGAGCTCGTGCTCGCGGGCCGCGGCCCGCAGGGCGCGTTCCGCCCCTACCTCTACCGCACGATCCAGTCGATCGCGGCCGACGCCTGGCGTCGGCCGGAAGACGCGAAGGACGACTTCGATCACCTTCCCGACGACGGGAAGGTCGCGCCGTGGCACGATGACGCCTTCGACCGGGACGCGGCCGCTCGCGCCTTCGGCACGCTCAACGAGCGGTGGCAGGCGGTGCTCTGGTACACCGAGGTCGAGAACCTGCCGCCGCGCGAGGTGGCCCGTATACTCGGGCTCACCCCGAACGGCGTCTCCGCGCTCGCGAAGCGCGCCCGCGAGGCGCTGCGGTCGGCCTGGGTGGAGGCGCACGTCAGCCGGGAGCTGCGCGACGCGGAGTGCCGCACGACGCTCGGGCATCTGCAGCGCTACCAGCGCGGCAAGCTCACCGCCGCGGCGAGCCGCCAGGTCGAGGCGCACCTCGACTCGTGCGAGAGCTGCACCCGCGTCGCCGCCGAGTACACCGTGCTCAACCGGCAGCTCGCGCTCGTGCTCGTCGGCATTCTGCTCGGCGGCGGCACGGCGTACGGTTTCCTCGGCGGCGCGGGCGCTGCGGCACCGGCGATGGCGGCCGGATCCGGGGAGCAGAGCGCCGGGGCGGGCGCCTCGGGCGCGGGTTCGGCCGGAGCCTCGGCCGGCACCGTCGCGGGCGGCGGCATCTTCGGCGGCGCATCGGCGGCGCTCCTCATCGCCGCAGCGACGGCCGCGGCGCTCGTGGTCGGCGGCGGCGTCGTCCTGCTCTCGCGAACCTCGGATGCGGCGAGCACGCCTGCGGTCGCCGCCGAATCGGTCGCCGCGGCCGATTCGGACGCCGAGGCCGGTACCGACGCCGGTGAGCGGCGGGAGCCGGAAGCGGACGAGCCGCGTACGCCCCGCGACCCGGTCGAGGAGCGCGGCGATGATGGGGCCGGCGGCGCGGGCGCCGATGCGGGCGGGACCCCGGTCTTCATCGACGTTCCGGTGACGGAGGTCGCCCCTCCCGTCGAGCCGCTCGCGCCCTCGGGCGGAGCTCCGCCGCGCCCCGCGCCGCAGCCCGAACCCGGGCCGGGGGCGCAGCCCGCGCCGAAGCCCGAACCCGGTCCGGGACCCGGCCCGCAACCCGAGCCCGAACCGCAGCCCGAGCCCGAACCCGAACCCGAACCGCAGCCCGACCCGTTCGCCCCCACCGACCTGCGCTGGGCGCGGTGCTTCGACGGGCGGATCTACATCGAGGGCCGCTCGGAGTTGCACGGCGCCCTCGTCGTCGCCCGGGTGGTCTCAGGAGACCAGGCCGTCGAGCACGACGAGCAGATGCTGGTGCTCGGCGACGGCCGCTGGTACACGAGCTCGCCGATCGTGCTCCCCGAGCCGACGCCCGATGGCGGCCCCGCGACCATCGAGGTGCAGCTCAGCGCCGATGCGGAGCGAGTATCGGCCTGGACCCCGCTGCCGCTCGACCCCTCGACCGAGCTCGGCGCCGTTCCCTCCCAGTGCTTCACGTTGTAGCGCTGGAGCGCTGGAGCGCTGCAACGGAGCAGTCCTGCAGCCCTGCAGCCCTGCAGCGCCCGGAGCTCAGACCGCGGCGCGCTCGGGCAGGCGCCCGAGCTCCGGGTCGAGACCCGTGGCGATCCAGGACGACGTGAGCAGCAGCGTGCGGCAGATGAGGTTGAACCACAGCAGCAGCCCCGCGAAGACCGCGAAGGTCGCGAGCAGCGGGTTGCTCGTCGCTCCCCCGATGAGCACGCCGCCCAGCGCCTTGAGGCCGAGCAGCACGAGCGCCCCGATGCCGCAGCCGACGATCAGGCGCGCCCGCGGCACCCGCACCTCGGCGAGGTATCGATGCATGGCGACGAGCAGCACGATGTCGAATGCATATACCGCCGCGTACCGCACGACCGTGCCGAGCGTGCTCACGAACCAACTCGTCTCGCTCGCCCCGATCCAGGAGAGGAAGTGGTCGGCGAGATTCGAGCTCAGCACGGTGAGCGCGGCGGAGACGAGGATCGCGGCGAAGAAGATGATGGCGAGCACGAAGTCGCGCAGCTTCAGCAGCACCGGGTTGCGGTAGAGCCGCACCTCCAGTCCGAAGATGATCCGGATCGACCGCCGCGTGCCCGTGAACCAGTTCAGCGCGACCCACACGAGCACCAGGCCGGCGATGGCGCTCGACCAGTCGAACGCGCGTGCGCCCATGAGCTCGTCGATCGACACCGCGCCGCCGGCGCCGACGAGGCCGGGGATGAAGAGGTTGATCTGCGCGACGATCGAGTCGAGCAGTTCGGGCCGCCCCCGCAGCACGATGCCGAAGATGCCGAATCCGAGCCACAGCGCCGCGAACACCGCGAACAGCGCCTGGTAGCTCATGCCGCCGGAGAGCACGACGCCGCCGACGTCGGAGAAGTGCAGGTAGGTGCGCACGGGTCGCAGCCGCTGCGCCCAGGCCCAGCGCCGCCGGCCGCGCTCGACGACCTCGGAGACGCGCGTCGCCCCGGAATCCTCCGAGCGATCGGGAGGGTTCCGGGGCGACGTCATTCGGTCACGGCGAGCGAGGTGCGAGCCTCGTACGCGCTATGCGACCTTGCCGGAGCGGATGGCGGCCTTGACCTCGGCGATGGCCTTGGTCACCTGGATGCCGCGCGGGCACGCATCGGTGCAGTTGAAGGTGGTGCGGCAGCGCCACACTCCCTCGGTGTCGTTCAGGATGTCGAGGCGCACCTCGGCGTTGTCGTCGCGCGAGTCGAAGATGAAGCGGTGCGCGTTGACGATCGCGGCGGGGCCGAAGTACTGCCCATCCGTCCAGAACACCGGGCAGCTCGTCGTGCACGCGGCGCAGAGGATGCACTTCGTGGTGTCGTCGAAGCGCTCGCGATCCTCGATGGTCTGCAGGCGCTCCTTGCCCCCCTCAGGTGCGGAGCCCGCGACGAGGAACGGCTGCACCTCGCGGTAGGCCGCGAAGAAGGGCTCCATGTCGACAATGAGGTCCTTCTCGAGCGGCAGACCCTTGATCGCCTCGACGTAGATCGGCTTCGAGATGTCGAGGTCCTTGATCAGCGTCTTGCAGGCGAGGCGGTTGCGGCCGTTGATGCGCATGGCATCCGATCCGCAGATGCCGTGCGCGCAGGAGCGGCGGAACGACAGGGTGCCGTCCTGGTCCCACTTGATGCGGTGGAGCGCGTCGAGGATGCGGTCCGTCGGGTACATCTCGACGTCGAAGTCCTCCCAGAACGCGTCCCGCCCCGATTCGGGGTCGAATCGGCGGATCAGCAGGGTGACGGTGAACGGCTTCGGTGCTTCCGGAGCCTCAGCCGTGGGAGCTTCAGCGGTTGCAGTGCTCATGACCTAGTACTTCCTCTCCAGCGGCGGGTAGCGCAACTCGCCCTGTTCGTTCCTGGTGACGACGACCGGCTTCCAGTCGAGGCGGATGTGATCTTCGGGATCTGCCGAGTGGGGGTCGCCCGACAGGTACGCCATCGTGTGCTGCATGTAGTTCTCGTCATCACGATTCGGGTAGTCGTCGCGCATGTGGCCGCCGCGGCTCTCCTTGCGGTTGCGCGCCGTGTAGGCGAGCACCTCCGCGAGATCGAGGAGGAAGCCGAGCTCGATCGCCTCGAGCAGGTCCGTGTTGTACCGCTTGCCGCGATCCTGCACCCCGACGTTGAGGTAGCGCTGCCGCAGATTGTGGATCACGCCGAGCACCTCGGTGAGCGACTCCTCCGTGCGGAACACCTGGGCGCCGCGATCCATCGCCTCCTGCAGCTCGCGGCGCAGGTCGGCGACGCGCTCGGTGCCGGAACCATTGCGGAAGCCCTCCACCATCTCGCGCACCATCTTCGCCGGGTCCTCGGGGAGCGGCACGAAGTCGGCGCGATTCGCGTAATCGGCTGCGTTGTTGCCGGATCGCTTGCCGAACACGTTGATGTCGAGCAGCGAGTTGGTGCCGAGGCGGTTCGACCCGTGCACGGAGACGCAGGCGCACTCGCCCGCGGCGTACAGGCCGGGAACGACGGTCGTGTTGTCGGAGAGCACCTCGGCGTCGTTGTTCGTCGGGATGCCGCCCATCGCGTAGTGCGCGGTCGGGAAGACGGGAACCGGCTCGGTCACCGGGTCGACGCCCAGGTAGGTGCGCGCGAACTCCGTGATGTCGGGGAGCTTCGTCTCGAGCACCTCGGCGCCCAGGTGGGTGCAGTCGAGGTACACGTAGTCCTTGTGCGGGCCGGCGCCGCGGCCGTCGAGCACCTCCTGCACCATCGAGCGGGCGACGATGTCACGGGGCGCGAGATCCTTGATCGTCGGGGCGTACCGCTCCATGAAGCGCTCGCCCGAGGCGTTGCGCAGAATCGCGCCCTCGCCGCGCGCCCCCTCGGTGAGGAGGATGCCGAGGCCCGCGAGGCCCGTCGGGTGGAACTGGTAGAACTCCATGTCCTCGAGCGGCAGGCCCTGGCGCCAGACGATGCCGACGCCGTCGCCGGTGAGCGTGTGCGCGTTCGAGGTGGTCTTGAAGATCTTGCCGAAGCCGCCGGTGGCGAAGACGATCGACTTCGCCTGGAACACGTGGAGGTCGCCGGTCGACAGCTCGTAGGCGACGACGCCCGACGGCTTGCGCACGCCGTCGACCTCGGTCATGACGAGGTCGAGCACGTAGTACTCGTTGAAGAAGTTCACCCCGAGCTTGACGCAGTTCTGGAAGAGGGTCTGCAGGATCATGTGCCCGGTGCGGTCGGCCGCGTAGCAGGCGCGGCGCACCGCGGCCTTGCCGTGGTCGCGCGTGTGGCCGCCGAAGCGCCGCTGGTCGATCTTGCCCTCGGCCGTGCGGTTGAACGGCAGGCCCATGTTCTCGAGGTCGATGACCGCGTCGATGGCCTCGCGGGCGAGGATCTCAGCCGCGTCCTGATCGACGAGGTAGTCGCCGCCCTTGACGGTGTCGAAGGTGTGCCACTCCCAGTTGTCCTCCTCGACGTTCGCGAGCGCCGCGGCCATGCCGCCCTGCGCCGCCCCGGTGTGGGAGCGCGTCGGGTAGAGCTTCGTGATCACGGCGGTCTTGGCCTTGGGCCCCGCCTCGATCGCGGCACGCATGCCCGCGCCACCGGCGCCGACGATGACGACGTCGAACTGATGATAGGTGACGCCGTCCTTGACGGTGACGTCTTCGCCCTGATGGGTCTCTGTGGTCACGTAAATCCTATTCTTCGTTGCGAAAACCGGTGCTGCGCGCGGGGGTTACGGCGTCGGGCAGAACGAGGCGACGAGCGCCGGGTCTGCACCCGGGGGGCACGGGTCGAGCGTGTAGATCACGATGGTGCCGAGCAGGATGAGCAGGGCCGCCGACAGGAACAGCGCGAGCTTGAACCCCTTCGCGAGACGCGGGCGCGAGACGTAGTCGTTCACGATGGTGCGCATGCCGTTCGCGCCGTGGATGAGCGCCAGCCAGAGGAGCAGGGTGTCCCACACCTTCCAGAACGGCTGCGAGAGCTTGCCGCCGACGAAGCCGAAGTCGATGGCGTGCACGCCGTCGCCGATCATCAGGTTCGAGAAGAGGTGGCCGAAGACCAGCACGACGAGCAGCACGCCCGATACGCGCATGTAGACCCAGCCCCACTTCTCCCAGTTGGTGCGCTTCTTCGCCGGCGTCGCAGCGCGCGGAGTGTCAATGGTCAATGACATGTCTGTGCTCCTCGCGCTCAGTGTCCGAATACGTTCATCAGGTGGCGCGGCAGGAAGCCGGCCATCGTCACCGCCCAGAGCCCCATGACGACCCAGAACATGGTGCGCTGGTACTTGGCGCCCTTGCTCCAGTAGTCGACGAGGATGATGCGGATGCCGTTGTAGGCGTGGAAGACGATCGCCGCGACGAGCACGGCCTCGCCGAGGCCCATGACGGGAGTCTTGTAGGTGCTCATGACGGCGTTGTACGCCTCGGGGCTGACCCGCACGAGGGCGGTGTCGAGCACGTGCACGAGCAGGAAGAAGAAGATGGAGACACCCGTGATGCGGTGCAGCACCCACGACCACATTCCCTCGTTGCCGCGGTAGAGGGTGCCGCCGGGGCGAACCTTCTTCTTCGCCACGGGTGCGGCTGCTGCCGTTTGGGCTGACACAGGCTTCCTCCTTCGTGCTTCGCCGGGCGACGCCCGGCGGCTGACAGAGCCATCTCGCCACGCGCGGGTCGTTCCGACAGAGAGCGTGGCTGAGAATCCACTGCGGAACCATTATGACACCATTCGGGAGCGCTCCCGAACGCGGTCGATCGCTGCGGCGGAGCGCCTCTCGTCCGATGATTCGTCGCCGAACGGGCGCGGAACGCGAACGGAGCCGAGCGCCGGGTGGGCGCTCGGCTCCGCGGTACTCGTCGCGAACGTGCCGCTGGGGCTCAGACGAGCGCGGGCACCGCCGCCCGCTCGATGACCCGCGCGAGGTCGGCGCGATCCGCCGGGGTGAGCTCCTGGAGCGGCGGCCGCACGGGGCCGCCGGTGCGGCCGACGGCGTCGAGGCCCGCCTTGACGATCGACACCGCGTAGCCGGGCACCCGGTTGCGCACGTCGAGGTACGGGTGCACGAAGTCGCGGAGCGCCGAGAACACGGCGGCGTGGTCGCGGCGCCGCACGGCGTTGTAGAAGTCGACGGCGAACTCGGGCACGAAGTTGAACATCGCCGACGAGTAGGTGGTGACGCCGAGCTCGAGGTAGGGCAGGGCGAACGTCTCAGCGGTGGGCAGGCCGCCCACGTAGGTGAGGCGGTCGCCGAGCGTCGAGTAGATGTGGGTCATCTGCTCGATCGAGCCCACGCCGTCCTTCAGACCGATGAAGTTGGGGAGGCGATCCGCGAGGCGCTGCAGCGTCGCCGCGGAGTACTGCGCATTCGCGCGGTGGTAGACGATGACGCCGAGCCGGGTGGCCCGGCAGACGGCCTCCACGTACGCCTCGAGACCCGCCTGACCGGCCTCGGTGAGGTACGGCGGGAAGAGGAGGATGCCGTCGCCTCCGGCCGCCTCGACGGCGCGCGCCTGGGCGATCGCGCTGCGGACGGAGCCGCCGGCGGGGCCGAGTACGGCGGTGCGTCCGTTCACCTGCTGCACGGCGGCGGTCACCACCCGCGAGACCTCGTCGAGGGTGAGCGAGAAGTACTCCCCCGTGCCGCCGGCCGCGAAGAGGCCGGCGACCGGGTAGTCGCTCAGCCACTCGATGTGCTCGCGGTACGGCTCCTCGGCGAACTCCTGCTGGGCGTCGAAGTGGGTGACGGGGAACGAGAGCAGGCCTGAGCCGACCTGACTCGCGAGTGCTGATGGTTCCAAGTGGGGCACGATGTGCAACCTCCGGTGACTAGGGGAAACGCGCCGTTGCGATGGGGCGATCGGGATGCGGATGATCCGATGGCTTCACGCTAGGTTCCGTTTCCGATACCTGTCCAACATTCCTTCTGGATCGTTTTATGCCGCAAAGGTATGATGGAAGGCATGTGCATTGCAGACCGCCGAGCCCGGGAGCGATCATGACCTACACCCTGGACCAGGTGCGCGCGCTCGTCGCCGTCGCCGAGGAGCTGCACTTCGGCCGCGCCGCCGAGCGCCTCCAGATGACTCAGCCGCCGCTCAGCCGTCAGATCCAGCGCCTGGAGGCGATCGTCGGCGTGCAACTCGTGCACCGCAGCAACCGCCGCGTCGAGCTCACCGACGCGGGGCGCGCGTTCCTCGACGAGGCGCGCCGCATCCTCGCGATCGCGGACGGGGCGCCCCACATCGCCCGCACCGTGGCGGCCGGCCTGTCGGGCGTCGTGCGCATCGGGTTCACGGCCTCCAGCGCGTTCACCCTGCTCGGCCCGATGCTCGCCCGCATCTCGCAGGCGCTCCCCGACGTGACCATCGAGCTGCAGGAGATGGTGACGAAGCACCAGCTCGACGCGCTCACGAAGAGCGAGATCGACGTCGCCATCGGCCGACCGCCGTTCGACCCGGCGCACTTCGGCTCGCAGCGCATCCACCGGGAGCGGCTGCTCGTCGCGCTCCCCGAGGGGCACCTGCTCTCGCGCCGCACCAGCCCCATCGGGGTCGAGGATCTGGCGAACGAGGACATCATCATGCACTCGCCGGTCGAGGCGCGCTACTTCTACGACATCGCGACCCGGATGATGCCGATCTCCCGCTGGAAGCATCGGTTCACGGTGAGCCAGGTGTCGACCATGGTCG
>NZ_LDRK01000036.1 GCF_001477055.1 Leucobacter chromiiresistens
GCCCGGGTCGCCTCGGGCGCCGCACTCGCGCTCGGCCTCGCCTGTGCGCTCAGCTCCTGCGCCGCACCGGCCGGCACCGGCGCCGGCGAGCAGCAGGAGGCGGCCCCCGGCTTCCTCGCCGTGGCAGACGACGCACTCGACGGGCAGGGCGCCCTCACCGTGCAGCTCGACTACGACACGAGCGAAGCCGACGGCCTCGACCCGGCGACGGCGCAGACGGCCCGATCCTGGAGCATCATGGGCCTCGTCTACGAGACGCTCGTCACCACCGACGAGAACTTCGAGATCCAGCCCGAACTCGCGACCTCGTGGGAGCAGCCCGACGACACCACCTACGTCTTCACCATCGACACGACCGCCACCTTCTCGAACGGGCGGGCGCTCACGGCCGACGACGTCGTCGGCAGCCTGCAGCGCCAGATCGACAGCGCGAGCGTCTGGTCGGGCCAGATGGGCCCCGTCGAATCGATCGAGGCGACCGGCGACGACCAGGTCACCGTGCGGCTGAGCAGCCCCTACGCGCCGTTCCTCGCGGCGCTCGCGAACACCCCTGCCGCGATCCTGCCCATGCAGGAGATCGCCGACGGCAGCGTCGACCTCACGACCACCATGCTCGGCACCGGCCCCTACGTGGTCGACGCGCACCGCCAGGACGAGTCGTGGACGTTCTCGGCCAACCCGGGGTGGCGCGGGGGCGACGACCTCGCCGTGCAGACCCTCGAACTGCAGATCGTCGACCAGGAGACCACCCGGCAGGCGGCCCTCCGCGAGGGCAGCGCCGGGCTCGCGAACTTCGGCAGCATCGACGCCCTCACGCAGCTCGCCGACGCCGGCGACGTGCAGGTGGTCAACCAGACCCAGAGCGACTTCTACTACCTCAACGTGAACTCCCAGATCGAGGGATCGCCGCTGCAGGATCAGGACGTGCGCTTCGCCATCAACACGGCGATCGACCGTCAGGCCATCGCCGACATCGTGTTCGCGGGCGAATCCGCGCCGACGGGCGTGACTCCGTCCAATCTGCCCGGCGCGTGCGCCGTCGACGCCCTGCCGTCGGAGCAGGCCGACCTCGACGAGGCGCGCGACGTCATCGCGGCGTCGGACGCGGCCGGCACCACGCTCGACCTGATCGTGTACACCTCCGAACCCGTGATGGGGCAGATCGCTCAGCTCGTGCAGCAGCAGCTCGCCGAGATCGGCGTCACCGTCAACATCGAGCAGTTCGACACCGCCACCTACAACGCGCGCGTCTTCACGGCGCAGCCGGGCGACTTCGACCTGTCGCTCGGCTGGTTCGCCGGCTACGTCGATCCGTCGATGGTGACGAAGTGGTGGAACCCGGAGCAGGCGGGCTTCAACGTCGGCTTCACCGGGGTGCACGAGGACCTCAACGAGCTGATCGCCGCGGGCGCCGAGGCGACCGATTCCGCCGAGCGGGAGACGGTGCTCGCCGACCTCTGCGCGAGCGCCGACGAGTACTCCGAGATCGTTCCGCTCGTGCACCGGCCCTCGATCATCGGTTACGACTCGGCCGCGCTCAGCCCGACGATCCAGAGCAACGAGGGGTACGGCGACATCTTCCGCGACATCGCCTCGTACCGCCTCCCGGCGACTCCGGCCTCCGGCGAGTAGCGAGCGACCGGCATGCTGCAGCAGCTCCGATGGTCCGCCGGGCGGGTGGCGAGCGCGCTCGTCACCCTGCTCGGCGTCTCCATTCTCATCTTCGCCGCCGTGAGGCTGATGCCGGGCAGCTACGAGGACATCATCCTCGGGCCCCTCGCGTCGCCCGAGGAGCGCGCGGCGCTCGCCGCGGCCTACGGGCTCGACCAGCCGCTCGTGCTCCAGTACTTCTCCTGGATCGGGCAGATCGCCACCGGCGACCTCGGCACGTCGTTCGTGACGCAGAGCCCGGTGAGCGTCGAGCTCGGCGCGCGCATCCCCGTCACGGCGCTGCTCACCGCGATGGCGCTGGCCATCACCGTGGTGATCGGGATCCCGCTCGGCGTGTGGACGGGCGTGCGCTCGGGCGCGCACCGCGGCGGGGCGGTCGGCCGCATCGTCTCGGGCCTCGGCATCAGCGTTCCGGAGTTCGTGCTCGGCAGCGTGGTCGTGTTCGTGTTCTCGCGGCTCGCCCTCGGCATCCAGGTCGGCGGCTTCTCGCGCGTCGGCACCGGTTTCGGCCCCACGTTCCAGGCGCTGCTGCTCCCGGCCGTCGTGCTCTCGGTGTTCTGCGTCGCGGCAGCGGCGCGCACCACGCGGGACGCCGTGATGAACGTGCTCGTCGAGCCGCACATCGCGGCGGCGGTGGCGCGCGGCGAGACGCCGTGGCACATCGTGCGCCATCACGTGATGCGCAACGCGGGCATTCCGATCCTCACGCTCCTCGCCACGATCACGGCCTACCTGCTCGGCGGCGCGGTGATCGTCGAGACCATCTTCAACATCCCCGGCCTCGGCTCCTTCATGGTGACGGGCCTCGACCGCCGCGACTTCGCCGTGGTGCAGGCGTCGGTGCTCTTCGCGGCGACCGTGTTCATCGTGGTGAGCCTCGTCCTCGATCTGATCACGAGCGCGCTCGATCCGCGGGTCGCCGTCACCGGGAAGGCAGGATCATGACGACGTACTCCCTCCCCCTCGTCCGTCGCAAGCGGGCCGCGTCGGTGCGCCCGCCGAGAGACGGGCTGTTCATCGCCTCGATCGCGACGCTCGCGGCGATCGTCGGCATCGCGGTGGTCGCGGCGGTCGTGCCGTTCGCCGGCGATCCCGCGAAGATCGTCGGTCCGCGGCTGAGCGCGCCCTCCGGTGCGGCGCTGCTCGGCACCGACGCCCTCGGCCGCTCGGTGCTCGCGCGGCTGCTGGAGGGCATCGGCACGACGCTGGTGCTCTCGGCCGTCGCGGTGCTCTGCACGGCCGTCATCAGCGTGATGCTCGGCATGATCGCGGGCTACCTCGGCGGCTGGACGCGCGAGGGCGTGATGCGGTTCGTCGACGTGCTCTACTCCTTCCCGTCGATCGTGCTCGCCATTCTGATCGCCGCAGTCGTCGGTCCGGGCCAGGTCGCGGCGCTGGCGAGCATCGTGCTCGTGACGGTGCCGCTGATGACGCGCATGGTGAGCGCCGCGTCGATGGCGGTCGCGAAGCGCGACTTCGTGACGACCGCCCAGATCAGCGGCGTCTCGGCGCCGGTGATCCTGTTCCGCCACGTGCTGCCGAACATCAGCGGCACGATCGCCGTGCAGGGCACGTACGCGCTGTCGGTCGGCATCCTCGTCGAGGGCGGCCTGAGCTTTCTCGGGTACGGCGTGCAGCTGCCGCAGTCGTCGCTCGGACTGCTGATCCAGGAGGGGTCGAGCTACATGGTGCAGGCGCCGTGGCTGCTGTTCGCCCCCGCGGTCGTGCTGGTGCTCGCGATTCTCGCGATCAACCTCGTGGGAGACACGCTGCGCGACCGCCTCGACCCCCGCGAGACGAGGAGCCTCGTATGACCGCTCACGAATCCGCCCCATCGGTATCGGTGTCGGGCCTCAGCGCCGAGTACCGCACGCGCCTCGGCGTGACGCGCGCGCTCGACGACGTGTCGCTCGACATCGCCCCCGGCGAGCTCGTCGCCGTCGTCGGCGAGTCCGGATCGGGCAAGACGACGATCTCCCAGGCGATCGGGCGCATGCTGCCCCGCTCGTGCCGCATCACGGCGGGCGAGGTGCGCGTGCTGGGGCGCGACCTCGCGTCGCTCGGCCCCGACGAGGTGCGCCGCGTGCGGCGCGAGTCGCTCGGCTTCATCCCGCAGGATCCGATCGCGTCGCTCAACCCGACGATGCGCATCCGGCGGCAGCTGGAGCTCGCCCTGGCGCCGCTCGGCCGGCCGACCGATGCCGACTCGCTGGTGGAGCTGCTGCGCAGCGTGCGCATCCTGGAGCCCGAGCGCGTGCTCCGGCTCTTCCCGCACGAGGTCTCGGGCGGCATGGCGCAGCGCATCGCGATCGCGCTGACCATCGCGCGCGAGCCGAGCATCCTCATCGCCGACGAGCCCACGGCGTCGCTCGACGCCCAGGTGCGCGACGAGATCCTCGAACTGATCGTCGCCTTCGTGCGGCGCTCGGGTGCGAGTCTCATCTGGATCAGCCACGACCTCGGCGCCGTGCGCCGGTGGTGCGACCGCGTGGTCGTCATGCACCGCGGCGCGATCGTCGAGTCGGGGCCGACGGCGCGGGTGCTCGACGCCCCCGAAGCCAAGTACACGCGCACGCTCGTGGCCGCCATCCCGGCGCGCCCGCGTGCGAGCCGCGAAGGGGAGGAGCGCGCATGAGCGTCGCAGCTGAGAACGCCGTACTGGAGATGCGCGGCGTGAGCGTGTCGTTCACGTCGGGGGCGGGCGCGAAGCGGCGCACCGTGCGGGCCATGAACGAGGTGAGCCTGAGCGTCGCGCCCGGCGAGACCCTCGGCCTCGTCGGCGAATCCGGATCGGGCAAGACCACGACCGCGGCCGTCGCACTGGGGCTGCGCGCCCCCGACAGCGGCGACGTGCGCCTGCTCGGGCGGCCGATGAGCCGCTCCCGCCGGGCGACCGCGGGCAAGATCCAGGCCGTGCTGCAGCACCCGCACTGGTCGCTGAACCCGCGCCGCCGTGTGGGCGAGTCCGTGCGCGAGCCGCTCACCGTGGCGCGCCGCGATCTCGACCGGGAGCAGCAGCGCACGCGCGTCGGCGAGATGCTCGAGCACGTCGGCCTGAACCCGGGCTTCGCCGACCGCTACCCGCACGAGCTCTCGGGCGGGCAGCGGCAGCGGGTCTCGGTCGCACGCGCGCTCGTCACCGAGCCCCGCTTCATCGTCTTCGATGAGGCGGTGAGCGCGCTCGACGTCGCGGTGCAGATGCAGATCCTCGCGCTGATCCGCGAGCTGCAGCAGCAGCACCGCTTCGGCGCCCTCTTCATCTCCCACGACCTGGGAGCCGTGCAGCGGGTGGCGGATCGGGTCGCGGTGCTGTTCCGCGGCGACCTCGTCGAGACCGCCGGCACCGCGCAGTTCTTCGCGGCCCCGTCGCATCCCTACTCGCAACAACTCCTGGAGACTCTGTGAACACCGCATCCCACGACCAGCACGCGCCCGACCAGTCCACCGGGCACGGGCCCGCACCCGTGCCCGCGCACGCGCTCGCCGCGTTCGACCGCGGCATCGCCGTCGACCCGGCCCCGCGCCTCGCCGGCACACCCGTGTTCGGCGGTCCCGGCAACGACGACTTCGCGCTCGTTCCCGTGCGCAGCGAGGGTCGCGAGCGACTCGCCTTCGACTTCCCCGGGGTGCGCGTCGGCTCGGCGCACTACGCCGAGGGGCCGACCGGCGCGACCGTGATCCACCTGCCCGCCGGTGCGCGCACCGCGGTCGACGCCCGCGGCGGCGCGGTGGGGCTCTCGGGCGGCTACGACTTCAACCACGCCATCTGCCTCGCGGGCGGCTCGGTGTACGGGCTCGAGGCGGGCGCCGGCGTGAGCGACGCGCTGCTCGAGCGGTTCGAGAACCGCACCGGTTTCGCCGACCTGCAGCTCGTCTCCTCGGCGATCATCTACGACTTCTCGGCGCGCTCCACGTCGGTCTACCCCGATCGGGAGCTCGGCCGGGCCGCGTTCGAGTTCGCGGTCGAGGGCGAGTTCGCGCAGGGGCGCGCCGGCGCGGGCATGAGCGCGTCGTCAGGCAAGGTCGATTGGGAGCGCACCGAGATCACCGGGCAGGGCGCGGCGTTCCGGCAGATCGGCGACGTGCGCATCCTGGCGATCGTCGTGCCGAATCCGGTCGGCGTCATCCTCGACCGGGCCGGGCGCGTGGTGCGCGGCAACTACGACGCCGCCACGGGGGAGCGCCGACACCCCGTGCACGACTACGCGGAGGCATTCGCCGAGCACCGGGCGGCCGAGACCCAGGCGGGCAACACCACGATCAGCGCGGTCGTCACGAACGTGAAGATGAGCGCGGTCGAGCTGAACCAGTTCGCCAAGCAGGTGCACAGCTCCATGCACCGGGGCATCCAGCCGTTCCACACCGACATGGACGGCGACACGCTCTTCGCGGTCACCACCGACGAGATCGACCTGCCCGCGAGCCCCGGCTCGTCGCGGGGCCGGCTGTCGGTGAACGCCACCGCGCTCGGCGCGATCGCCTCCGAGGTCATGTGGGATGCGCTGCTCGAGGCGGCGAAGTAGGGGATGGCGATGGAGATCATCACCGCAACTCTCACCGGGGTGTGCCCGCGCGAGCGCGGCGAGGAGCTCGGCACGCGCTTCGGCGTCGAGATCCGCGAGGCCGTCGACGGATACCTCGGGTTCTTCGCCGTGCGCGGGCTCGCCGAGGCCCGGGTGCGCGAGATCGCGGAGAGCTGCTTCGCCGCGCTCCGGGCCTGGGCGCCGAACCTCGCCGACGAGCTCGAGGCGACGGCGCTCGCCGCCGACGTGCCGCTCTGGCGGCTCGCGGCCCTGAACGCGCGCACGGAGGTGCTGGCCGTCGTCGCGCCCGACGCGGAGGGGGAGTGCTCGACCGCGGTGTTCGCGCCGGCCGGGTGGGCGCCGCCCGAGAGCATCCAGACGTGGGACTGGCACGAGCATCTGTGCCGGGTCGGTCTCGTCGTCTCGTACGCGCCGGATGCGCCGTGGCGCGAGGCGGCAGCCGGGGGCGCAGCGCCCGCCGCCGCAGCGCCCGCCGCCGCGCCGCTCACCGCGCGCGCCTCGGCCGGCGTGGGCCGGGTCGCGATGTTCACCGAGCTCGGCGTGCTCGGCAAGATCGGGGTGAACGACGCAGGCCTCGCCGTGCACTTCAACATCCTGCATCACGCGTCCGACCGCGGCGTCGGGGGCGTGCCGGTGCACGCGATCGCGCGCCGGGTGCTCGACGAGGCGACCACGGTCGACGAGGCGGAGGCGATCATCCGCTCGGCTCGGGCGAGCGCCTCGACCGTCATCACGGTGCTGGCGCGCGGCGAGGCCGAGCATCGCGCCGCCTGCTTCGAGATCTCCTCGGAGCGCGTCGCGGCGGTGCGCCCCGACGCGGAGGGGTGGCTCGTGCACACGAACAACTTCCTGGCGCCCGAGCAGCTGCCCGGCGAGGCGACGCGCGACGCGTCGACGACGTACACCCGCCTCGAGCACGTGCGTGCGCAGCGCGCCCGCATGGCGGGCCTCTCGATCGAGCAGCGGGCCCGCGAGATGGTGGGCGCGGCAGGGGCGCTCGCCCCGGTCTGCTTCCGCCCCGATCCCTCGGAGCCGTTGCACGAGCAGTGGTCGACGCTGCTCACGGTCGGCTTCGACCTGGTCGCGGGCGAGCTGGAGTACTACCCGGGCTCGCCCGTCGCTCTGGCCGAGCACGGCGCGCGCCGGTTCGGCTGAGGTCCGGGTCCGGCTCCGGGCCCGGGGCCAGGTCCAGATCCAGGGCCCCGCTTCCGTGCGGGATCCGGCTTCGGTGGGACGTTCGGCGCGCCGTCCGTCTCACCGAAGCCGAATCGCTCACCGATGCGCGGGCGTCCCGTCCACGTACGTCGCCACGACGTCGATCTCGGCGAGCTCCAGTGCCGAGGCGGCGAGCGGGTCGGCGCCGAACACGGTGAACGCCGCTCGCGCTCCGGGGCGGATCACGCCCTCGTCGTCCGAGCCGATGGCGCGCGCCGCGTGCGAGGTGTAGCCCTCGAGCGCCTGGCGCACGGTGAGCGCCTGCTCGGGCTGAATGGGGGCGAGTTCGGGGCGCGCCACCGGGAAGCGCAGGATCGACTCGGCCATCATCACCCGCGGGTCGTACGGCGTGACCGGCCAGTCGCTGCCGAGCGCGAGCACGGCGCCCGTGTCGCGGATGTCGCGGCAGCGCCAGCCGTGCGCCGCGCGCTCCTCGCCGAGGCGCACCGACCAGTTGTCGGTGCGGTCGGCGCGCGTGTGCCGGGTTCCGTGGATGGGCTGCATGCTGGCGGCGACGCCGAGCCGGCCGAAGCGCGGCACCGTGTCGTCGGGGATCGTCTCGATGTGCTCGATGCGATGCGCGGATCGCCGGGCGGTGTCGCCGAGCGACTCGATGGCGTCGAGCACGAACGCGACGCCCTGATCGCCGATCGCGTGCGTCGCCGTCGCGATCCCGCGCTCGGCGAAGAAGCGCAGCGCCTCGCGGTAGGCCTCGGGGTCCGTCCAGATGGAGCGGCGGCCCTGCCCGTAGCAGTCGGGCTCGTGCAGCCAGGCCGACCCGTTGTCGACCGTGCCGTCGATCATGAACTTCACGCCCTCGACGCGCCACCTGCGGCCGTGCTGGCCCTGCACCGCCGCGATCCGCTCAAGCGCCTCCCGCGTCGATCCCGGCGGCACCATCGGCGAGAAGCGGAGCCGGATCGGCAGGTCGCCGCGCGACTCCAGAATCTCGAGCACCTCGCGGCTGCCGGGGTGGAAGTCCATGACGTGCGTGCCGGTGATGCCGGTCGCCGCCATCCCGTCGAGCACGACCGCGAGGCGGTCGGCGAGCTCCTCGTGGCTCTCCGCGGGGATGCGCTCCAGCACGAGGTCCATGGCGGCGAGCTCCAGCAGGTACCCGGTGGGCGCGCCGTGCTCGTCGACGCCGACGGCCGACTCGTCGGGGAAGGTCTCGCGGCCGGTGAGGCCGATCGCCTCGATGCCGGCGCTGTTGATCACCGCGGAGTGCGCGTCGCGCAGGCGGAGGAAGGCGGGGTGGCCGTCGGCGGCCTCGTCGAAGAGCCTGCCGGTGAACCCGGTCTCGGTGAAGAGGTTCGGGTCGGTGCCCCAGCCGAAGATCCACGTGCCGGGGGCGGCGTCGGCCGCCGCGGCGGCGATGCGATCCTGCGCTTCGGCGAGCGTCAGGTCGGTGAGCTGCACGCCTCGGGTCAGCTCGAGCCCGAAGACGATGTGCGTGTGGCCGTCGACCAGGCCCGGCACCAGCGTCGCCCCCGGGTGCTCGTCGATCACGGTGCCGTCGCCGATGTGCGCGCTCAGCTCCTCGCGCCGCCCCACGCCGATGACGCGGCCGTCGCGGATGGCGACGGCGTTGGCGGCGGCGTTCGTGCCGGCTCCGTCGGGGGTCTCCGTGAACGTGTGGACGCGGTCTGCGACGACCAGCCGGTCGGCGATGCCGGTGTCTGCTGCGGGGAGCTGGGAGGGGGATGCGTGGGTCATGCGGGTCTCCGGATCAGTGCTGCTGGACGGGTGCGGTGTCGGGCTGCGCCGCGGCGGCCTTGACGACGGGCACCGCGGTGGTGTTGCCCTGCTCGAACTTGCGGCTGCGTCGTGCGATGACGAAGAGCGCCGCGGCGAAGATCGCGCTGGGGATCGTCACGGTGACGGCGTACTGCAGCGGCGTGAGCAGGCCGACGAGCTGGCCGCCGACGAGCGGGCCGAATGCGACCCCCGCGAGGTAGAAGCCCGAGACGAGCACGCCGGTGCGCCCGGTGACGTCCATGATCGCGGCGAGCCCGGTGTAGAGCACGAGGATCGCGCCGTACATGACGCCCCAGACGAGGATCGCCACGGTGTACGCGACCGGCGTCGTGCTGGTGACCATGATGAACTTGGTGATCGTGCTGATCGCGATGATGAGCGCGAACGACCAGCTGCGTCCGAGCCAGCGCAGAGCGAGGGGTGCGAGCAGTGCGCCGACGAGCCCCCCGAGCACCTTGCCCGCGAGCAGCGAGCTGTTCGTCTCGGGGCTGATGTCGGACTGCTGCGCGAGCACGCTGGTCATCGAGTAGACCATGTCCTCGGTGAGCGACCAGAGCAGGATCGACACGGCGAAGACGAGCGCGGCGGCGCCGACGGTGCGTCGCACCCGCCCGTCCGCGGTGTCGACGGCCCCGGTCGCGTCGAGTGCGCTGGCCGGGAGGTTGGGCAGGCCGCCGGCGAGGAGGAGGCCGAGGACGCCGAGCGCGGCGATCACGATGAGCACGGTGCGCAGGTCGTTGTGGAAGATCGGGGCGATCGCGAGGAGGGCGGCGGCGCCGAGCCGGTTGATCACCATGATGCTGGTGACGGTGCGGTCGGGGTTGCGCGTCGATGAGGCCGCGGCGGTGCCGGTGGCGATCATGATGCCGGCGCCGATGCCGCCGACGATGAGGCCGATCATCACCGCGGGGGTGGTGAGGACGGCCGCCGGGAAGCCGTAGCCGAGCACCATGAGCACGAGGCCGATGCGGCCGAGCTTCGGGCGGTCGGCGCGGGCGATGAACCGGTTGGTGACGAACATGGCGAGCGCCGATCCCGCCGTCATGCCGGTGGCGAGCGCGCCTGCGGCGGCGATGTCGACGCCGAGATCCTGCACCATCGCGGCGATGAGCACGGGCACGAGGTTCGCCGCCATGAGCGCGAAGACCCAGGTGCCGACGAAGCCGAAGACGACTCTGCCGGTGAGAGCGGCGAGGCCGCTCGCGGCGGCGTTCGGGGGCGAGATGTTCGACATGGGACTCCTTCGTCGCGTGCGGTGGATCGAGCTCTGGGGGCGCACGGGCTGCGCCGCGATGCTCGTGCGGTGCTCGTGCGGTGCTCGTGCGGTGCTGGTGCGGGAACGTTCCCGCAGCGTCAGCAAATATACGGGCCGCCCGCCCGTCGCGCAACTCCCCGGCGCACCGCACGCGCCCGCCGCGCCTACACTGAGGCTATGGCGAGCAGCGTTCCGGGTGTGACGATCGTCGACATCGCGCGGGCGCTCGGCATCTCGAAGACCGCGGTCTCGGCCGCCCTCCACGGGAGCGGGCGCGTCTCCGAGGCCACGCGCTCCCGCGTGCTCGCCCAGGCCGAGGCGATGGGGTACGTCTCGAACCGCGCAGCGCAACGGCTGCGCGGCGGGAGGCACGGCGCCATCGGTCTCAGCGTGCCGCACGACGTGCGCGAGCTCTCGTTCTACATGGAGCTCGCGTTCGGCGCGGCAGCCGCCGCCTCGGAGGCCGGAAGCGACCTCCTGCTCCTCGCCGATACGAGCCCCGGGGCCGCCCGCAGACCCAGCACGGACGGCGTGATCGTCGTCGATCCCACGCCCGCCACGTTTCCGCGCCTGGTGGAGCGCGTCGGTCCGGTTCCCCTGGTCTCCGTCGGCGAATACGTCGGCCCCGATCAGGATCGCGTCTCGGCCTGGATCGCGGCCGACCATCGATCGCTCATCGCCGAGGCGCTCGACGCGCTGACCGACGAGGGGGTCGTCGCGCCCGCGCTCGTCGCACTGCCCGCCGACCGCGAGCCCGCCTGGGCGCACGACGTGTCCGAGGGCTACCGCGCCTGGTGCGCCGCCCACGGGGCGTCGCCGCTGCTGCTGCGGTCGGTGCTCGACCCCTCCGAAGCCGAGCTGCGCGCCACGATGCAGCGGGCCGTCGACGCCCGCTGCGACGGCATCGTCTGGGTGGCCCAGGGCCTGGTGCTGCGCGCGCTCGCCGCGCAGTCGACCGAGGCATCCGCTGCGATCCCCGCACCGCGACTCACCATGGCGACGATGGCCGCCGAGCCCGGGGCTCCGGGGGTCACCGGGGTGGATCTCCGGGCCCGCGAGTACGGGCGCTCGGCTGTCGGACTGCTCCTCGGGGTGCTCGACGGAGCCGTCGCCCCCGGCACGCACGAGGTGCACGACGCCCGGGTGATCCGGCCCGCGTGACTCACGCCGCGGCGAGCAGCTCCCGCACCCGAGGCATCACCGCTGCTGCGTAGAGCTCGATGCTCTCCATGAGCTGCCGGTGGGGCATCGTGCCGTTGGCGTACTTGAGGTCGAACCGGTCGGCTCCGAGTGCGCGCACCGTCGCCGCGATGCGCTGCGCGACGGTCTCGGGCGACCCGACGTAGAGCGACCCGGTGTCGGCCTCGCGCTCGAACTCGGCGCGCGTGGTGCGCGGCCAGCCCCGTTCGGCCCCGATGCGGTTGCGATTCGCCTCGAAGTGCGGCCAGAGCTGCTCCCGAGCCTCCGCGTCCGTCGCTGCGACGTGCCCGGGGGAGTGCACGCCGAGCGGCATGGGAGGGCGACCGATTTCGGCCTGCGCCCGCCGGTACAGGTCGGCGAACGGGGTGAATCGAGCGGGATCGCCGCCGATGATGGCGAGCATCATCGGGATGCCCGTGCGCACCGAGCGCACCACCGACTCGGGGCTGCCGCCGACCCCGATCCAGGCGCGCACGCCGTCGGGCTGCTCCGTCTTCGGGTAGACGTGCTGATCGACGAGCGGGGAGCGGTGCCGGCCCGACCACGTCACCGGACCCTCCTCGCGCAGTCGGGCGAAGAGGTCGAGCTTCTCGGAGAACAGCGCCTCGTAGTCGTCGAGGTCGTAGCCGAAGAGCGGGAACGATTCGATGAACGATCCGCGGCCGAGCACCGCCTCGGCACGACCCGAGCTCACCGCGTCGAGGGTGGCGAAGCGCTCGTACACCCGCACGGGGTCGTCGCTCGAGAGCACGGTCACCCCGGTGCCGAGCAGCATCCGCTCGGTGCGCCCCGCGATCGCGGCGAGCACGATCTCGGGCGACGTGAGCGCGAAGTCGTCGCGGTGGTGCTCGCCGAGCGTGATCGCGTCGACGCCCAGGCGGTCGGCGAGCACCGCCTGCTCCACGACGTCGCGCAGCACCTGCGCGTGCGTGGCGCGCTCGCCCGCGTCGTCGACGGTGACGTCGCCGAACGTGTCGAGGCCGAGGATGAGCTGGTCGGGGGTGGCGCCGGCGACGGCGCGGAGTGCGGTCATGCCGGTGGCAACGCTGCGCGGACGCCCGCTATTCCGCGGGGCGGGCGGCGCGATGGCGCTGGCGGGCGGCGCGGTGGGGCGCCGCGACTACCCGCGGCGGCTCGACGTGATGAAGCCGATGGCGGCGGCCGCGACGCCGAAGACGGCGGCCCAGACCCAGTACACGCCGAGCGCGAGGAGCGCGGCGACGGCGGCGGCGATGAGGCAGAGTTCGAACAGCGCCTGCGCGAAGCGGTCGACGCGCAGCACCGGCTTCGGCGAGAGGAAGAGCGCCCACAGCAGCACGGCGAGCACGAACAGGCCGAGGCCGGTGAGGATGCCGGGGAACGGCAGCGGCCAGGCGAGGAACCCCCACACCGTGACGATCACGATGGCGGCGAGCTGGAAGAGGCCGCGCGCGAGCTGGAGCGCCGGGTGGGCGGTGTGCGGGGCGGGTGCTGGGGAACTACTGGTCACCGGCCCAGTCTACCGTTCGCCTGCAAGCCGTCTCCCCTTCCGTCCCCTCCCCTCCCCGTGCGAGCGGGGTCACTTCTGGTGGGTGTTGTCAGTGCGACACCCACCAGAAGTGACCC
>NZ_LDRK01000037.1 GCF_001477055.1 Leucobacter chromiiresistens
GTGGGCGGGCGTCGCGGCCCGGATCGGCGCCTCGATGCGGTTCGAGCGTACGAGACGGGCGCCGGGGCGGCAATGGGCCGAGACGCACTGCGTAACGTGCCGTCCGGTCGCGCCCGCCGCCCCCGTGCGGTCTGTCGCGCGCCGCCGCGCCTCGCTAGGCTCGGGTCGGATACCGCCGAACGGAGGAGGGCGCATGCAGCGACGGGTCGTGGTGACAGGGGCGAGCTCGGGGATCGGCGCGGCGACCGTGCGCCGATTCGCCGAACGCGGGTGGGAGACCGTCGCGGTCGCGCGGCGGGTCGATCGTCTCGAGGCGCTCGCCGCCGAGACCGGCGCGCAGCCGATCGCCTGCGATGTGACCGACGAGGTGCAGGTGGCGCGCCTCGCCGCGGAGGTCGCCGCGAGCGGCGGCGCGACCGGCCTCGTGAACAACGCGGGCGGAGCGTGGGGCACCGAGTCCGTCGAGCACGCGTCGAACGACGACTGGCGCCGCATGTTCGAGGTGAACGTGATCGGCCTCCGCTCGGTGACATCGGCGCTGCTGCCCGTGCTGCGCGACGGCGCCCGGCGCTCGGGCTCCGCGTCGATCCTCAATGTGACCTCGACGGCCGGGCACAGCGCCTATCCGGGCGGCGGCGGCTACAACGCCGCGAAGTTCGCGGCGCACGCGGTGACCAGTGTGCTCCGTCTCGAGCTCGGCGGCGAGCCGATCCGCGTCATGGAGCTGGCCCCCGGTCTCGTGCACACGGAGGAGTTCACCCTGAATCGCCTCCGCGGCGATGCCGAGGCCGCCCGCAAGCCGTACGCCGACGTGACACCGCTGCAGGCGGAGGAGGTCGCGAGCGTGCTCGTCGGGGCGTTCGAGCAGCCCCCGCACGTGAACCAGGATCTGATCGTGCTGCGCCCGGTCGCCCAGACGAGCGTGTTCCACACGCATCGCGGCCCGCTCATCGCGAAGGGGGAGTAGCCGATGCGCTCCGGAGCGCCAGCGGGCATGGCCGCCGATTGGGCGACGGCGCTCGCGCCGGTCGCCGGGCGGCTGGCCGACGTCGAGCGGTTCGTGCAGTCGGAGCGCGCAGCGGGCGCGGAGGTGCTGCCCGCCCCCGACCGCGTGCTGGCGGCGTTCGAGCGTCCGATGGCCGACGCCCGCGTACTCATCGTGGGGCAGGATCCCTACCCCACGCCCGGGCACCCGATCGGCCTGTCGTTCGCGACGTCGCCCGACGTGCGCCCGATCCCGCGCAGTCTGCGCAACATCTACCGCGAGCGGGAGGACGATCTCGGGATCGCGCCCGCCGAGCACGGCGACCTCTCGGCGTGGGCGGACCGCGGCGTGCTGCTGCTCAACCGGGTGCTCACCGTGCGCGCCGGGGAGGCGGGCTCGCACCGCCGGAAGGGCTGGGAGGAGATCACGGCCCGCGCGATCTCGGCGCTCGCCGAGCGGGACTCGCCGCTCGTCGCGATCCTGTGGGGCAGGCCGGCGCAGACGCTGCGTCCGCTGCTCGGCGCGGTGCCCTGCATCGAGAGCGCGCACCCGTCGCCGCTGTCGGCCTCGCGCGGCTTCTTCGGCTCCCGGCCGTTCAGCCGCGCGAACGCGGCGCTCCGCGAGCAGGGGGCCGACGAGATCGACTGGTCGCTGCCCGGCGCCGAACCGGCGCTGTTCTAGCCCCGACCCTCCGGAGCGCTCGCGTCGCGCTCGCTCGCAGGAACGACGCCGACGGGCTCCGTCTGGTCGACGAGGCGGTAGGGGCGCCGGCCGTCGCCGCGCACCCAGGCGAAGTAGCAGACGGTCACCAGAGCGACCCAGACGAGCCCGACCCAGAGAGCGGGCCGCGAATCGGGCACGACGCCGACGAGCACGATGATGCACACGATGAAGCCGACGGTGAGCCAGGAGGCGACCGGCCAGAGCGGCACCGGGAACTCGCTCGGGAGCCGCCCCTCGCGCGCGATCTCGGCGCGCATGCGGATGTGGGCGACGAGAATGACGAGCCACACCAGCACAGTGGCGAAGGTGGCGAGCGCCCCGAGCAGGAACAGCACCTGGTCGGGGTACAGGAAGTTGAGCACGACGCCGACGAGCAGCCCGACGATCATCGTGACGACCGTCATGATCGGCACGCCGTTCCGGGTGGTCCGCGTGAACGACCGCGGCGCCTGCCCCTGCTCGGCGAGCCCGTGCAGCATCCGCCCCGCTCCGAAGATGTCGGCGTTCATCGCCGAGAGCGCCGCGGTGATGAGGATCACGTTGAAGACGGCCGCCGCGGCCTGGAATCCGATCGACTCGAAGATCGACACGAAGGGGCTCGTCTCCCCGGTGATGTCGACCCAGGGCTGGATGCACATGATCACGCCGAGGGTCAGCACGTAGAAGAGCAGGATGCGGATCGGCACCGAGTTGATCGCCTTCGGGAGCACGCGCTTCGGGTTCTGCGCCTCGCCCGCGGTGACGCCGATGATCTCGATCCCGCCGAAGGCGAACATCACGATCGTGAACGAGGCGATGAGGCCCCAGAGCCCGTTCGGCATGAATCCGCCGTGCTCCACGAGGTTCTGCGGCCCCATCTGATCATGGCCCGCGATGCCGAATCCGAACAGGATCACGGCGACGCCGGCGACGATCAGCGCGATGATCGCGACGATCTTCACGAGCGCGAACCAGAACTCGAGCTCGCCGAAGACGCGCACCCCGAGCAGGTTGATGGCGGCGATGAAGCAGACGACGGCGAGCACCCACACCCACTGCGACACGTCGGGGAACCAGAACCGCATGTAGACCCCGATGGCGGTGGCGTCGAAGACGGCGACGAGGAACATCTCGAAGGCGAAGGTCCAGCCGACGAGGAAGCCGGCGTACGGGTGGATGTAGCGCGAGGCGTACTGGCCGAAGGAGCCGGAGACGGGGTGCCGCACGATCATCTCGCCGAGCGCCCGCATCACCATGAACACGGCGGCGCCCCCGATGACGTAGGCAATGAGCACGGCGGGGCCGGCGGTCTGGATGGCTCCGGAGGATCCCATGAAGAGCCCGGTGCCGATCG
>NZ_LDRK01000038.1 GCF_001477055.1 Leucobacter chromiiresistens
GTCGACAACACGGTGGCGAATACTGCGGTGAACGGTGCCGACAACTCGGCGGCGAACACCGCGGCGAACACCACGGTGAACGGCGCGAGCAACGCCACGGCGAATGCACAGGCCAACGGCCTCGCAAACGCCGGTGCCGGGGTCTACGACCCCAACGCGCTCGCCAATGCAGGCAACGGGTTCTACGACCCGAATGCCATGGGCAACGCAGGTCCCTCGGGAGCTGGTGCCGGCGCACCTCCGGCCTCGGGCCTGGCCGTCACCGGTTCGCAGCTGTTGCCCTGGATGGTGGCAGGCGGCGCCCTCGCCCTGCTGGGAGCCGCGGCCTTCGCGCTCAGCATGACGAAGCGCAGGAAGCACCTCGCTTCCCCAGCCGCCGATACCGGTTCAGTGGCGGAGTAACCACTTCGCGCAGCACGGTGGCTTGGGGTCGCGAAGACCTCAGGCCACCGTGCTGCGCGGCAGGCTCCCCGCTCAGGGGTGGCCACACAACACCAAACAACTCACCAACGAAACACACAGAAGGAACCCCTGAATGTCTATTCAGAAGAAGATCGCTCGGTTCGGTAAGCAAGCGCTCGGTGGAGCGATGCTTATCGCCGTAACAGCGGGCATGGTCGGCTGCAGCAACAGCGGTCCGACCGAGATCAAGCCAGCTGACCTCGAGACGAAGGTCGCCGCGCTGCTCAAGACCGAATGGAAGCCCGAAGTGACCTGCCCCGACGCCATCAAGGTCGAAGAAGGAGCGAGCACCGCGTGCTCGTTCGTGCGCAATGACGGCGAGGCGAAAGACGTGAAGTTCCCGCTCGACGTCGTCATCGTCTCCGTCGGAGACGACGGCGAACCCCGCTTCGACGTCGAGATCGGCTACCCCGACCAGGGTTGAACCCCGCGAGGGGTGCACCCGGCGACGGAAGTCAGCCGGGTGCGCCCCTCACCCCACCCCACCATCACCGACCTACCCACGAAAGGGCTGCCATGCACGAGACGCAAGATCGCTCGTCAGACACATCGGCGCAATCGCGTTCGACGGCGACTGCGACTTCCGTACCGCAGCGCATCATCACCTGGCTTCTCGTCGCATTCCTCGCGTGGAGCTCACTCGGCGTCATCCTCACCTCCACGAAACCCAACGTGCTGCAAGACGCCATCGGACTCGAGAAGTTCGACTACCTCTCGCCCCTGCTCGACCAGAACTGGGGCGTGTTCGCACCGAGCATCAACACCTCATCGACAGACCTCGTCGTGCGCATCCACTACACCGACGCCGACGGCAGCGAGGTGAGCGACTGGGTCAACACCTCCGAAGCGGAACGCGCGCTCCAGCTCAACCGGCCCGGCGCGACCAGACTCGCTCGCCTGAGCTCGCAGCTCGCGAACGATCTCAGGGCCGCCTACCGCGCGCTCACCCCGGAACAGCAGGCCGCGATCCGCACGGGCACCGGCGTCGACACCTCCGATGCCAATGTACGCGCCTACTTCACCATCGAGACGCGCACACTGCGCTACGCCACTCTCGTCGGCAGCACCATCCACTCCGGTGCCAACGTGGACGCCGTCGATCTCGGACTGCGCATCTGCTCCTCCGTCCCGTTCGAACAGCGCAACACCGGCGCCGACCCCACCTGCGACGAGCCGATCTCACTCGGAACCAAACGGCCCGCAGAACTCCCCGCATCGCAATCGCAAGAACGCTTCGCCGAAGTGTATGCAGACCTGTTCCAGGAGGAACGTTGAGCGCATCGAACACCGCACCAGTGCAGGAAGCCGCTGGCCTCTCGGCAGCGATCACCATCGAGCCCGAGCAACACCCTGAAGAGGCGGCGGCGTCGCGTCCACTCGCTCGACGCGCGTTCGATTGCGTCCTCAGCGTGCCCGCCTGGCTCGCAGAACGCCGACGCTCCGTCTACGGACTCGCAGTCGCGCGCTACATCCTGGGAATCGCGGCACTCGCGACCCTCCTCGCAAACCTGCCGTTCCGCTACGCGCTCTGGGGCTCCGGAGCCGCCTGGATGAACGAATACTACGCCGACAACGCATTCACCTCGCGATGGCTCTTCAGTGCCTTCGAAGACGCGCAGAGCGACTCCCAGTTCACCGCGCTGTACGTCCTCCTCATCGCCCTGACGGTGTGCTTCACCATCGGTCTGAAGTTCCGGATCGTCACCCCGGTGATGTGGGCGCTCTACGTCGGGCTGCTCTTCATGAACAAGCCCGTGATCGGCGAAGTGGGCGACGTCGCATGGCGCATCGCGGTCATGCTCCTCTGGTTCACCGACGCGAGCCAGGTCTGGAGCGTCGACGCGATGCTGCGACGCCGATTCGCCCGCATGTGGCCCGCCTACGCACCGCAGGGCGGCGGCCTGATCTCCCAGTGCTTCGGCAGATCGGAGACGCTCGGTCGGACGCGGAAGCCGGTGCAGATGCTCATCGACGGCCTGGCCCACAGCATGCCCTGGTTCACCGGCTGGCAGCGCGCCACCATCCACAACCTCGCCCTCGCGACGCTCATCGTGCAGATCTGCTGGATCTACTTCTCAGCCGGAACGTACAAAACCGGAGAGGCCTGGGTCGACGGCACCGCCGTCTACTACGCGACCCAGCTCACCGAGTTCCACACCTTCCCCTGGCTCAACGGACTGCTCGGCTCGAGCGCAATCATCGTCGCCCTGCTGACCTTCGGGTCCGTACTGGTGCAGCTCTTCTTCCCCGCGCTGATCATCCACCCGTACTCGCGCGCGGTCGCGCTCGCGGGCATCCTCGCATTCCACCTCGGCATCGGGATTCTCATGAACATCCTGTGGTTCTCGCTCGCCATGGTCGCCATCGACGCGGCGCTCGTCGACGACCGCACCTACCGCAAGCTCGCGGAGAAGTGCCGGGCGCTGTTCCGTCGACGACGAGCCTGAAGGTGAACACGGCGGCGGTCGCGCGCTCGGCTCTGAACGTCAGGTCGTGCGCGCGATCAGCACGTCGATGAGGTCGCCCGCGAGCTTCACGAGGCGCGCGATCTCGTTCTCGTCACGATCCACCCAGCGGCACTCCGGGTCGCCGACGGGCACGAAGTTCTCGTGGCGCTCCCACACCATCAGTGTGCGCTCCGCGCCCAGCACGTACTGCTGCCACCACACCTGACGCAGGTACTGCCGGGGGATCGAGCGCCACTCCTTGTTCGTCGTCTTGATCTCCGCGAGCTCGACGGCGCCGGTGCCGCGGAACGCCAGCCCGTCGGGCGTCGCGAGATGCCTGAGATCGGTCTCGGCGTGGAACAGCGCCTGGCTCGGTTCGATCTCGTACTCGCGCAGCACCCACGACGCGATCTCGGGCTCGCGGAGCTTGCCGTGCTCCGTGTAGACGTTGCCGGTGAACCGGCTTCCATGCAGCTTCTCGTGAGCTGCGGCTGCGATGGAGCGAGAAGTGGAGAGTTTCGCGACGTCGGTGGCGGTGATGCCGCGAGCGCGGGCTCGCATCCACGCCATGCGATCCGACCCGTCGGTCACGATGCGCTGGAGGTGGAGTGGGGCAGGCGCGAACACCCCTCCAGTTTCTCACGGCCCCGCACGCAGACGACGCAACTCGCTGAGAGGGAGCACGGCTGCGGTCTGCGACCGGTGCAGCGTGCGCGGTCGTCGCGGCGCAGACGCAGGGATCGCATAGCTGCTCCTTCGAAAAACGATGGTTTCAGAGGTTTGAATCATGGAAAACGCAGGTGACGTGGCTATTCTGAAGCCCGGAGTTATCGAGGTCGGCTGAGAGGATCATCCCGAGCGTATGGAAGCACAAGGACTGCAGCGCGCGGACGGAAGCAAGATCCGCGCCCTGGTCGTCGACGATGAGGAGTCGATCACCCAGCTCGTCGCGATGGCACTGCGCTATGAGGGGTGGGAGGTCGAAACCGCGGCGACTGGCCAGGAGGCGCTCGACGCGATGCGTGCGTTCACCCCCGACGTCGCGGTGCTCGACATCATGCTCCCCGACTTCGACGGCATGCAGCTGCTCGCCCGCCTGCGATCGGCGGGTCAGATGTTCCCGGTGCTGTTCCTCACCGCACTCGACTCCGTCGAGGATCGCGTCAACGGTTTGACCGCCGGGGGCGACGACTACGTGGTCAAGCCGTTCAGCCTCGAGGAGCTCATCGCCCGCCTGCGCGGTCTCGTGCGCCGCTCGCAGCTCACCCTTGCGCAGCACCCGGATCCGGTGCTGCGCGTCGGGGATCTGACGCTGAACGAGGACAGCTACGAGGTGGAGCGCGCGGGCGAGCCCATCACGGTGACCAACACGGAGTTCGAGCTGCTGCGGTACCTGATGCGCAACCCGAACCGCGTGCTGTCGAAGGCGCAGATTCTGGATCGCGTCTGGGCGTACGACTTCACCGGCAAGTCGACCGTCGTCGAGCTGTACATCTCGTACCTGCGCAAGAAGATCGACGCCGGCCGCGTTCCGATGCTGCACACGGTGCGGGGCGCGGGCTACATGCTCAAGCCCGTGGCTTGAGCATCGCAAGAGCATCGCTCTTGCGCAGCCCGCGGCGCGGCTTCGCCGCGGCTCACGGAGCGCAGCGAGGAGTGGCGGGCTACATGCTCAAGCCTGTGGCTTGAGCATCGCTTTCGTTGCAGCCCCGGTCCCGCCTTTGCGTTCCCGGAGGTGAACTGGTAGAGTCTTCCCTGGCCCAAGACCGCCGGTAGGATCCGCAAGGATCCCGGAACGTTCGCGAGAGCGAAGACCTGCGCAGGTGCAGAACTCCTTGAGTACGGGATCTCGATCCCGATCTTCTGAAGCTCCGTGCATGCGCGCCGGAGCTTTTTCTCGTTTTCGGGAGTCCCGAACGAATCGCTCCGAGCGGCGCGGCCCCCGAGCGGCATCCGCCGCGCGGGTACGACAAGTTAGGGAGCGCCATGGCTACGAAGGACGCTACGGTCACCGATCTTCAGCAGAAGTTTGAAGAGTCGAACGCCGTTCTGCTGACTGAGTACCGCGGTCTTTCGGTTGCTGAGCTGCGGGAACTCCGCGACAGCATCCGCGAGCACGCGACGTACGCTGTGGCGAAGAACACGCTGACGAAGATTGCGGCCAACAATGCCGGGATCACCGCTTTCGATGACGAGCTCGCCGGACCTTCGGCGCTCGCCTTCGTGCACGGTGACACCGTCGCGGTCGCAAAGTCGCTGCGTGACTTCGCCAAGGCACACCCTCTTTTGGTGGTGAAGGCGGGCTACTTCGATGGCAACGCCATGACCGCCGCTGAGGTAGGCAAGCTTGCCGATCTCGAGAGCCGCGAGGTGCTGCTGGCCAAGGCCGCAGGCGCCATGCAGGCTGCTCTGGTCGGTGCTGCACAGCTGTTCGCCGCCCTGCCCGCCAAGGCCGCCCGCGGCTTCGGTGCGCTGCAGGAGAAGCAGGACGCGTAAGACTCGGCTCACGCCGGATCGGTTATACAACCCCGCTCGCGCGCCTCGCGCGCGGGCACACATCAAGGAGAAACATTATGGCTAAGCTTTCCACCGAAGAGCTGCTCGAGCAGTTCAAGGAGCTCACCCTCATCGAGCTCTCCGAGTTCGTCAAGGCGTTCGAGGAGACCTTCGACGTCTCCGCCGCTGCTCCGGTCGCCGTTGCTGCTGCTCCGGCCGCCGCTGCTGAGGCCGTCGAGGAGAAGGACGAGTTCGACGTCGTCCTCGAGTCGGCTGGCGACAAGAAGATCCAGGTCATCAAGGTCGTGCGCGAGCTGACCGGCCTGGGCCTCGGCGAGGCGAAGTCGCTCGTGGAGGAGGCTCCCAAGAACGTGCTCGAGGGCGCGAAGAAGGAAGCCGCTGAAGAAGCGAAGGCGAAGCTCGAAGAGGCAGGCGCGGGCGTCAAGCTCGTCTGATTCGCTGTGATGGGGCTCACGCGCTGAGCCTCGTTTCCTGCGGGGGCAGGTTCACCGAGAGGTGAACCTGCCCTTGCTGTTTCTGCCGGGAGCAACGCTGGAGTTCGCCTCCCGGAAATGGTAACTTGAGGCGGCCGCGCCGGTCGACCCAGCTCTCGAGCGTCGACTGCGGCGCAGCTCGCAGAAAGGATCCACCCGTGGCCCTCATCGCCCTGACGCTTCGACATGCACGGCAGTACTGGCCGTTCATCGTCGCCGTGCTCGTGCTCCAACTGCTGTCGACGATCGCTGCGCTCTGGCTGCCGAGCCTGAACGCCCAGATCATCGATCAGGGCATCGCCCAGGGAGACACGGGGTTCATCTGGAGCACCGGCGGCACGATGCTGCTGGTATCGCTCGGGCAGGTCGCCACTGCAGTGACCGCCGTGTACTTCGGCGCGCGCACCTCGATGGGCGTCGGCCGCGACCTGCGCCGGGAGGTGTACCGCAAGGTCGACTCGCTGAGCACGCTCGAAGCCACGAAGTTCGGGGCGGGCACGCTGATCACCCGCGGCACGAACGATGTGCAGCAGATCCAGATGCTCGTGCTGATGACGCTCAACTTCATGGTCACGGCCCCCATCATGGCCGTCGGCGGCATCATCATGGCGCTCCGCGAAGACGCCGGGATGTCGTGGCTCGTCTGGGCGTCGGTGGCGATCCTCGCCGTCATCGTGGGGTTCCTGGTGTGGATCCTCCTCCCGCTCTTCCGCACCATGCAGACGCGGGTCGACGCCATCAACGGGGTGCTGCGCGAGCAGATCATGGGCATCCGCGTCGTGCGCGCGTTCGTCCGCGAGAACTTCGAGGCCGATCGCTACGAGCGGGCCAACCGCGACATCACCGAGGTGTCGGTGAAGGTCGGCAACGTCTTCGTGCTCATGTTCCCGGTCATCATGATGGTGCTGCACTTCGCGACGGCCGCCGTGCTGTGGTTCGGCGGGCATCGCGTCGACGACGGACTCGTGCAGGTCGGATCGCTCACCGCCTTCCTCCAGTACCTGCTGCAGATTCTCATGGCCGTGATGATGGGCGTCTTCATGACCATGATGATTCCGCGCGCCGTCGTCTGCGCCGAGCGCATCCGCGAACTGCTCGACACGCGCTCCACGCTCTCGTTCCCCGCCGAGCAGACCGTGGCCACCCCCGCATCGGGCCGCATCGAGTTCTCCGGGGTCACCTTCGGATTCCCCGGCGCCGAGAAGCCCGTGATCACGGGGGCGAGCTTCACCGCCGAGGCCGGCAAGACGACGGCCATCATCGGGTCGACCGGCGCCGGCAAGACCGTGCTGCTGAACCTGCTGCTCCGGCTCTACGACCCCCAGGAGGGGTCGATCACGATCGATGGGGCTCCGATCGATGCGCTCACCCGCGAGCAGCTCGCCGAGACCGTGAGCCTCGTGCCGCAGCGGCCGTATCTCTTCTCGGGCACGATCGCCTCGAACCTCCGCTTCGGCCGCACCGACGCGAGCGACGAGGAGCTGTGGGAGGCCCTCCGCATCGCGCAGGGCGCCGACTTCGTGCGCGAGAAGGAGCTCGGCCTCGACGAGCCCGTGTCGCAGGGCGGCACGAGCGTGTCGGGAGGGCAGCGGCAGCGCCTGTCGATCGCGCGTGCGCTCGTCGCCAAGCCGCGCGTGTACCTCTTCGACGACTCCTTCTCAGCGCTCGACGTCGCGACCGACGCGAAGCTGCGGGCAGCGCTGCCCGAGGCGACGGCCGGCGCGACCACCATCATCGTGGCGCAGCGCGTCTCGACCATCACCGAGGCCGACCAGATCCTCGTCGTCGAGGCCGGCGAGATCGTCGACCGCGGCACCCACACCCAACTGCTCGACACCAGCGAGGTCTATCGCGAGATCGTGCGGTCACAACTCGAATCGGCGGAGGCGGCGTAATGGCTCGAAAGCGATCCGCGGCTGAGGCGGCGCCGGCCGAAGACCTCGAGCTGCCCGACGACTACCAGCCCGACAACGACGACTGGACGGGCAGCCAGCCCGTGAAGAAGGCGAAGCACTTCTGGCCGTCGGCGAAGCGCCTCGTCGGTCTGCTCGCACCGCACAAGTGGCAGTTCGCGCTCGTCGTGCTGCTCGTGGTCGGGTCGGTCGTGCTGACCGTCATCGCGCCGAAGATCCTCGGCCAGGCGATGGACGTGATCTTCAACGGCATCCTGGGGAAGCAGCTGCCCGAGGGCATCACCCGCGAGCAGGCCGTCGAGGCGGCCCGCGCAGCGGGCAACGACCAGTTCGCCGAGGTGCTGGCGGGTGCCGACATCGTGCCGGGCGAGGGCATCGACTTCGGGCTGCTCGGGCGGCTGATCCTCATCGTGCTCGGCATGTACCTCGTCGCCTCGGTGCTCATGTGGCTGCAGGGCTTCGTCTTGAACCGGCTCGTGATGAACGTCGTGTACCGGCTGCGCGCCGACATCGAGGCGAAGATCAACCGCCTGCCGCTGAGCTACTTCGACGGGCGGCAGCGCGGCGACGTGCTCTCGCGCGTGACGAACGACGTCGACAACATCCAGCAGGCGCTGCAGCAGGCGCTCTCGCAGCTCGTGCAGTCGCTGCTCATGGTGATCGGCATCGCGGCGATGATGTTCATCGTGTCGTGGCAGCTCGCCCTGATCGCCCTGATCGCCCTGCCGCTCTCGGGCATCATCGCGGGTGTCGTCGGGGTGCGCGCGCAGAAGCTCTTCGTGGCCCAGTGGAAGCACACGGGCGACCTGAACGGGCACATCGAGGAGTCGTTCACGGGTCATGAGCTGGTGCGCATCTTCAACCGCGACGCCGACATGCTCGACGAGTTCGACCGCCGCAACGAGGGCCTCTTCGGCGCCGCGTACCGCGCACAGGCGCTCTCGGGCACCATCATGCCGGCGATGCAGTTCGTGCAGTACCTGAGCTACGTGCTCATCGCCGTGGTGGGCGCGCTCCGCGTGACGGGCGGCCAGATGACCCTCGGCGACGTCACCGCCTTCATCCAGTACTCGCGCGAGTTCTCGCAGCCGATCGCCGAGATGGCCGGCATGGCGAACATGCTGCAGTCGGGCGTCGCCTCGGCCGAGCGCACCTTCGAACTGCTCGACGCCGATGAGCAGGACGCCGACACGGCGTCGGAGCGCCTGCCCGAGCGCACGAGCGGCCACGTGCAGTTCGAGGGCGTAGCCTTCAGCTACGAGCCGTCGCAACCCTTGATCGAGGGGCTCTCGCTCGAGGCGCGCCCCGGGCACACGGTCGCGATCGTCGGGCCGACGGGGGCGGGCAAGACCACGCTCGTCAACCTCGTGATGCGGTTCTACGAGCTGAACCGCGGGCGCATCCTGCTCGACGGCGTCGACATCACCCACCTGTCGCGCGCCGAGCTGCGCAGTCAGGTCGGCATGGTGCTGCAGGATGCCTGGCTCTTCGAGGGCACCATCCGCGAGAACATCAGGTACGGCCGGCTCGACGCCACGGACGACGAGGTGGTCGCGGCCGCCGAGGCGACGATGGTGGATCGGTTCGTGCGCCAGCTGCCTGAGGGCTACGACACGGTCATCTCCGAGAACGGCTCCTCGCTGTCGGCGGGGGAGCGGCAGCTGCTCACGATCGCCCGCGCCTTCATCGCGAACCCGTCGCTGTTGATCCTCGACGAGGCCACCTCGTCGGTCGACACCCGCACGGAGGTGCTGGTGCAGCAGGCGATGCGCGCGCTGCGGGCCGATCGCACCTCGTTCGTGATCGCGCACCGGCTGTCGACCATTCGCGACGCCGACACCATTCTCATGATGGAGCGCGGCAGCATCGTCGAGCAGGGATCGCACGAGGAGCTGCTCGCGCGGCGGGGCGCGTACTACGCGCTGTACCAGGCGCAGTTCGCCGGTGAGGACGCCGAGGAGAGCGCCGGGCTCGACGCCGGCGTCGGATCCATCGCGTCGGCCGGGCACGAGGAGCCCGGCCGCTGAGCGGGCGCTGACCGGTCGACTCGCGGTCGGGGCACGGTCGGGGCGCGCGGTCGGCGTGCGGGAGCAGGAGTCGGCGCGCAGGCCGACGGGGCGCGTACCGAACGAGGTCGAACGTCGGGTAGACTGGTCGGGCTCCCCACGTGGCGCTATCTCAGGGAACTCCCCCAGGTCGGAAACGAAGCAAGGGTACCTGGGCTCTGGCGGGTGCGTGGGGAGTATTTTCGTCTCTCCGGGCGCCGGTGGGAGCGCTCCGAGGCGCGAGCCCGTGAGCGGAGAGTACGATCGGTGCATGCACTCTTCTGAGGGAGCGGCCGTCGTCGGTGCGGGCCCGAACGGGCTCGCCGCTGCCGTGACGCTCGCACGCGCCGGGGTTCCGGTGACGGTGTTCGAAGCCGCCGAGACGATCGGCGGGGGCACGCGCACGACGGAGCTCGTCGAGCCGGGCGTGCTGCACGACGTCTGCTCGGCGATCCACCCGATGGCGCTGGCGACCGGGTTCTTCCGCGCATTCGAGATCGAGCGGCGCATGGAGTTCGTGGTGCCCGAGGCCTCGTTCGCGAACCCGCTCGACGGCCGTGCCGGGGGCGGATCGGATCGCGCGGCGATCGCCTACCACGACCTCGACCGCACCGTGGCCGAACTGGGCCGCGACGGCAGCGCCTACGGGCGCTTCTACCGTCCGCTCCTCGCCCGCATGCCCGAGGTGCTCGACTTCGCGCTGGGCGGCGGCATGCTGCGCTGGCCGGCCCATCCGATCGCCGCCGCCCTCACCGGGCTGCGCGCGCTCGAGCAGGGCACTCCGCTGTGGAACCTGCGGTTCCGAGAGTCGGCGGCGCCGGCACTGCTCTCCGGCGTCGCGGCGCACAGCATCGGGCGGCTGCCGAACCTGGCGACCGCGGGGGTCGGACTGGTGCTCGGGGCCCTCGCCCACACGGTGGGGTGGCCGGTGCCGGTCGGGGGATCCCGCGCCATCACCGATGCGCTCGCCGCCGATCTGCTGGCGCACGGCGGCCGCATCGAGACCGGGCATCCGATCGACGACATCCGCGAGCTCGGCGCGTACCGCGTGCGCCTCTTCGACACCTCCGCCCGCGGGCTGGAGCGCATCGCCGGGTCGGCGCTGCCGGCGCGATACCGGCGGGCGCTGCGACGCTTCTCGTACGGCGACGCCGCGACGAAGGTCGACTTCGTGCTCGACGGGCCGATTCCGTGGAGCGACCCGCGGGTCTCCCAGGCGCCCACCGTGCACGTCGGCGGCAGCCGACCCGAGCTCGCCGCCTCGGAGCGGATCGTCGCCTCGGGAGGGCACCCGGCGCGCCCGTACGTGCTGCTCGCCCAGACCGCCGAGTTCGATCCCGGGCGGAATGCGCCCGGCGTCAACGCCGTCTGGTCGTACACGCACGTGCCCAGCGGATCGACCGTCGACATGGCGGAGCCGGTGATCCGGCAGATCGAGCGCTTCGCTCCCGGTTTCCGCGACCGGATCCGCGCCGTGCGGGTGACGACGGCCGACGAGATGTCGCGCTACAACCGCAATTACCACGGCGGCGACTTCAGCGCGGGGGCCATCACGCTGCCCCAGTTGATCGCGAGGCCCACGGTGTCGGCCGATCCGTGGCGCACCCCCGGGCGCGGCATCTACCTCGCCTCGTCGTCCACGCCTCCGGGCCCCGGGGTGCACGGATTGAGCGGCTGGTACGCGGCGAAATCGGCGCTGCGGCACGAGTACGGGCTGGCGGAGCCGGATCTGCGTCTGCGCTAGCTCCGGCCCCAGCCGGAATGTCGGAGGCCGCCGGTAGCATGGTGTCGTGGTTGCCGCACTCTATCGCCGATACCGGCCAGAAGCCTTCTCCGAGATGATCGGGCAGTCGCAGGTCACCGATCCCCTGATGACGGCCCTGCGCACCGGTCGCATCGGTCACGCGTACCTGTTCAGCGGGCCGCGCGGGTGCGGCAAGACGACCTCGGCGCGCATCCTGGCCCGCTGCCTGAACTGCGCCGAGGGGCCGACCGACTCACCGTGCGGAGTGTGCGAGAGCTGCGTCGAGCTGAGCCGAGACGGGGGCGGATCGCTCGACGTCGTCGAGATCGACGCGGCGAGTCACGGCGGCGTCGACGACGCCCGTGACCTGCGCGAGCGCGCGGTCTTCGCCCCGGCCCGGGATCGCTTCAAGATCTTCATCATCGACGAGGCGCACATGGTGACGCCCGGCGGGTTCAACGCGCTGCTCAAGATCGTCGAGGAACCGCCGCCGCACGTGAAGTTCGTCTTCGCGACGACCGAGCCCGAGAAGGTCATCGGCACGATCCGCTCGCGCACCCATCACTACCCGTTCCGCCTCATCGCACCCGGCACGCTCATCGACTACGTGCAGTCGCTCTGCGACAGCGAAGGGGTGCAGGTCGAGCCCGGGGTGCTCCCGCTCGTCGTCCGCGCGGGCGGGGGCTCGGTGCGCGACACGCTCTCCATCCTCGATCAGCTCATCGCGGGGTCAGAGACCGCGCTCGTCACGGCGGAGCGCGCCGCAGGGCTGCTCGGCTTCACCCACGCCGAGCTGCTCGACGACGCGGTCGCGGCGCTCGGCGCTCATGATGCCGCAGCGGCGTTCCGGGCCGCCGACCGGGTGGTGCAGACCGGGCAGGATCCGCGGCGCTTCGTTGAGGATCTGCTCGAGCGTCTCCGCGACCTCATCGTGGTGAACGCGACGACCGTGGACGGCGCGGCCGCGATCTTCCGCGGTGTGCCGCAGGACCAGCTCAGCCGCATGTTCGAGCAGGCCCGCGCCTTCGGGCGGGGCGAGCTGTCGCGCGTCGCCGACGTGGTGAGCGGGGCGCTCGACAAGATGGCGGGCGCCACCGCGCCGCGGCTGCAGCTCGAGCTCATGATCGCCCGTGCGCTGGTGCACGCTCCGGAGGCCGTCGCGGGCGCGGACTCCGCCGCCCCGCGAATCGCCGCGGCCCCGGCGGGCGCGACGCCGGGAGCGGGCAACGCGAGTGCGGACAACGCGGGCCCGCGCCCTTCGGCTCCCGGCAGCGCGGGCCCGCGCCCTTCGGCTCCCGGCAGCGCGGGCCCGGGCGCTTCGACTGCAGGCAGTGCAGGGCCGGGCGCTTCGGCTCACGGGCCGCAGAGCCAGTCAGATCCGCTCGCCGCCCTCGCTGCGGCCCGGAGCGCCGCCGCGGAGCACACCGCGCCGGCCGCACCGACGCCGACCGTTCCGGCCGCGCCGGTGCCGGCCGCTCCTGCCGGTGACGACTCGAACGGCTCACCGGCCTCGGCGGGGGGCCAGTCGGCACCGAATGCGGCCCAGACCGCAGCCTCGATCCGCGAGTTCCTGACGCAGGACGACGCTGCTGCGCACGCAGCGCCGGGGGGAGCAGCATCGCAAAGCGGCCCCGGAGCAGCTTCCGATGCGCAGCCGGGCCCGCCCGCGTCCCGACCAGGTGCCGACCACGCCGCCGCGAGCGCCGGTGCGCCGCACCCGAACGAGGGCGCGGCGAAGTTCGGTCGACCGATCTCGGCGGTGCTGAGCTCGGCGCAGATCGAGAGCATCGGCAGCGATGCACCCGCTCCACCACCCGAGACTCCGGCAGGCCCGGTTTCCGCGGTGCCGGGTGCTGCCGCAGCGGGTGCTGCCGCAGCGGGTGCTGCCGCAGGGGGTGCTGCCGCACCGCAGGGCGGAGCGGCGGCACCCGCGACGGCCGCCGCCGGTTCGCCCGGAACACCATCGGCGGGAGCGGTGCCGAGCCCCGACTCCGCCGCCGCACCGGCAACCGATGCCGAGGCGACCGGCGTCGACGGTGCCGAGACGGATGCCTCGACGGGCGGGTACGAAGACCTCTTGGAGGTGTGGCCCGACCTGCTCGAAGAGCTGCTCGAGCTCGACCGCGATGCCTGGAACGCCGTGCGCGTCGTCGCACCGCTCGCGCTCGACGGCGACGTGCTCACCGTCGGGCTCTCCTCCGAATCCGATCTCGCCGCCTTCAAATCGACCGGTGCGGGGCCGCTGCGCGAGACCATCCTCTCCGCGGTCGGCATCAGCGTGAAGTACAAGCCCAAGCGCATGCCCGCCGGCGAGGCCGCAGCGGGGCGCGGGGCCGCGCGCGAACCATCCGCCGCCGCCGACGCAGAGGAGCCCCACCAAGCGGGGTCCGCACACGTCCCCACCGAAGCATCAGCGACGGCGCAGGCCGACACAGCGGTGGACGCCGCACGGGCGGCCGAGGCGGCACCGGACGACGACCCGATGGTGCGCGCAGCCGCCCGTCTGAGCGGCCTCGGCCCCGCACTCGCCGCACCCGCCTGGGCAGACCCGCAGCCCGACGCAGCGACGTCGACCGCGAACGGCGGCGCCGCAGCTCCCGCGTCCTCCCCGGAGGAACCGGAACAGGTGAGCAGCGGCGCGCACCCCAGCGCCCCGCACCCGGGCGGGGCCGCGCCCCATGCCGGCCCGCACGCCGCTGGAGCGCCGGACGCGCCGGCACCGGTGCCGAGCGGGGCGGGCGAGCCGGAGGCCGCGGTGTCGCCAAGCAGTACGGGTGCGCTCGACACCGCCGCAGCGTCGAGCGGGGCCGAACCGGGGGAGGCCGCGCCGCGATTCCCCGATCCGGCCGCATTCGGCGACCCGTACGCCGACGACCCCGGCGACGGCCCCGACGACGCGGGGGAGGGGGATCCGTACGCGGATGCCCCCGGAATCGCCGCCCCGGCGGGGCTCGCTCCGACCTCCGGGCCCGCTCCGACCTCCGGGCCCGCTCCGACCGCGGCACCGCACGCGCCTGCACCGAACGCGGCATCGGAACCCGTGGAACCGGCGACATCGCCCGTGTCCTCTGGCACCCCTGGCACCCCTGCCACCCCTGCTCCTCCAGCGGCCCGACCCGCTTTCACGCGGTACGGCGAGGCCATCGTGCGCGAGGTGCTCGGCGCGCGATTCGTCGAGGAGCGTCCGCTCCCGCAGCGATGAGCGGCCCAGCAGTCCCGCGACTAAGGTGTGTGCTGAACGGCGCATGTCACGTCGTCAATCCGAGGAGGACCCAGCGTGTACGACGGCATCGTCCAAGACCTGATCGATGAGTTCGGCCGCCTGCCGGGCATCGGCCCGAAATCGGCGCAGCGCATCGCGTTCCACATTCTGCAGACGCAGAACTTCGACGTCTCGAGACTCGCCGAACTGCTGAGCGAGGTGCGCGAGAAGGTGCGCTTCTGCGAAGTGTGCGGCAACCTCACCGAGCACGAGCGCTGCTCGATCTGCCGCGACCCGCGCCGCGATGAGAGCCTCATCTGCGTCGTCGAGGAGCCGAAAGACGTCGTCGCGATCGAGCGCACCCGGCAGTTCCGCGGGCTCTACCACGTGCTCGGCGGGGCGATCAGCCCGATCGACGGCATCGGCCCCGATGATCTCAGCATCCCCGCGCTCATGCGCCGCATCGGCGAATCGCAGGTGCAGGAGGTGATCATCGCGACCGACCCCAACCTGGAGGGGGAGGCCACTGCCGCGTACCTCTCGCGCCTGCTGACGTCCATCGAGGTGCCGGTCTCGCGACTCGCATCCGGGCTGCCGGTGGGCGGAGACCTCGAGTTCGCCGACGAGGTGACGCTCGGCCGCGCCTTCGAGGGCCGCCGTAAAGTGGAGTAACCCGGTGACATCAGCCGAATACCGGTTCCGGTAGACTGAGCGTTCGGCTCGGAAATTCAGGAGGAACCCGCGTGGCGTTGATCGTGCAGAAATTCGGGGGCTCGTCCGTAGCCGACGCTGAGAGCATCAAGCGCGTCGCCAAGCGCATCGTCGAAGCCCGCCGCGGGGGCAATGAGGTCGTCGTCGCCGTCAGCGCGATGGGCGACACCACCGACGAACTGCTCGAACTCGCCGACGCCTGCACCCCGATCCCGGCGCCCCGAGAGCTCGACATGCTCCTCACTGCGGGCGAGCGCATCTCCATGGCGCTGCTCGCCATGACGATCAAGGGCATGGGCATCGAAGCCCTCTCGTTCACCGGCAGTCAGGCCGGCATGATCACCACGGCCGAGCACGGGTCGGCCAAGATCGTCGACGTCACCCCCGGTCGAGTGCGCGAAGCCCTCGACCAGGGAGCGGTGGCCATTGTCGCCGGCTTCCAGGGCTTCAGCCGAGATTCGCGCGACATCACCACGCTGGGCCGCGGCGGATCCGACACCACCGCCGTCGCACTCGCCGCCGCCCTCGGAGCCGACGTGTGCGAGATCTACACCGACGTCGACGGCATCTTCACGACCGACCCCCGCGTCGTGCCGCTCGCGCGCAAGATCGACGCGATCACCGCGGAGGAGATGCTCGAACTCGCGGCCTCCGGCGCGAAGGTGCTGCACCTGCGCGCCGTCGAGTACGCCCGCCGCCACGGGGTCGTGCTGCACGTCCGCTCCTCGTTCTCAGACGAGCCGGGCACCATCGTCTACGACCCCGCAAAGGGGCATCCGAAGGGAGATCAGGTGGAAGAGCCGATCATCACTGGAATCGCCGCAGAGAAGAGCGAAGCGAAGGTCACCGTCGGCGGCGTCCCCGACATCCCGGGCAAGGCCGCTCAGATCTTCGAGATCGTTGCGAAGACCCATGCCAACATCGACATGATCGTGCAGAACGTCTCAGCCGCGCAGACGAACCGCACCGACATCTCCTTCACCGTGCCGCTCGGCGACGGCCGCAAGGTGATCGAGGCGCTCGAGGCGGAGCGCGAGCAGCTCGGCTTCGAGAGCCTCCAGTACGACGATCAGATCGCGAAGCTCGCGGTCGTCGGCGCAGGCATGCGCACGAGCACCGGAGTGTCGGCGCAGCTCTTCCGCGCGCTGTACGAGGCCGACATCAACATCGAGATGATCTCGACCTCCGAGATCCGCATCTCGGTCGTCACCCGCGCCGACCTCCTCGACAAAGCGGTCCGCGTGCTCCACACCGCATTCGGGCTCGACGCGGAAACCGAAGCGACCGTGTACGCCGGCACCGGCCGGTAACCCCTCGACGAGACACAGAACAGGATTTCGACACACATGGCTGCACAGCAGGGACTCTCGGTCGCCGTCGTCGGCGCCACCGGTCAGGTGGGCGCAGTGATGCGCCGCTTGCTCGAGGAGCGCGACTTCCCGATCGCGAGCATCCGATTCTTCTCAAGCGCCCGCTCGGCCGGGTCGACGCTCGCCTTCCGGGGAGAGGACGTCATCGTCGAAGACGTGGCGACCGCGGATAAGAGCGGCATCGACATCGCGCTCTTCTCCGCGGGCGGAGCCGCGTCGAAGCAGTACTCGCCCGAGTTCGCAGCCGCCGGCGCGATCGTCATCGACAACTCGAGCGCCTGGCGGCTCGACCCCGATGTGCCGCTGGTGGTCAGCGAGGTGAACCCCCACGCGATCGCCGAGGCCCGGAAGGGCATCATCGCGAACCCGAACTGCACCACGATGGCCGCGATGCCCGTCATGAAGGCGCTCGACGCCGAGGCGGGCCTCGAACGGCTCATCGTCACGACCTTCCAGGCCGTCTCCGGCTCGGGTCTCGTCGGGGCACGAGAACTCGCCGGCCAGGCGGAGGCCGCAGTGCGCTCGGGCGAGCTCGAGCAGCTCGTCCACGACGGCACCGCCGTCGACTTCCCGGCCCCGGAGGTCTACACGAAGACGATCGCGTTCAATGTGCTCCCGCTCGCCGGGTCCATCGTCGACGACGGCGAGGGCGAGACCGATGAGGAGAAGAAGCTCCGCAACGAGAGCCGCAAGATCCTCGAACTCCCCGATCTTCGGGTCGCGGGCACCTGCGTGCGCGTGCCCGTGTTCACCGGCCACTCCCTGTCGATCAGCGCCGAATTCGAGCGGCGGATCACGCCGGATCGCGCACGCGAGGTGCTCGAGGCCGCTCCCGGCGTCGAACTCAGCGATGTGCCCACACCTCTCGAAGCGGCCGGCAGGGATCCGTCGTTCGTGGGCCGCATCCGCGCTGACCAGTCGGCCCCGGAGGGCCGCGGGCTGACGCTGTTCATCTCGAACGACAACCTGCGCAAGGGTGCCGCACTGAACGCGGTGCAGATCGCGGAACTCGTCGCGGAGCAGCGCTCGGCCTGACGCGCGCGAGCACAGCGGAACGGCCCCGGGAATCGGTGTTACCGAATCCCGGGGCCGTTCGCGCTTCCCGCGTTCATGCGCGCGCTGCGCCGATGCGCGCTACGCCGATTCGAGGGTGAGCAGAGACGCCTCCGGCCGGCACGCGAAGCGCACCGGGGCGTAGATCGAGTTGCCGAGGCCGGCGCTCACGTTCAGGAAGGCGGCCCGGTGCGCGTCGAACCAGACGCTCAGACCCCGCGCCTGCTCCGTGGGGAGATCGCAGTTCGCGGTGAGCGCCCCGACGCCCGGCACGCGCACCTGGCCGCCGTGGGTGTGTCCGGCGAGGATCACGTCTGAACCGGCCGTCAGCAGGGCGCCCAGCGCCTCCTGGTAGGGCGCGTGCACCACTCCCAGGCGCACGGAGGCCGATTCAGCGGCGGCGACCTCAGCGGCACCGGCGGCACCGTCAGCGGCACCGGCGGCGCCAAGACCGGCGGAGGGCGTCTCCGAGAACGTCCGCGCCGCCGCAGCGCGCATGCGGTCGACGTCGTCGTACCTGATGTGCGGGTCGTTCAGGCCGAGGCACTCGAAGCGCGTGCCGCGGATGGTGAGTTCCGCCGCGCTGTTGTTGAGATCGATGGCGCCGAGGCCGGTGAGCCCCCGCGTGATCGCCGCGTTGTCGAGGTCGGGGGTGCGCGTGCTGCGCCGGCTCGATTCGACGAGGTACTTGAGCGGGTTCTTGAACAGCGGCCCGTAGTAGTCGTTCGACCCGTGCACGAACAGGGTCGGCGTGCCCTCGACGACGGGGCGCAGGGCGTGCAGCAGCGCCGGAAGGGCTTCGCGGTGCCCCATAAGGTCGCCGGTGAGCACCACGAGATCGGGGCGCAGCTCCGCCAAGGACCGTACCCAGTCGACCTTCTGCGCCTGCCAGGGGGCGAGGTGCAGATCGGAGAGCTGCAGCACCCGCACCGGGGTGCGCGACTCCGGCAGCACCGGCAGCGTGTGGCGACGGAGCGTGAAGAGTCTGCGCTCGATCAGGGTGGACCAGGTCAGTACGCCGACGGCGGCCGCTCCGAGAACGGCCGCCGTCGTGCGTGCGGGATGCTGTGCCAAGCTCAATCCTTCTTGCTGCAGGCCAGGGTGAGCGTGACGGTGTCGCTGCGGTTCGCTTCGCTGCCACTGTCGGGGCTCACCGAGACCACCTTGTTCGACTTGGGGTTCGAACTGCTGCCCGTGCCGCAGGCGAACTCCACGCTGCCGAAGCCGGCCCCGTTCAACGCCGACTTCGCGTTGTTGCCCGTCTGGCCGACGAGCCCGTCCGGAATCTTCGAGGCCTTGCCGTTGCTGCGGTAGAGCGTCACGCCCGCACCGAGACCGGCCGACGCGCCCGCCTCCGGGTCCGTGCGGGCCGCGCGGCCCTCGGCCTCGCTGGAGTCGACCTCGCCGCCGTCGCTCACCGAGAAGCCGAGCTGCGTCAGCATGCCCGTCGCCTCCTCGAACGTCTTGCCCTTCACGTCGGGCACGGTGACCATCGTCTGGCGGATCGCGGCCTCATCGGGCTGCGGGAACGGATCCCCGCCGTACTTCGCGTCGGCGGTGTTCATGATCGCGGGCCAGATCGTCTGGTCCGCGTACATGAGGTTGCCGAAGCCCATCGTCGAGACGCGGGCGCAGCTGTCGGGGTTGTTCGGGTCGGAGCAGTACGGGTCGGCGTTGCCCACCCACGTCGCGGTCGCGACCTTCGTGCTCGCCCCGACGGTCCAGTTGTCGATGACGTCGTCGGTGGTACCCGTCTTCGCGAGGTGCGGTACACCGGTCGACGACAGCGCGTGGTCCGCGAGACCGCGGGTCACCGCGTTCTCGAGCGCGAAGGCGACACCGGCGGCCACCTCGGGCGCGATGGCCTGCGAGCACTCGCTCTTCGTGAAGGGCACCTGATTGCCCGCGTCGTCGACGATCGACTCGATCGGCACGGGCGTGCAGACGGTGCCGTCGCCGGCGAACGCGCCGTACGCCGCGGCCATCGTGATGGGGGCGATCTCGTCGACGCCGCCATACGTGTTCGAGGGCACCATCGAGAGGTCGCGCGGGCTGTTGGTCAGCGTGGGCACCTTCGTCTTGCCGAGCTGATCCGGTGCGGCCATTCCCTGATCGATCTCCTCCTGCGACCACACGGGCAGGTCGGAGGCGCGGTGGATGCCGAGCGCGCGGGCCGTCTCGAAGGTGCCGCACAGATCCATCTTCTGCTGCATCGAGACGATACCGCCGTTGATGGAGTTCGCGATCGTCGTCAGCACCGACTGGTTGCCCTTGATGCCCTCGTTGTCGTTCGAGAAGTCGAACGTGCCGTAGCTGTAGACGCCGTCGGGCATGCAGCTCGCCTGGAACGACTGCAGGGGCACGCCCTTGCGGCTGTTCACGTTGACGATGTCGCGCACCGAATGCCCGGTGCGGATCCATTCGGCGAGGGTGATCGGCTTGAACGTCGATCCGACCTGGAAGCCGCTGGAGCCGCCGAGCTCCTCATCCGTGTTGTAGTTCACGGTGGTGTACTCGGGGTGCTCCTTCAAGAACGACTCGGCGTTGTTGAACGGCCGGTTCTGCACCATGGCGCGCACCTTGCCGGTGCCCACCTCGACGCTGCTCGACGCCGAACCGACCTTGATGCCCTCCATGAGCGCGGGCACCGTGTTGCGGGTCGCCTCGTTGCCGGCCGCCTGCATGTCGAGGTCGATCGTCGTGTAGATCTTGTACCCGCCGCGGCTGAAGTTGAACTCGCGCTCGGTGGGGGTGTCGCCGAAGTTGGGGTCGGCCTTGATGTACCGCTGCACGTAGTCGCAGAACGCTCCGAGCCCGTGGTTCTGCTCGGCGACGTTGCAGCCCTGCACGCGCGGGGTGATGTTCGGGGTGACGGCTGTCGCGACGGCCTCGTCGTGCTGCGCCTCGGTGATCTTCCCGTGGCTGAGCATGCTGTCGAGGATCTTGTTGCGGCGCTCCGTGTTCGCCGGAATGTTCTCCTCGACGTCGATCTGCAGCTCCGACGGGTTGTTCACGATCGCGACGAGGCTCGCGGACTCCGCGAGCGTCAGGTCGGCCGAGGTCTTGCCGTAGTAGTACTTCGCCGCCGACTCGATGCCGTAGATCTGACGGCCGAACAGCGCGATGTTCAGGTACCCGAGCAGGATCTCGTCCTTCGGGTACTTCTTCTCGATGGAGATCGCGTACTTCATCTCCTTGAGCTTGCGATCCACATCCTGGCGCATCGCATCCTCGTAGGCCTCCTTCTGCGCCTCCTTGTCGGGGATCGCGATGGCCTCCTGGATGAGCACGTTGCGCACGTACTGCATGGTGATGGTCGAGGCGCCCGAGAGGTTCTGGCCCGCCGCGTTCTGCAGCACCGCTCGCGCCGTCGCGAGCACGTCGACTCCGCCGTGGGTGTAGAAGCGCGGATCCTCCTCGGCGACCGCGGCATCCTTCACGAACTGCGGAATCTGATCCCAGCTCAGCGTCTCGCGATCCTGATCGTAGAACGTCGCGATCTCGATCTGCTTGCCGTCGTTCGCCGTCGCGTAGATCGTCGACGGCTCCGCGAGCTTGCCGGGATCGAGATGGTCGGGGAGGCTCTCGAAGATGCCGACCGCCGATTTCGTGGCGGTGCCGCTCAGGGCCACGACCGGAGTCACCGCTGCGGTGAGGAGCACGCCGGCGATCACGCTCATGGCGAGCGCGCCGAGGAGCCCCGCGAGGGCCCCTCCTGCGGTGCGCGGTTTCTGCGAGCGCACGCGCGAAGACTGAGATGTCTGACGGGTCATAGAATCAAGGGTAAGCGACGTAGCTGACAAAACAGCAACGCGCCCGTCCGCGCTGCGTCGACGCCGATCGTCGGCATGCGCGCAAGAACGCCAACCGAGGGAGATCCGCACGTGAGTGAATCCACCGAAGCCGCCCCGACCTGGGAGTACTTCGTGACGCCCCTGCTGCTGCACAACGAGGCGCAGATTCTGAACAACTGGGGCTCCCAGGGCTGGGAGCTCGTGCAGATCATCGAGGGGCCCGCCGGCGGCAACGTCGCATACATGAAGAAGAGGAAGGCCTGACATGTCATCTGTGATCGAGGATCGGCTGCGCGAACTGGGGCACGAGGTTCCCGAGGTTCCGGCCGCCGTCGCCGCCTATGTGCCGGCGCTGCGCGACGGCGACTACGTCTACACCGCCGGTCAGCTCCCGTTCGTGAACGGCGCACTGCCCGAGACGGGCAAGGTGGGCGCCGGCGACGGGCTCGTGTCGCCCGAGCGGGCCGAGGAGCTCGCGCAGCTCTGCGCGCTGAACGCCCTCGCGGCGGCCCGCGGCGTGATCGGGTCGCTCGACAAGATCTCGCAGGTCGTGAAGGTGACCGCCTTCATCGCGTCAGACCCGTCGTTCACCGGCCAGCCCGCCGTGGCGAACGGAGCCTCGATGTTCCTGGGCCGCGTGTTCGGCGACCTCGGCATCCACGTGCGCTCCGCCGTCGGCGTCGCGGTGCTCCCGCTCGACGCCCCCGTCGAGATCGAGTTCGTCTTCAAGATCGAGGAGTGACGGGCAGCGCGCAGCGCTGACGCCGCGACCGCGCCGGCGTCCGCCCGCGCCGCGTCGACACGGCAGAGGCCGGGCACCCCATCCGGGTGCCCGGCCTCCGCCGTGCGAGCGGCGTGCGACTCGGCGCCGCGCCGCCCGATCAGGCGCCGCGTTCGCTGCGCACGCGATCCGAGATCGTCTGCATCACCGCGGTGTCGGCGAGCGTGGTCGTATCGCCCACATCGCGTCCCTCCGCGGCGTCCTTCAGGAGCCGGCGCATGATCTTGCCCGAGCGGGTCTTCGGCAGCTCGGAGACGATGAAGATCTGCCGGGGCCGTGCGATCGCCCCGATCTGCGCGGCGACGTGCTTCTTCAGCTCGGGCTCCGCGTCCTCGAGCGACAGGATGCTCTGCTGCGTCTTCAGGATCACGAACGCGACCACGGCCTGACCGGTCGTCTCATCGTCCGCGCCGACGACCGCCGACTCGGCGACGGCGTGGTGCTCGACCAGCGCCGACTCGATCTCCGCGGTGGAGAGGCGGTGGCCCGACACGTTCATGACGTCGTCGACGCGGCCCAGCAGCCAGACATCGCCGTCGTCGTCGAGCCGGGCGCCGTCGCCGGCGAAGTAGCGGTCGCCGAACTTCGCCCAGTACGTGTCGATGAACCGCTGATCGTCGCCCCAGATGGTGCGCACCATCGACGGCCAGGGGCGCTGCACCACCAGCAGGCCGCCCTGCCCGTTGTCCACGGGCTCGCCGTCCTCCCCGACGACCGCCACCGAGATGCCCGGCTGCGGCACCTGCGCGCTGCCCGGCTTCAAGTGCGTGAGGCCGGGCAGCGGCGAGATCATGATCGCGCCCGTCTCGGTCTGCCACCAGGTGTCGACGATGGGCGCCGAACCGGCGCCGATGACCTCCCGGTACCAGCGCCAGGCCTCCGGGTTGATCGGTTCGCCGACCGAGCCGAGCACGCGGATCGACGAGAGATCGTACTGCTCGGGCACCTGGCGGCCGACCTTCATGCAGGCGCGGATCGCGGTCGGCGCGGTGTAGAAGATCGTGACGCCGTACTTCTGGATGATGGACCACCAGCGCCCCCAGTCGGGCGTCTCGGGGGTGCCCTCGTAGATGACCTGCGTCGCGCCGTTCGCGAGCGGCCCGTAGACGACGTAGCTGTGTCCCGTGATCCAGCCGATGTCGGCCGTGCACCAGTACACGTCGGTCTCGGGTTTCAGATCGAACACGTCGCGGTGCGTGGTGGAGACCTGGGTCAGATAGCCGCCGGAGGTGTGGAGGATGCCCTTCGGCTTGCCGGTGGTTCCCGAGGTGTAGAGGATGAAGAGCGGGTTCTCGGCCGGGAAGCCCTGGGGCTCGTGCTCGCCGTCGAACGCCGTGATCTCGCGGTGCCACCACAGGTCGCGATCCTCGTCGAAGGCCACCTCGTTGCCGGCGCGCTCGACGACCAGCACTCGGGTGACGGTGCTGCCGCCGCCGTTGAGCGCGAGCGCATCGTCGACCGTGGGCTTCAGTGCCGAGACGCGGCCCTTGCGCCACCCGCCGTCGGCCGTGATCACGAGCCGCGCCTCCGCGTCGTCGATGCGGGCGCGGAGGCTCTCCGCACTGAACCCGCCGAACACGACGGAGTGCGCGGCGCCCAGCCGCGCGACGGCGAGCATCGCGATGACGGTCTCGGGGATCATCGGCATGTAGATGGCGACGCGGTCGCCCGCCTCGACGCCGAGGCTCGTGAGCATGTTCGCGGCCCGCTTCACCTCGTGGGTGAGCTCTGCGTAGGTGAGGGTGCGGGTGTCGCCCGGTTCGCCCTCGAAGTGCAGTGCGACGCGGTCGCCGTTGCCGGCGGCGACGTGACGGTCGAGGCAGTTCGCCGCGACGTTCAGCTCGCCGTCCTGGAACCACTTCGCGAACGGCGGGTTCGTCCAGTCGAGCACCTCGGTGAACGGTCTCGTCCACTGCAGGTTCTGCGCCTGCTCCGCCCAGTACCCCTCGGGATCCTGTGCGGCCCTCCAGTAGACGGACGAGTCGGCGACATTCGCCTGGTCGCGGAACTCGGGACTCGGAGCATAGGTCTCCGGGGTCGCTCCCTCGGGGAGGTGGTGGCTTTCGATACTGCCGGTCTGATCGCTCATTGACGCCCTTATCTTCGATCGATTTCCGGGGCGATCGCTCGCACCCGGCCCCCTTCAGTCGCGCACGGGGTCCGTAACACTCCCGAAACGCAGATCCAGGCTATACCTTCTGTGCGGCTCGCTTCACGTCGGGCCCCGATCGCGGTGGGTCGCGGGGTGGCGGAAGTCGCGGGGTCGCGGGAGTCGCGGGGTGGCTGGCGTCGCGGTGCCGTGCCGTTCAGACGTCCGCTCACATCGTCGGGGATCGCGGCGGGCCGCCGCGTTGCGCACAGATTCCGCGACGCGTCCCCGCGAGGCGGGGCGTGCCTGCTCGAATGGCCGCATGGCTCCAGACGAGAACACGGATCACCCGCCGTCGAGCGGCTCGGCGCACGCGGTCGCCAGCCGATCCGCCGCGCTCAGCCGTGCGGCGAGGCGCTCGTTCGGCGGGCTCCTGCCCCTGCTCGACGACCCCGAGCTGCGGGACCTCGTGGTGCAGGTGCGCGAGGGGGTCGGCCGGTTGTGGCTCGATCGCACCGGCTCCCTCCACGAGGTGCGCGAGTGGCGGGCGGAGCCCGACGCCGTGCATCGACTCGCCACCGGCCTGATCGCTGCGGGCGGGCGGCACCTCGATGAGCTGCACCCCTGCGCGGACGTGCGGCTGGGCGACGGAATGCGCGTGCACGCGGTGCTGCCCCCGATCGCAGTCGGGGGCGCCGCAGTCTCGATCCGGCTGCCGCGCATCTCGCCCCCGAGCTTCGACGAACTCGTCGCGGCAGGCCTGTGCGCGGCGCGCACCGCCTCGATGCTGCGCGAACTGATCGTCGACCGCCGCAACGTGCTCATCACGGGAGGCACGGGGAGCGGCAAGACCACGGTGCTCGCAGCTCTGCTCGACCTCGCACCGCCGCACGAGCGCATCCTGACGATCGAGGACGTCGCCGAGCTGAGACTGCGGCACCGCCACTCGGTCGCCCTGGAGACGCGCCAGGCGAGCGCCGAGGGCATCGGCGAGGTGTCGATCGACCGTCTGCTGCGCGAGGCGCTGCGCATGCGCCCCGATCGCATCGTGCTCGGCGAATGTCGGGGTGCTGAGATCTCGACACTGCTCGCCGCGCTCAACACGGGACACGACGGTGGGGCCGGCACGCTCCACGCGAGCCGCTTGGAGGAGGTTCCGGCTCGCCTCGAAGCCCTCGGAGCGCTCGCCGGGTGGACGCCCGAGGCGCTCGCCCGGCAGGCGGTCGGGGCGCTCCACGCCGTCGTGCAGGTCGAGCGCACCCGTCGCGGCCCGCGAGTGCGTGCGATCGGGGCACTCGAACTGACCGACGATCGGCTGCTGGGCGTGCGCAGGGTGGTGGCCTAGCGCATGGGTGCGAGCCTCGGCGAACGACTGCGCGCACGGGTTCCCGGCCTCACGCCGGCTGCGGCCGCGGAGCAGCGCTCCGAGGCGGCGGTGGCCGCAGAGCGCGCCGCGGCGCTGCTGCGCGGGGGAGTGCCTGCTGCTCGAGCCGTCGCCCTGATCTCCGCGGACGCATCGCCGACCTCCGCGACCGGCATCATCGGCGGGCGAGTCGCCGACGGCGTCCCGATCCCCTCCGCGCTCGCCGCCGCGGAGGAGCCGGAATGGCGGGTGCTCGCGGTCGCGTGGCGCATCGCCGAGGTCTGCGGAGCGCCCCTCGCCCCCGCACTGCAGCGCATCGCGGAGGCCCTGCGCGAACTGGATCAGATGCGCGCACGCCGGTCGGTGCTGCTGGCGGGGCCGCGAGCGACGGTGCGGATGGTGGCGGCCCTGCCGATCCTGGCACTGCTCCTCGGCCTGCTGCTCGGCTTCGACCCGGTGCCGGTGCTGATCGGCCCTGCGGGAGCGGTGATCGCCGCGGTCGGCGCCGGGCTGCTCGGCATCGGGGTGCACTGGTCGCGCCTGCTGCAGCGCCGCGCGGCGCGCGAGGACACGATCGCGGGGCTGCCGAGCGAACTGCTCTGGGTAGCGCTCGGAGGCGGCGCACCGCCCGTCGTCGCGATGCGGATCGTGGTGGACCGCGTCGACGAGTTCGGGGCGGAGTGGGTGCCGTTCGGCGGCTTCTGCGCCGGAAGCCCGCTGCTCGCGACGGTCGCCGCCGCCGAGTCCGCCGGGGTGCCGATGCGCCCGCTGCTGCTGGAGCAGGCCGATGCGGAGCGCGCCGCCGCCGCCGCGCGCCTCGAGCGCGAGGCGGAGCGTCTCGGCGTGCGGGTGCTGCTGCCCCTCGGGGTCTGCGTGCTGCCGTCGTTCATCGTGCTCGGGGTGCTCCCCGTCGTGCTGTCGATGTTCGGGGCCGTGTGACGCGCTTCCCAGCTCAGGCGAGCACGGATGAGGGGCGTTGTGCGCGCTGCTCAGCCGACATGGTGCCTCCCGATGGGCGTCACCAGCGGCTTGCCCGAAACCGGGTCCGCGGTGACCCGGTTGGCGAGGCCGAACACCTCTTCGACGTGCTCGACGGTCACCACCTCCTGCGGAGTGCCGGTGATGTGCACGCGGCCGTTCTTCATGGCGACGAGCCGATCGGAGTACCGTGCTGCAAGATTGAGGTCGTGCAGCACCATGACGATCGTCGTGCCGTGCGCAGCGTTCAGATCGGTGAGCAGATCGAGCACTTCGACCTGGTGCGCGACATCGAGGAAGGTCGTGGGCTCATCGAGCAGGAGAACGTCGGTCTCCTGAGCCAGTGCCATAGCGATCCACACGCGTTGACGCTGCCCTCCCGAGAGCTCGTCCACGCTCCGATCCGCCAGCTCTGCGATTCCGGTCGCCTCGAGCGCGTCGGCCACCACCTCGTAGTCGCGCGGGCTCCACCGCGAGAACATCGTCTGGTGAGGGTGCCGACCGCGCCCCACGAGGTCGGCCACCGCGATGCCCTCGGGAGCGACGGGCGATTGCGGCAGCAGCCCGATGATCCGCGCCACCTCCTTCGTGGGTCTCGCGTGCACCGAGGCGCCGTCGAGCACGATCTGTCCTGAGGAGGGCCTGAGCAGGCGGGCGAGCGAGCGCAGGAGCGTCGACTTGCCGCAGCCGTTGGCTCCGACGATGGTGGTGATGCGGCCCGGAGCGATGTCGAGATCCAGGTCTCGAACAACGGTGCGATCGCCGTATCCGAGGGTGACGGCATTCGCCTGCAGCGCGTGCGCTTCGGTCACAGTGAGCCTCCCGAGCGGTTGGTGCGGATGAGGAGATAGATCAGATAGGGAGCTCCGAGCACGCCCGTGATCACGCCCACCGGGTAGCGCTCTCCGAAGGCGAACTGGCCGATGAGGTCGCTGCTCAGCACCAGCGCGGCACCCACGAGGGCAGTCGGCGCCAGCAGATTCGCTCCCGGGCCGGTGAGCCGAGCCGCGATGGGGCCGGCCATGAACGCGACGAACGCGATCGGTCCGGTGGCCGCGGTCGCACAGGCCAGGAGCGTCACCGCGCCGAGGATGAGGAGCACACGGGTCGGGTTCACGCGAACCCCGAGGCCGGCGGCCGAGTCGTCGCCCAGGCGGAGCGCGCCGAGTGCGCGACCCTGCGAGAGCATCAGAGGAACGATGCAGATCACAGCGAGGAGGAGGGGCGCTGCACGCTCCCACGACGCATTGTTCAGGCTGCCGGCGAGCCACTGCATGGCCGTCTGGATATCCCAGGCCGCGGCGCGCGACAGCAGGTAGGAGATGATGCTCTGCAGCATCGCCGCGATCCCGATCCCGATGAGGATGAGTCGGGTGCCGGCGAAGCCGCCCTTCATCGACAAGAGGTAGATCGCACCCGCTGTGAGCAGAGCACCGCCGAGTGCCAGCAGAGAGACCAGCGGCCCGTCTGCGGAGAGCACGATGATGCCGATGACGGCAGCGGCCCCGGCGCCATTCGAGACGCCGATGATGTCGGGCGACGCGAGCGGGTTGCGCAGCAGCGTCTGGAAGGTCACACCGGCGATGCCGAACGACCCGCCGGCCAGGATGGCGAGCACGGCGCGCGGCAGTCGCAGCTCTCCGACCGTGAACGAGGCCCCCGGGACCGTTTCGCCGAAGAGCACTCGGACGACCTCGTCCAGCGGGTAGAACGTGTTCCCGACCATGAGGGCGACGGTGAAGAGGGCGACGAGCAGCGCACCGAGCAGGATCGTCACTCTCGCGTGACGTCTGCGCCGCGATCGACGACCGGAGATGATCGCGGCCGTGCTGTCGCAGGGCGGGGCCTCGTGCAGGCGGGCGGTCCGGCTCATCGCGTTCACAGTTCTCGAACTCTCTGGCGCCGCACGATCCAGATGAAGAACGGTGCGCCGATGATCGCAGTGATGATGCCGACCTGGATCTCCTCCGAGCCCGGCGACACGACCCGGCCGATGATGTCGCTCGCCAGGAGCAGCCCCGCGCCGGCCAGAGCGGAGAAGGGGAGCAGCCAGCGATGATCGGTGCCGATCAGCAACCGGCAGGCGTGCGGGATGACGAGGCCCACGAATCCGATCGGTCCGGCGATCGCCGTCGCAGCACCCGCGAGGATCACCGCCCCGAGTGCCGAGACCAGGCGCGTGCGGAAGACCTGCTCGCCGAGCCCGCGGGCCATCTCGTCGCCGAGCGCGAGGGAGTTCATCCCTTTCGCGCTCGCGAAGCAGATCAGCGCTCCCAGAGCGAGCACCGGCGCCGTGATCGCGATCCGGGGCCACTCCGCACCGCCGACACCGCCGATCTGCCACGACTGGAATGCGGGCAGGGCGTCGACGCGCGGCAGCATCACGGCGCTGATCAGCGAGGCGAACGCCGCCGACGTCGCAGCTCCCGCCAGGGCGAGCTTCAGCGGAGTCGCGCCGCCGCGGCCGAGCGAACCCACGGTGTACACGAATGCCGCGGCGAGGGCGGCCCCGACGATCGCGAGCGTCATCTGGCCGTAGGGATTCCTGATGCTGAAGAAGGCGATCCCGCAGACCACGGCGAGCGATGCTCCATTGGAGACGCCGAGGATGCCGGGATCCGCTACTGGATTGCGCGTGACGGCCTGCATCGTCGCACCCGAGAGCGCGAGGCTCGCGCCGACGAGCAGCGCGAGCACCGTGCGCGGAATCCGCTTGATCACGGCAGCCTGCGCAAGCGTGTCGTCGTGACCTCCGAGCGCGGCGACGATGTCGCCGAACCCGACCTCACGGACGCCGAAGCTCACCGAGAGCGCGCACAGCACGACCAGTACGGCGGAACCGACGAGCAGCCAAGAGGCGCGGGCCCATGCCGGTCGCTGCAGACTCGCGACGACCGGCATGGGTGAGATGAGAGCGGACACCATGTCAGAGCGAGAACCCGACGCCGAGCGTCACTGCTCGAGCGGAGCTGCGAGCATCCCGAGGTAGTCGTCGAGCCCCCAGGGAATCGACAGCGGAGACGGGTTGGCGGAGGCGGCGATCGGCGTCGCATCCGGCAGGATCGCGATGCGTCCCTCGGCGATCGCGGGAATCTTCGACAGCAGCGGGTCGGCCTGGAGGGTGGCGATCAGCGAGTCGTCGCCGTACGTCACGAACACATCGACATCGGAGAACTTATCGGCGTCCTCCGCACTCGCGGTGAGATAGAACTCCTCGCTGTCCGCGTTCTCCTCGACGATCGAGGGGAGCGGCAGGCCGAGATCGTCGTGCAGATAGCCGGGGCGCGTGTCGGCCGCCGTGTAGTAGCCCACCTGGCTGAGATCGGAGGGGTCGATGTAGGCGAACAGGATCTTCTTGTCCTTCAGGACGCTGTGCGCTTCGAGCGCTGCGTCCGCGTCGGAATCGAGCTGCTCGATCAGGGCATCGCCTTCGGCGCCGAGGCCGAGAGCCGCGGAGTTCATCTCGATCATCTCGTCGACCGGAGTGCCCCAGGCGACGTCGGGGTAGGCCACGACGGGAGCGATCTTCGAGAGCGTGTCGTACTCCTCGCGGGTCAGCCCGGAGTATGCCGCGAGAATGACGTCGGGCTGCGTGTCTGCCACGGCTTCGTAGTCGATGCCGTCGGTCTCGTCGAAGAGGGCGGGCTCATCGGCTCCGAGCTCGTCGAGCTTCTCCTCGACCCACGGCAGAATCCCGTTGTCGTCATCATCGCCCCAGGTCGCCTTGCTCATGCCGACGGGCACGATGCCGAGGGCGAGCGGAACCTCGTGATTCGCCCACGCGATGCTGGCGACGCGCTCGGGCTTCTCGGTGATCGTCGTCTCGCCGTAGGCGTGCTCGATCGTGACGGGGAAGGCGCTGTCGTCAGCGGGATTGCCCGCTGCGGATGAGGCGGGGTCGGAGGAGGAGGGGCTGCAAGCGGTGAGCCCGATTGCGAGGGCCGCGGCGACGCCGGCGGCGGCGAGGAGACGGGAAGTGCGCACAAGCGCTCCCTTCGTGTGGGAGTAGGGTCATGGCGCCGAAAAGCGCCAGCGGCTGAGAAGGCCTCCGTCAATCTAGCAGAAAGTTAGGCAAGCCTCATCTAGATCAGTTCATTCGCTGCGGTGCCGGTGTGCTACGGGTGCGGCGCGAACTGCGCGCCCGTGCCCACGGCGCGACTGCCGAGGATCCGGGAGTCGCGTGCATTCTCCACAGGCAGTGAACCACGCGCGTCGTCCGGACTTCTCCACAGTTCTCGGTTGCCGGGCGCTGCGCCTTGCTGCATTCGGTGAGGATGAGTGCACCGGCGACCGCCGGGGCCGTGCGAGGTCAAGGAGAGTTCCGATGCAGCCCACACTTCAGCTCGTGTCCGACCGAGGAATGACATCCGAGCGCACCGATCGACGGCTGCGACGAGCGCGCTCGACGCGTCGTCGCCGCGCAGCCCGGGGCGGGGGCCGCGCGTACGCTCCCGTTTCCGGGATGCGAGCACTCGTCGACGACGAGCGCGGAGCCGTGACGGCGGAGTACGCGATCGTCATCATGGCGGCGGTGGCCTTCGCCGGCCTGCTCGTCGCGATCATGCGTTCGAGCGAGATCCGCGCGATGCTCGTCCAGCTCGTCGAGAACGCCCTCGGCACGGCATCCTGATGCTCGCGGCACTGCGGCACGACGATCGCGGCACGGTGACAGCTGAATTCGCGATCGTCGTGCCCGCCGTGCTCGCCGTGCTCGGGCTCGTGATCGGCGGGATCCTCCTCGCTGCGCACCGGATCGCACTCGTCTCCGTCTCGGCCGAGATCGCGCGGTTCGAGGCGCGCGGAGACCGGGATCTCGCCGAGGCGCGACTGGACGGGCTCGGCGGGCGGGTGGAGGTCGAACGCGAGGACGACGGCGCGCTGCACTGCGTCACCCTGCGTTCGAGGCCGGCCGGAGGACTGCTGACTCACGTGACGATCACGTCGCGCTCGTGCGCCGCGCGTTCCACTGAGGGCGCGCACGCGTGAGCGCCCCCGCCACCCTCGTCTGCGCGGCCGCCGCCCTCTGCCTCGGTATTCCCGTGATCACAGCGTCATCGCACCTCGAAGCCGGACATCGCGCGGCCGCGACGGCCGACGCGGCTGCGCTCGCCGCAGCCGATGCCGCAGCGGGATTCATCTCCGGCGAGCCCTGTGCGCTGGCCCAGGAGATCGCAGCATCCGCGAACACCGAGATCGCGAGCTGCGAGCTCGACGCAGCGCTCGCCGACGCGCGGGTCGACGTGACGGCGGGCGGCCCGTTCGGCGCGGTGAGCGCCTCCGCGCACGCCGGACCGCCGCCGGCCGCCGAGGCTCCGGGCGGCGCAGTCGGTGCGAACGGATGGGCGTGGCCGAGCGCGGAGCCCGGCATCACGCAGGGGTTCCACGACGGGTACTCCATCGATCTCCGCACCACCGAGGGCTCCCCGCTCTACGCGCCTTACGACGGCGTGGTCGTTCTCGCCGGAGCCGACGGGGCCGGGCCGCCAGCGAAGTGCATCGCCGAGCCGACCTGGTGGCGCGGACCGAACTACACCGTGCTGATCCGGCACGAATACCGCGGCCGGGTGCTCTACAGCTCGCACAACCACGTGGCCCCGGGTTCCCCCGCGGCCCTCGGAGTCGCGCCGGGCACCTCGGTGCGCGCCGGCCAGACCGTCGCGCTGGCCGGCATGAGCGGGTGCACCTCCGGGCCCCACTCCCACTTCACGCTTTCGACCCGCCCCTCCAACGCGTACCCCGACGTGAATCCGTACCTCTACATCGGCGGCGGCGAGGGCGCATGAACGGGTGCGGCAGCGGTCGATGCGAGAAGTCATCGGAACGACGGACATAATGAGAGGAGAACGCGCGTGGAATCCGGGAGGTGGATTCTCACGCGAGAATGTGTATCGTGTCGGAGCAGAACCCTCGGCCGGTCCTGGCGGAGCAGCCCTGCACTGCGTGAAGCAACGAAGGAGACCCGTGAAGGGTACGAAGAAACTCGTGATCGTCGAGTCGCCGACCAAGGCGAAGACGATCGGCGGCTACCTCGGAGACGAGTACGAGGTCATCGCCTCGGTCGGCCACGTGCGCGACCTCGCGGAGCCGTCGGCGCTGCCCGCGGAGCTGAAGAAGGGCGCCTTCGGCAAGTTCGCGGTCGATGTCGAGAACGACTTCGCACCGTACTACGTGGTGAACGACAACAAGCGCAAGACCGTCTCCGAGTTGAAGCGAGCGCTGAAGGGAGCCGACGAGCTCTGGCTCGCAACCGATGAGGACCGCGAGGGCGAGGCCATCGCATGGCACCTCCTCGAGGTGCTCCAGCCGAAGGTTCCCGTGCACCGCATGGTGTTCCACGAGATCACGCAGGATGCGATCGAGCAGGCGAAGCAGAATACGCGCGACCTCGACACGGCTCTCGTGGATGCGCAGGAGACCCGGCGCATTCTCGACCGCCTCTACGGCTACGACATCTCACCCGTGCTCTGGCGCAAGGTCGCCCCGAAGCTCTCCGCCGGTCGCGTGCAGTCGGCGGCGACACGGCTCGTGGTCGACCGCGAGCGCGAGCGCCAGGCGTTCCGCGCCGCGGAGTACTGGGACCTCACGGCCACGTTCCGGCCGGAGGCGGACGCAGCGGACAGCACGGCGTTCGAAGCGCGACTCGTGCGGCTGGACGCGCAGCGCGTCGCGACGGGCGGCGATTTCGGCGACGACGGCAAGCTGACGGCGCGCGCGGCGAAGGCCGGGGTCATCCCGCTCGAGCAGGACCGCGCGGAGCGCATCGCCGCCCTCCTCGCCGAGCATGCGCGCGGCAAGGTGGTGTCGGTCGAGACGAAGCCGCACACCCGCCGCCCGGCGGCCCCCTTCACGACGTCGACGCTGCAGCAGGAGGCCTCCCGCAAGCTCCGGTACAGCTCGCGGCAGACCATGTCGTTCGCGCAGTCGCTGTACGAGAACGGCTACATCACCTATATGCGCACCGACTCGCCCTCGCTCTCGAAGCAGGCCGTGCAGGCCGCGCGTGCGCAGGCCTCCGAGCTGTACGGCGCCCACACGCTGCCCGAGAAGCCGCGCGTCTACACGGGAAAGGCGAAAGGGGCGCAGGAGGCCCACGAGGCCATCCGCCCCGCGGGCGAGGTGTTCCAGCGGCCGACCGCGCTGAAGGGGAAGCTGACGCAGGGCGAGCACGCGCTGTACGAGCTGATCTGGAAGCGCACCGTCGCCAGCCAGATGGCCGATGCCAAGGGATCGACCGATACGGTGACGCTCGCCGCTCAGGTGCCCGAGAACGCGAACGCGGCGCCCACCGCAGCGGAATTCACGACCAGCGGAACGGTCATCACCTTCCCCGGCTTCCTGCTCGCGTACGAGGAGGGGCGCGACGAGAACCGCGGCGACAAGAGCGGCGATCAGAACGCGAAGCTGCCGCAGCTCACCTCCGGCCAGGCGCTCGGCATCGAGGCGCCGTCGGCGAAGGGCCACGAGACGAGCCCGCCGCCGCGGTACACCGAGGCGAGCCTCACGAAGCGCCTCGAGGAGCTCGGCATCGGCCGACCCTCGACGTACGCGGCGATCATCAGCACCATCATGGATCGCGGCTACGTCGCGAAGAAGGGCCAGGCCCTCGTTCCGAGCTGGATCGCATTCTCCGTAGTGCGTCTGCTCGAGGAGCACTTCAGCGAGCTCGTCGACTACGACTTCACCGCCGAGATGGAGAACGACCTCGACCGCATCGCCTCGGGCGAGGCGGATCGCGGCAAGTGGCTCGGCGAGTTCTACTTCGGCACCGACGCCCACCCCGGGCTGCGCGGCGTCGTCGACAACCTCGGCGAGATCGATGCCCGAGCGATCAACACGATCAAGATCGATGACGAGATCTCGCTCCGCAACGGCAAGTACGGCCCGTACCTGGAGGTCGTCGACGACAAGTGCGAGGTCGGAGACGACGGCGTGGTGAAGCCCCGCAGCGTCAACATACCCGACGGCCTCGCGCCCGACGAGCTGACGCCCGCGAAGGCGCACGAGCTCGCCGACGCGGAGCCCGCCGAGGATCGCGTCGTCGGTCTGCATCCCGAGACCTCGAAGCGCATCGTCGCGAAGAACGGAAGATTCGGTCCGTACGTCACCGAGCTCCCCGACGAAGGTGAAGAACTGCCCAAGGGGCAGAAGCCGCGCACCGCCTCGCTGTTCAAGAGCATGGACCCGGCCACCATCGACCTCGACACGGCAGTGGCCCTGCTGGGGCTTCCCCGCGTCGTCGGCTTCGACCCCGAGTCCGAGGCCGAGATCACCGCGCAGAACGGGCGCTACGGCCCGTACCTCAAGAAGGGGAGCGACACCCGATCCCTGCCGAGCGAAGACGCGATCTTCTCCATCGACCTCGCAGGAGCGCAGGAGCTGTTCGCGCAGCCGAAGTACGGGGCGAAGCGCGCTTCGAGCGCGCTCAAGGAGTTCGAAGCCGATCCGGTCAGCGGCAAGCCGATCAAGGTGAAGGACGGGCGCTTCGGCCCGTACGTCACGGACGGCGAGACGAACGCCACCATTCCGCGCGGCGACAGCGTCGAAGACGTCGACTTCGCGCGAGCCGTCGAACTGCTGGCGATCAAGCGAGCGAAGGGGCCGGCGAAGAAGAAGGCGCCCGCCCGCAAGGCCGCCGCGAAGAAGCCTGCTGCGAAGAAGACGACCGCCAAGAAACCAGCCGCCAAGAAACCCGCAGCTAAGACGTCGGCAGCCAAGACGTCGACGTCTGCATCGAAGACGGTCGACCCGGCGCGATCGGCGGCGGCGAAGAAGGCCGCCGCGACGCGAGCCGCCAACCGAGCAGCCGCAGAAGCGCAGGCGTAGTACGAGCGCGGCTCCGGCCGCTGAGGAGCAAATGAGCGGGACCTTCATCACCCTCGAAGGGGGAGACGGCGCGGGCAAGACCACGCAGGCCGACATGCTCGGGCAGTGGCTCGACGGGCGCGGCCTCGAGGTCGTGCGCACCCGAGAACCCGGCGGTACGCGGCTCGGCGCCGAACTGCGACGCCTGCTGCTGCACGGCGGCGACGAGATCGGTGACGTCGACGCGCGCGCCGAAGCACTGCTCTACGCCGCCGACCGCGCTCAGCACGTCGCGAAGGTGGTGCGCCCGGCCCTGGAGCGCGACGCGGTCGTGGTCCAGGATCGCTACATCGACTCATCGCTCGCCTACCAGGGCGCCGGTCGCGTGCTCGACGTCGAAGAGGTGCGCCGCATCAGCGAGTGGGCGGCCGGTGGACTCTGGCCGCACCTCACCATCCTGCTCGACCTCGATCCCGAGACGAGCGCGGGCCGCCGCCGAGCCCGCGGAGGATCAGCAGACCGGCTCGAAGCCGAGGACACCGCATTCCACGTCGCGGTGCGCGAGGGTTTCCGGGCACTCGCCGCAGCCGACCCGCACCGGTACTTCACCGTGGACGCCACGCTGCCGGTCGACGAGATCCACACCCGCATCATCGGCCGCGTATCGGGGTACCTCACGCGCTGACGAGCACCCGCTCCAGCCGGCTCCGGCGCGCCCGCGGTCACGCACGCGCTCGCGCCGCGCACGCGCACGCGCCCGCGTTCGCGCCGCTCCTCAGTACGAGATCGGGCTTCGGTGAGAAGAATTCCGCAGAAACCCTCTCACCGAAGCCCGATCTCTCACCGAAGCCGGCCGGCACCGAAGCCGGCCGGCACCGGAGCCCTCTCCGGCTAGGCGGATTCGCCGATCACCGCGCCGAAGCGCTCCGGAAGGGTCGCGCGCGACGCAGCCCCGAGCTCGGAGAGGGGCAGCGTGAAGCGATCCTGCACCTCGATCGCGGCGTCGGCGCCGGAGCCGTCGGTCACGCCGATGCGCAGCACGGGGAAGTCGCGACCCGAGCAGAGCCCGCGGAACTTGACCTCTTCCTCGTGCGGCACGGCGACGAGCACGCGCGCCTGCGACTCCGAGAAGAGCGCCGCGGTCGCGTCGACCCCGTCGCGCGAGATGATCTCCTCGATCCACACGCGAGCCCCCACGCCGAAGCGCAGCGCGCCGTCGGTGAGCGCCTGCGCGAGGCCGCCCTCGGAGAGGTCGACGGCGCCCGAGATGAGCCCGCCCTGCGCGCCCGCGTGGAGCAGCTCGGCGAGCGCCCGCTCGTCGGCGAGCGAGGCGATCGGGGGGCGGCCGCCGAGGTGCTCGTGCACGGTCTCGGCCCAGGCCGATCCGTCGAGCTCGTCGCGGGTGACGCCGAGCAGGTAGAGGTGCTCGCCCTCGTCCTGCCAGCCGCTCGGAACGCGCCGGGCGACGTCGTCGATGATGCCGAGCACGCCCACGACGGGCGTCGGGTGGATGGGGGTGTCACCGGTCTGGTTGTACAACGAGACGTTGCCGCCGGTGACGGGAACCTCGAGCTCGAGGCAGGCGTCGGAGAGCCCCTCCACGGCGCGCGAGAACTGCCACATGACCTCGGGGTTCTCGGGGCTGCCGAAGTTCAGGCAGTCGGTGACCGCGGTCGGCACCGCACCCGACGTGGCGACGTTGCGGTACGCCTCGGCGAGCGCGAGCTGCGAGCCGACGTACGGGTCGAGCTGGCAGTAGCGGCCGTTCGCGTCCGTCGCGATCGCGACGCCGAGGCCGCTCTCCTCATCGACGCGGATCATGCCGGCGCCGTCGGGGAACGCGAGGGCGGTGTTGCCGAGCACGTACTTGTCGTACTGGTTGGTGACCCACGACACGTCGGCCTGGTTCGGCGACGCGGCCACGGCGATCATCTGCGCGCGCAGGTCGTCGCCGCTCGCGGAGCGGGCGAGGCCCGAGGCGTTGACGCCCGATGCCTGCAGCTCGTCGATCCAGGAGGGGTACGCGACGGGGCGCTCGTAGACCGGGCCGTCGACGGCGACCGTCGAGGGGTCGACGTTCACGATCTCCTCGCCGCGCCAGTTGATGACGAGGCGGCCGGTGTCGGTGACCTCGCCGAGCACGCTCGTCTCGACGTCCCACTTCGCGGTGACGGCGAGGAACGCGTCGAGCTTGTCGGGGTGCACGACCGCCATCATGCGCTCCTGGCTCTCCGACATGAGGATCTCCTCGGCGGTGAGCGAGGGATCGCGCAGCAGCACGCTGTCGAGCTCGATGAACATGCCGCCGTCGCCGTTCGCGGCGAGCTCCGACGTGGCGCAGGAGATGCCCGCGGCCCCGAGATCCTGAATGCCCTCGACGAGTTCGTCGCGGAAGAGCTCGAGGCAGCACTCGATGAGCACCTTCTCGGCGAAGGGATCGCCCACCTGCACGGCGGGGCGCTTCGTGGGCCCGCCCTCGCTGAAGCTGTCGGAGGCGAGGATCGACGCGCCGCCGATGCCGTCGCCGCCGGTGCGGGCGCCGAAGAGCACGACCTTGTTGCCGGTGCCCGAGGCGTTGGCGAGGTGCAGATCCTCGTGGCGCAGCACTCCCACGCCGAGCGCGTTCACGAGCGGGTTCGCCTGGTACACGCCGTCGAAGACGGTCTCGCCGCCGAGGTTCGGCAGGCCGAGGCAGTTCGCGTACGACGAGATGCCCGAGACGACGCCGTGCACCACGCGCGCCGTGTCGGGATCGTCGATGGCGCCGAATCGCAGCTGATCCATCACGGCGACGGGACGGGCGCCCATCGAGATGATGTCGCGGATGATGCCGCCGACGCCGGTGGCGGCGCCCTGGAACGGCTCGATGTAGGAGGGGTGGTTGTGGCTCTCGACCTTGAAGGTCACGGCCCAGCCCTCGCCGATGTCGATGACGCCGGCGTTCTCGCCCATGCCCACGAGCAGGCGCTCGCGCATCTTGTCGTTGACCTTCTTGCCGAATTGGCGCAGGTAGACCTTCGACGACTTGTAGGAGCAGTGCTCGGACCACATGACCGAGTACATGGCCAGCTCGCCCGAGGTGGGGCGGCGGCCGAGGATCTCGCGGATCCGCTCGTACTCGTCGGGCTTCAGCCCGAGCGCGCCGTAGGGCTGCTCCTTCTCGGGCGTCGCGATCGCATCGGCGACCGTGTCGGGGCGGGGACCGCTCTGGGTGGCGTCGATGTCTGTCACGCTCGATGTGCTCCGTGGCTCGGGGGCGATTTCGGCGCACGGGAGCGCCGAACGTACGGGCTTCAGTCTACGCGGTCGCGTGGCGCGCCCGGTGCCGGTGCGCTCCGACCGCGGCGGCTTTCCCAGGGGTCTGCGCGCTGACGGTCTAGGCTGGTGATCGTCAACAGATCAGGGGAGACTGAACGCCATGAGCGATCCGAACACTCACGCATCAGACCAGACGCCCGCGCCGCGGCAGAGCGAGCAGGCCTCGGCCCCGTCGTACTCGCCGGACGGCGCGCGCCAGACGCCGCAGCAGGGCCAGCAGCGGCCCGCTCGGCAGGCCGATCGGGCGGGTGCCCCGCAGCGCAAGCTCTCGACCTTCCTGAAGGTCAGCATCATCCTGCTCGCCGGGCTCACCGTGGCCTCCATCTCCCTGCTCTTCATCGGCGACTTCCAGGGCAAGTTCGAGCGCGTGTTCTCGACGTTCGCGCTGTTCGCCGTCTTCGTGATCTTCACGGCGCTCGATACGCGACGCGAGCAGAAGTCGGACTGGTACGCGCCGGTCGCGCTCATCGCCAACGCCTACATTCTGGGCCTCCTGATGATCGTCATCTGGATGACTCCCTACAGCCCGTACTCGCTGCTCTGGGAGATCTTCTGGAAGTCGCTGTTCGTGATCGTCGTGACGCGCCTCGTGATCCTCTGCGCGCAGCTCCTGCTGCGGGTCGGCGCGCAGCACTCCGAGACCGTCACGCGCTTCGCGTTCGTGACGAGCGTGCTGGCGGTGCTCTCGGGCATCCTGTTCACCGCGCCCGTCGGCATCGACGCCTTCGAGCTGAACGTGCCCGACATGTACTGGAAGATCGCCACCGCGATTCTGATCCTGACGGCACTGGGCCTCTCGATCACGCTCCTGCTCCGCTGGTTCTTCGGCGCAGACGAGCGGGAGGCCGCCCGCGCCGCCCGCGGCGCGCGCCAGGTCGGCCCCGCTCCGTACGTCGCGCAGCAGTCGCGCGGTCGCGCCGAGCAGCACCCGCAGGCGCTCGCGCAGCACCCCGCGCCCGCGCAGCAGCAGCCCGCGCCCGCGCCCGCGCCGCAGCCCGCGCCCGCGCAGCAGCAGCAGCAGCCCGCGCCCGCGCCGCGGCAGGGGCTGCCCCCGCAGGGTCAGGCGGGCGGGGCCTCAGGTCTGCTGCCCTGGCCGACCTTCGCCGACGGCCGCCCGATTCCGGCGGGCCCCGATGGGCAGCCCGATTTCTCGGTGCCCGGCGCCCCGCGTCCGCCGCATCTGCAGTAGCCGATCGCAATCGCACGATCGCAGTCGCACGATCCACGCGCATCTCCCGGGTCCGCTGTTCGGATCCGGGAGATGCGCGCGTATGGAGTGCGTAAACGACCGCTTCGACTACTGCATTTCGCGCTTCGGCATGCGCAAAATCGCTCGGGCGCTACTGAACGAGCCTCGATTCTTGAACATCAGATGAAAGGATGGCTAGGCTAACTCGGGGCAGTCGGCATACGCCGCGGCCCTGCGCCACGCTGACCTGCGCGGCGCAGATCGATGAGACCCGAGACGAAATGAGCAGCCACGTGTCCACCCTGAAGCTCCGCAGTGCAGCCCTCACGGCCCTCGCTGCGACCGCCGCATTCGCGCTCTCCGCGTGCGCCCCCGCCGCGGAGGCGGAATCCGAGCCGGCCGCGTCCGGCGCGACCGCCGTGACCATCACCGACAATCACGGCGAGGTCGAGGTGCCGGTGAACCCCGAGCGCGTCGTCGCACTCGACAACCACGTGTTCGAGACCCTCGACGAGTGGGACGTGCCGCTCGTCGCCGCCCCGAAGGGCATCATGGGCACGGCGTGGCCCGACTACACCGACGACCCCGAGATCGCGGACGTCGGCACGCACCGCGAGCCGAACCTCGAGGCGATCGTCGCGGCGCAGCCAGACCTCATCATCGGCGGCTACCGGTTCTCCGAGTCGTACGACACCATCGTCGAGCAGAACCCCGACGCGACCGTCATCGAGATCGACCCGCGCGACGGCGAGGATCCGATGGACGAGCTCAAGCGCGAGACCGAGATCCTCGGGCAGATCTTCGACCGGGAGGACGAGGCGGCGGAGCTCGTCTCCGAGCTCGACCAGTCCATCGCCGACGCGAAGCAGGCGTACAACGGATCGGATTCCGTCATCGGCCTGATCACCTCCGGCGGCAAGATCGAGTTCGCCGCCCCGGTGACCGGCCGCAGCGTGGGTCCCGTGTTCTCGGCACTCGACCTTCGGCCCGCGATCGAGCAGGAGGCCGAAGACACGTCGCACGGCGACGACATCAGCGTCGAGGCGATCGCCGAGGCGAATCCCGACTGGATCGTCGTGCTGGATCGCGACGCGTCGTTCGCGGAGCCCGAGCCGGGCGCCGTGCCCGCAGACGAGCTGATCGCCGGCTCCGAGGCGCTCCAGGGCGTGACGGCGGTCGCGAAGGATCAGGTCGTCTACCTCGACTCCGACTTCTACCTCACCGAGGACATCCAGGCCTACACCGAGCTGTACGAGCAGATCCAGGAGGCGTTCGCGGGCGCATGAGCGCGACGCAGCAAACCGCTCCGGCGGTTCCGGGCGGGGCCCGCACCCACGGTGCCGGCCCCGCCCGTCGTTCCCGCTGGAGGGGGTCGATCACGCTGATCGTCGCGATCGTGCTGGTCGCCGCGCTGCTCGTCGCCTCGCTACTCGTCGGCGCGTACGACATCGCGGGCGGGGAGCGCGGCGGCGAGATGTTCTGGATCACGCGGGTGCCGCGCACGCTCGCCCTCGTACTGGCGGGCGCCGCCCTGGCGACGAGCGGGCTCGTGATGCAGATGCTCACGCAGAACCGTTTCGTCGACGCGACGACCTCCGGTACGACGGAGTGGGCGGCGCTCGGGCTGCTCCTCACCGTGCTGGTCGCGCCCCAGGTGGGTCTCGTCGGGCGCATGGTGATCGCCAGCCTCTCGGCCTTCGTCGGCACGCTCGTGTTCATGGCGATCCTGCGCCGCATCGTCATCCGCACGACGCTCGTGGTGCCGCTCATCGGGATCATGCTGGGCGCCGTCGTGAGCGCGCTCACCACCTTCCTCGCCGCGCAGTTCAACCTGCTGCAGATGATCGGCACCTGGTTCATGGGCAGCTTCACCTCGGTGGTGCGCGGCCGCTACGAGGTGCTGTGGGTCGTCGGCATCGTCACCCTGCTGGTCTTCGTGCTCGCCGACCGCCTCACCGTGGCGGGTCTCGGCGAGGAGATCGCGACGAGCGTCGGCGTGCGGTACGAGCTCGTGCTCGTCGCTGGCACGGCGCTCGTCGCGGTCGCCGCCGGGGTCACGACGGTGGTGGTCGGGTTCCTGCCGTTCCTCGGGCTGGTCGTGCCGAACGTCGTCGCGATGATCCGCGGCGATCACGTGCGCAGCAATCTGCCCTGGGTGTGCCTCGGCGGGATCGCGCTCGTCACGGCGTGCGACCTGATCGGCCGCACGGTGCGCATGCCCTTCGAGGTGCCCGTGTCGATGGTGCTGGGCATCGTCGGGTCGGTCGCCTTCATCACGATCCTTTTGCGGCGGCGCAGTGCGTAGCGCCGAGCAGCGGCAGGATCCGGCGGGGGAGCCGAGTGCGCGCCCCGAGCCGCCCGAGACCAGGGTGCGCGATGGTCTGCGCTCCCCGCTCGCGTGGTGCGGCGAGCATCGGGCGCTCCTCGTCGTGGGGTGCGCGGCGGTCGTGCTCGCCATCGCGATCCTCGTGTACGGCAACCCCGCCGAGCCGGGTTCCGACGGGTTCTGGATCATCGTGCGGTCGCGGCTCGCCTCGCTCGGAACGATCGTGCTCGTGTCGGTGTGCCAGGCCGTCGCGACCGTGCTCTTCCACACGGCGACCGCCAACCGGATCCTCACCCCCTCGATTCTCGGGTTCGACGCGCTGTACGTGCTCTCGCAGACGGCGCTCGTCTTCGTCTTCGGCATGGCCGCGGTCGGTATGGAGGGGATCCCGAAGATCGTCGCGCAGAGCCTCCTCATGATCTCGTTCGCGACCCTGCTCTACGGGTGGCTGTTCTCGGGGAAGCGCGCGAACCTGCACCTGCTGCTGCTCGTCGGGGTAGTGCTCGGCATCGGCTTCGGCTCGCTGTCGACGTTCATGCAGCGACTGCTCACCCCCAGCGAGTTCGACGTGCTGAGCGCCCGCCTGTTCGGCAGCATCGGCAGGGGCAACCCCGACTACCTGCCGATCGCGGGCGCGATCGTCGCGATCGTGCTGGTCGTCGTGTGGCGCCGGCGGCACGTGCTCGACGTCATCGCACTCGGCCGCGACGTGGCCACCGGGCTCGGCGTCGCATACCGCCGCGAGGTCGTGCTGATCCTCGTGACCGTGGCGGTGCTCATCTCGGTGTCGGCGACGATGGTCGGCCCGATGACGTTCTTCGGCTTCCTCGTCGCCACGATCGCCTACCAGTTCACCCGCGAGGATCGCCACTCCGACACCCTCCCGCTCGCCATCGGCGTCGCGCTGGTGACGCTGCTCGGTGCGACGTTCGTGCTGAAGCACGTGTTCGCCGCCGCGGGGCTCGTGACCGTGATCATCGAATTCGCGGGGGGCCTCCTGTTCCTCGTCATCCTGTTGAGAAAGGGGCTCCGATGATGAGCCGTTGCCGCCTCCGTCCCGTCCGCGCGATCCACGGGGGTCGCTCGTGATCGCACTCACCGGAGTCGAGAAGCACTACGCCGGTCGGCGGGTACTCGGCCCGATCGACCTCGCGATCGAGCGCGGCGGCGTCACGGCACTCATCGGGCCGAACGGGGCGGGCAAATCGACCATGCTCACCATCATCGGGCGGCTGCTCGACGCCGACTCGGGGCGGGTCGTGATCGGCGACCTCGACGTGCGCGCCGCGAAACCCCGGGACCTCGCGCGGGCGGTGTCGATCCTGCGGCAGGAGAATCACTTCATGTCGCGCCTCACGGTGCGGCAGCTCGTCACGTTCGGGCGCTTCCCGCATTCGGCGGGCCGCATCACCGCGGCCGACGCGGCGGCGATCGACTCGGCCATCGCGTTCCTCGACCTCACCGCGATGGAGCACCGCTTCATCGACGAGCTCTCGGGCGGGCAGCGGCAGCGGGCGTTCGTGGCGATGGTGCTCGCGCAGGACACCGACTACGTGCTGCTCGACGAACCGCTGACGGGGCTCGACATGCGGCACGCGGTCTCGATGATGGGGCAGGTGCGGGCGGCCGCCGATGCGCTCGGGAAGACCGTCGTGCTCGTCATCCACGACGTGAACTTCGCGGCGGCCTACGCCGACCGCATCGTGGCGCTCGCCGATGGGCGCGTGGTGGCGTCGGGCACGCCCGACGAGATCTTCACCCCCGAGGTGCTGCAGCGCGTCTTCGATACGCCGGTCGAGGTCGTCGAGCACGGCGGCTCCCGCGTGGCGGTCTACTACCGGCCGTAGTGGGCCCGCGGCCCCGGGTCCGGTCAGCCGCGGTCGGCCGACTCCAACCCGAACAGGGCGGAGAGCGCGTCGGAGGCCTCGGAGGCCCGGCCCTCGCGCCCGAGCGAGCGGATGCGCGTGGTGGGCGCGTGCAGCAGGCGGCCGGTGAGTCGGCGCAGCGCGGCTTCCACGTCGGCGGAGGTGGCGTCGTCGGCGTCGTCGCCGCGTCGGGCGCGGCAGAGCTCCTCCTCGAGGATCGCGTTGACGTGCCCGCGCAGCGCGAGCAGCACCGGCAGCGTGTCGCGCTCGGCCTGCGAGGCGCCGAACTCGACCGCGGCGTCGTGCACGATCTCGAGCGCCTCGTGCTCGGTGCCGAGTTCGGTGATGGGGGCGTGCTTCGCGATGGTCTCGAGATCGAGCAGTTCGATGCCGTCGATGCGCGCGACGGCCGGGTCGATGTTGCGGGGCATGCCGAGGTCGATCAGCAGCCGCGAGGAGCGCGAGGCTTCGGGCTCGGCGCCGCCGCGATCCGCCGCTGCATCGTCCGCCTGCGCGAAGTCCGCCTCCGAGAGCAGGGGCTCCTCGGTGCGGCTGCAGGCGATGATGACGTCGGCGGCGTCGAGCGCTCGGCGCAGCTCGCCAGGGTCGACGGCGGTGAGTTCGTGGCGCTCGGCGTAGTCGGCGGCCCGGCCCGAGGGGGAGTGGACGCTGATGCGCTCGGCCCCGCGGGAGCGCAGCGCGGCGATGGTCGCGCCGGCGTAGGCGCCCGTGCCGATGAGGAGGATGCGCGCATCCTCCCAACTGGGCACGCGGATCTCGGCGAGGCGCAGCGCGAGCCGCACGAGCGAGCGCCCCTGCGAGTGGATCTCCGTGCGGTGCTTCACCGTGCGCGAGGTGCGCGTCGCGGTCTGGAACAGGCGCTCGAGGTGATGGGTCACCGTTCCGCGCTCGCGCGCCTCGACGTGGGCGCGGCGCACCTGCCCGGCGATCTCCTCCTCGCCGACCACGGCCGACTTGAGGCCGGAGGCGACGGCGAAGAGGTGCTCGGCGGCGCGGTGGTCCACCTCGACGTCGGCGGCCATCGAGAGCGACGACGCCGGCACACCCGCCGTGCGGGAGATCTGCTCGACGAGCTCAGCGCTGGTGTCGCGCGGCGCCTGCGCGTAGACCTCAAAGCGGTTGCACGTCGACAGCACGACGACGCCCTCGGTATCGGGCGCGGCGGTCAGTGCCTCGGTGATCTCCCGGGTACGCCCGGTAAGGCGCTCCAGCAGAGGGAAGGAGCACCCGCGGTGATCGAAGGAGAGGCACAGCAGCATAGATTATCGATACGTTTTCTGATCAGGGATTCGTGGATGTTTCGCGCGGCGTTTCGCTCGAACCTGAGCACATCAGATGTGACACATCAGATCTATAAGCTAGCATCTCGACCGATGAACTTCCTCCCAGCTTCGCACCCGCTCGTCGACGGCCGAACGGGCGACGCGCCATTGATCCGAGCCCTGAGGGGCGACCGCCCCGAGTCTACGCCGGTCTGGTTCATGCGTCAGGCCGGCCGCTCGCTGCCCGAGTACCGGGCGATCCGAGCCGACCACCGCATGCTCGACGCCTGCCTGACCCCCGACCTCGCGAGCGAGATCACCCTGCAGCCGGTGCGCCGGCACGGCGTCGACGCCGCGGTGTTCTTCAGCGACATCGTCGTGCCGATGAAGCTCGTGGGGGTGGACGTCGACCTCGTGGCGGGCCGCGGGCCGGTGTTCGCGAACCCGGTGCGCACCGCCGCCGACGTGGCCCGGGTGCGCGAGGAGTTCACGCCCGAACGTCTCCACGCGGCACTCGATCCCGTTCGCGATGCCGTGCGCCTCACCGCCGACGCGCTGGGCGGCACGCCGGTCATCGGATTCACGGGAGCCCCGTTCACCCTCGCCGCCTACCTCGTCGAGGGCGGCCCGTCGCGCGACCACCTGCGGGCGCGCACGCTCATGCACTCCGATCCCGAGACCTGGGCGGCGCTGCTCGACTGGGTCGCCGACCTCTGCGGCGTCTTCCTCAAGGCTCAGGTCGAGGCCGGCGCGAGCGCGGTGCAGCTGTTCGACTCCTGGGCCGGCTCGCTGTCGCCCGTCGACTACCGCGAGCGCGTTGCGCCCGCGTCCCGCCGCACCCTGGAGCCGGTGCGCGAGCTCGGCTTCGCCGCGGGCGAGGGGTACGCGGCCCGGCCCCGCGCCGTGCCGATCATCCACTTCGCCGTCGGGTCGGGCCATCTGCTCGAGGAGCTCGCCGATGTCGGCGTCGATGCGCTCGGCGTCGACTGGCGCACCTCGCTGGAGGAGGCGAACCGCCGGCTCGGCGGCGGGATTCCGCTGCAGGGCAACATCGACCCCGCCTTCCTGGGCGCCGCGCCCGAGGTGCTCGAGGCGCACGTGGCCGATGTGCTGCGGCAGGGCCGGAGCGCCCCCGCCCACGTGCTGAACCTCGGGCACGGCGTGCCCCCGGAGACGGACCCCGATGTGCTCACCCGCATCGTCGCACTCGCGCATGGAGCCTGACTCACTGCGGCCCCGCATCGCGGTCGTCGGCGGAGGCGTCTCGGGCCTGGTTGCGGCCCGGGAGCTCGCGCTCGCGGGCGCCGACGTCGTCGTGATCGAGGGCGCCGATCGCCTCGGCGGCCGCATCCGAGGTGCGGCGCTCGCCGGCGTCACCGTCGACATCGGCGCCGAGTCGTTCGCCACGCGGGGCGGCACCGTCGCGGCGCTGATCGGCGAGATCGGCATGGCCGATCAGATCGTGCGGCCCGCGCCGCTCGGCTCCTGGGTGATCGACGGGCCACGGTCGATTCCGCTGCCGGCGGCCGGCACCCTCGGTATCCCGGCGACGCCGCTCTCCGCGGCGACGGTGCGCGCCCTCGGGCTCCCCGGCGCGCTGCGCGCCGCGGCGGAGCCGCTCCTGCCGCGACGCGTCGGCCGCGACGCGGAGTCGCTCGCCGACCTCGTTCGGGCCCGGCTCGGCTCGCGCGCGCTGCACCGCCTCGTGCGGCCCGTCGCGCTCGGCGTCTACTCCGCAGACCCCGACCGTCTGGGAGTGACGACGGTGCCGGGTCTCGCCGACGCCTATGCCCGGCGCGGGTCGCTCATCGCCGCCGCGCGCGACGTGCGCGACAGCCAGGCGGCGGCGATGAGCGACCCGCGCCGGGCATAGGCGTCGGCGAGACCCGGCACCGTCGTCACTCCCAGACGGTCGGGGTCTGCGGAGTAGACGCCGAGCGCGACGGGCCGCACGAGGCGGTGCAGCGCGCGCGAGCCGAGCCGGGCCCGAACGAGGTCGGCGAGCGACTCCGCGTCGCGGCCGACGCGTCGCGGCAGGAGCCGCTCCGCCGCGGCGCGCCGCGCGCCGGGGAACCCGGGATGTCCCTTCTAACCCTCTCCGAGCCCAAGAGACTAGGA
>NZ_LDRK01000039.1 GCF_001477055.1 Leucobacter chromiiresistens
CCTGGTGGCGGCGGGCGCGGCATCCGGTGCGGGCCACTCGTAGAAGCCGCTGCCGCTCTTGCGGCCCAGGCGCCCCGCAGCCACCAGGTCGCGCAGCAGCTGCGGCGGCGCGAAGGCGGGGCCGAGCTCGCGTTCGAGCTGCTCGGCGATGCCGAGCCGCACGTCGAGCCCGACGATGTCGGTGGTGCGCAGGGGGCCGACGGGGTGCCGGTAGCCGAGCTCCATCGCGAGATCGATGTCGGTGGCGCTGGCGACGCCCTGCTCGACCATGCGGATAGCCTCGAGCGCGAGCGCCACCCCCAGGCGGCTCGACGCGAAGCCCGGGGCGTCTCGCACGGTGATCGGCGTCTTGCCGAGGGCGCGGGCCCACGCGGCTGCGATCTCGGGCAGACCGGGCGCGGTGCTCGTGCTCACCACCACCTCGATCAGCGACGACGCCGGCACGGGGTTGAAGAAGTGGAGGCCGATGCAGCGCTCGGGGTGCTCGAGGGCGTCGGCGAGCCGGGCGAGGGGAATCGACGAGGTGTTCGACGCGATGACGGCGTCATGCGCGAGCTGCTGCTCGATCTCGGCGAAGGCGCGCGTCTTGAGATCGAGCGATTCGGGCACCGCTTCGATCACGAGCGCGCACCCCGCGAAGGCGGCGGCGCCGGTGGTGACGGTCAGCGCCCGAGCGAGCCGTTCGGGGTCGCCCGCGTGCCCGCGCGCGATCGACGCGTCGATGCTGCGCTCGACGCGCTCCCGCGCGGCCTCCGCCGCGGCGTCGCTCTGCTCGACCACGACGACGGAGCTGCCGGCCATGAGGAAGGCGTGCGCGATGCCGGCGCCCATGCGCCCGCCGCCGAGCACGCCGACGCGCTCCGGGACGGCGGCGGAGGTCGTGTCGGCGTTCGTCGTGTCGTCTGCGCTCATCGCTGCTGCTTTCGCTCGAGGAAGGCGGTCATGCGCCGGTGCTTCTCGGGGCTGTCGAAGAGGATCGCCTGCTCGGCGAGGTCGATCCGCGGGTGCGCGGAGCGGGGCGCCCCGAGCACCCGCTTCGACGCCTGCACGGCGGCGGGGTCGAGCCGGGCGATGCGCCGCGCGATGGCCGCGGCGGCCTCGAACGCCGTATCGCCGTCGTCGTGGAGGTGGGTGATGAGGCCGGCGGCGTGCGCCTCCTCGCCGGTGAGGATGCGGCCGGCGAGCAGCATCTCGGCCGCGAGCCCGTCGCCGACGATCTCGCGCAGCCGCCAGCTCGCCCCGGCGGCCGCGATGATGCCGAGCCCCGGCTCGGGGTTGCCGATTGCGAGGGCGTGCGTGCCGATGCGGATGTCGGCGCTGTACGCGAGCTCCGCGCCGCCGCCCAGCGCGTACCCGTCGAGCACGGCGATCACGGGCATGGGCAGGGCGTGCACCCGCATGAAGGCGCGCGTGTTGATGCCCGCGCGCGCGTCGGCGGCGGTGCGCTCGCGCAGCTGCGCGATGTCCGCGCCCGCGGCGAAGCTGCCTCCCGCCCCGCGCAGCACCAGCGTGCGCGGCCGCGATTCGAGGTCGGCGCAGAGCTCGTGCAGCGCGTCGACGACGGCGCGGTCGATCGCATTGCGCTTCTCGGGCCGATCGAGCGTGGCCAGCACGAAGTCGTCGCGATCCTCGATGCGCAGCGCCGGGCCGGTCACGCCGTCACCCGCTCGATGATGGTCGCGGTGCCCTGACCCACGCCGACGCACATGGTCGCGAGCCCGTAGCGGGATCCCTCGCGCTCCATGCGGCCGAGGAGCGTCACGAGCAGTCGCGAGCCCGAAGAGCCGAGGGGGTGGCCGAGCGCGATCGCCCCGCCGTCGGCGTTGACGCGGGCCGGGTCGAGGCCGAGGCGTCGCATGCACGCGAGCGATTGGGAGGCGAAGGCTTCGTTGAGCTCGACCGATCCGATGTCGTCGATCGAGAGGCCGGCGCGCGCGAGCGCGAGCTCGGTGGCGGGAACGGGGCCGAGCCCCATGATCTCGGGGGCGAGGGCGGCGGAGACGCTCGTCACCACGCGCGCCCGCGGCGCGAGACCGTGCCGCTCCACCGCCGCCTCGCTCGCGACGAGCAGCGCCGATGCGCCGTCGTTCAGCGATGACGCGTTGCCCGCGGTGACCACGGTTCCGCCCCGGACCACCGGACGCAGCCCGGCGAGCACCTCGGGGGTGGTGCCCGGGCGGGGGCCCTCGTCGGTGTCGACGATCCGCGTCTCGCCGCGCCGCTCGGCCGCTGGCACCGGCACGATCTCGTCGGCGAAGCGGCCGGCTGCGCTGGCGGCGAGTGCGCGGCGGTGGCTCTCGGCGGCGAATGCGTCGGCGTCGTCGCGGGTGATGCCGTCGAGGCGTGCCACCTCCTCCGCCGTCTCGGGCATCGAGAGCGTCGCCTTCTCGCGGCGCTCCAGCTCGGGGTTCGTGAAGCGCCAGCCGATCGACGTGTCGAACTGGGCGCCCGGCTTCGCCCAGGCGCGGTCGGGCTTCTGCTGCACCCAGGGTGCGCGGGTCATCGACTCGACGCCGCCGGCGATCACCAGATCGGCGTCGCCGGCGCGGATCGCCTGCGACGCGTTCGCGACGGCCGTCATTCCGGAGGCGCAGAGGCGGTTGACCGTGTACCCGGGCACGCTGTCGGGCAGCCCGGCGAGCAGGGCTGCCATGCGCGCGACGTTGCGGTTGTCCTCGCCCGCCTGGTTGGCGGCGCCGAGGATCACCTCGTCGATCTCCGCCTGCGGCACTCCGGTGCGTTCGACGACGGCGCGCACGGCGAGCGCTGCGAGATCGTCGGGGCGCACGCTGGCGAGCGCGCCGCCGTACCGGCCGACCGGGGTGCGGACGCCCGTGACGAGAAAAGCCTCTGGCATGGGCGCTGACCTCCGTGTCTGCCCGCGTCAGCCGAATTAGTGACTGACCGTTCGGTAATGAATACCAGAATAGGGTGCGGCGTCGACGGGCGCAAACCACCCGCTCCTCCCGACCGCTGCCCGCCGTCAGCACGCGCGCTGCGCGGATCCGCAGGGCCGTCGAAAAAAACTTCTCGAAACGCGCGTCACGAAATCGCCGATCCCCCGTGTCATCGGTGAGTCGGCTGCCTCAGGCCGTCCCCCGACGCGCCCCGGGGCCGACGACTGCCGCTTCCGCGGCGCCCGCGAACGGTCGCGGGCGCCGCGGAAGCCACCGCGCCGGCGCGGAATGCCGGCGGTCGAGCGGCGCGCAGCGCCGGCCCCACCGCGGCATGCATCGGACCGAACCAGCCCAGAAGAGGAGAGAAAGCGCGCACATGCGTTCCCACACCACACACGGACATCGCGTCCGCACCTTCCGACTCGGAAGGATCGTCTCCGCGCTCACCGCGGGAGTGCTCGCACTGAGCGGCCTGCTGGCGATCCCCGCTGCAGCGCACGCAGCCCCCAACCCCGCCATCGTCGTCGACGAGGTCGTCATCGGCGGCGGAACCGGGCCCGGCGGTCAGCTCGTCGTCGGCGACACCGTCTCCGTGACGGGCAGCTGGGACGCCGCCTCCGCTGATCCCCGCCCCGGCGACGTCTTCACCATCGGGCTGCCCCGAGAGCTGAGCATTCCGGCCAACGTGCCGTTCGCGCTCAGCGGCCCCACCGAGACCGGCGAGGTCGTCGACTGGGCGACGTGTCTCGCCGATGCCGAGACGGGCGTGGTCACGTGCACGCTCACCGAGCAGGTCGGCCTCTTCCCCGAGCTGGTGCTCGGCGAGTTCGCGTTCGACGTCACTGCGGTCGAGGCGACCGACGAGCGCGCGCTCGTCTTCGATCTCAACGGGAAGCAGGTTCCCGTCGAGCTGCCCGGCGGGGGCGGCATCGACGACGGCATCGAGGTTCCCGACACCTGGAGCAAGGCCGGCGAGATGAACGCCAACAACTGGTCCATGAAGTGGACCATCGACCTGCCCGGCTCGCGGATGCGCGCCCACGACGCGATCACCATCGCCGACACCCTCTCGGGCACGGCGCACGCACTCTGCACCCCCGCGAACCTCACGGTGCAGACCGTGCGCGGCAGCACCGTCGTCGACGTGACGAGCATCGCCCAGCTGGTGCCCGGCGCCGACCCGCAGCACTTCTCCATCCGCCTGACCGCTCCGGAGCCGAACGGCTTCGACGGCGACGTGACCTACCGCGTCACGTACGACACCTGCACGCCCGACGGGCAGATCGATCCCGAATCGGCCGAGTACCTCAACGAGGCGACGGTCGATGTGTGGGACGAATCCTCCGGCATCATCGGGGTGCATCCGCGACCGTGGCAGGGCTCGCTCACGAAGTCGGGCACCGTGCTCGGCGGGGGAGAGCGCAACGGCAAGATCGCCTGGACCGTCAGCGTTCCCGGCGACCAGCTGCTCGGCCGCGACGGCTTCGTGTTCAGCGAGACCCTCGGCGCCGGGCACGAGGTGTGCTCCGACACGATCAGCGGCATCAAGATCACCGAGCGGTACGGCCCCAGCAACCAGCTGCAGCGCGACGTCACCGGCATGCTCGCCGCGAACGTGACCGCGGAGACGGCGCAGGCCTTCACCATCGACTACGGCATCGCCGATCCCGCATTCGCCTTCCAGGCCTCCGACTACCGGTACGTCATCACCTACACGACGTGCGTGAGCCAGGACGGCCTGCCGGCAGGCGGCACGGCCTACACCAACGAGGTCTCGGTCGACGGCCAGGTCGCCGGCACCGAGACGAAGGTGCCCGGCCGCTCCGAGGGCAAGGGCGGCTCCATCAACGGGAGCGCCGTGACCCTCGACGGCGTCGAGCACCTGCCGCAGACCACGCTCAACTGGAGCATCACCGTTCCGGGCGAGCGCGTCGCAGCGATCGAGAGCGACCTCGTCGTCACCGACACGCTCAGCGGCGCGCACGAGGTCTGCGTCGCGGGCGATCCGAGCGACGGCACCGCGGCGCAGCTCGGCCTGCGCGTGCAGGCCCGAGACCAGGTGAACGGCGGCGGCCTCGCCACCGTCGACCTGACCGACTCGGTGACCGCGGAGCACGAGGACGGAGTGCTCACGTTCACGATCCCGCGCCCCGAGCTGCCCCAGCCGGGCGGAGCGATCACCACCGGCTTCAGCGCCGAGTACCAGTACGTCATCAGCTACACCACCTGCACGTCGAGCGGCGGAATGGACGCGCCGGGCACCGCGTACGGCAACGCCGCGGAGGTCGCCGGGAAGACCTACGAGAAGTCGGTCACGCAGAACAACCGCGGCAGCGGCACCGGGCAGGGCGTCTCGCGCGGCTCGGTGGGCATCAGCAAGTCGCTCGCCGACACCCCGGGCGCGGCGTTCGTGCCCGACGGCACCACGTTCCAGGTGCACGTGCAGGAGATCGACCCGCAGGGTCGCGTGCAGGTCGAGTACGACCTCGACGTACCGCTGAACGGCGACCGCATCAGTGGACCCAACTCCCGCGGCGCCGGCTGGACCGTCGCGCTCTCCGAACCCGAGTTCCCGCAGATTCCCGGCGTCGTGTTCGGCGACCCCGTGTTCGCGGCCGCAGACGGCGTCACGGTGCGGGACGGCGGCAAGACGGCCGTCGCAGCCCTCACGCCCGGCCGCAACATCACCGTCGACCTCGAGAATCGAGCGCAGATGGGCGCCCTGTCGCTCGTGAAGCAGGTCGCGGGCGGCGCCGCCGCCGAGGTCGATGCCGCACGGGCCTACGAGGTCACCGCGAAGATCGACACGGCCGCACTCGGAGCGGACTTCCCGGAGCAGGCGGATCGCACGGTCACCGTGACCGCGGGCGAGCCCGTGCGCATCGACGACCTGCCGATCGGCGCGACGGTCGCGCTGAGCGAGGCCCGGCCCGCGGACGACGACCGGTTCACCTGGGGCGACCCGGTCTTCTCCCCGCAGAGCGTGACGGTGACCGCCGCGCACGCGACCGAGCCAGCGGTCGTCACGCTGACGAACTCCGTCGAGCGCACGGTGGGCAGCTTCTCCGTCGCGAAGCGGGTGACCGGTGCCGAGGCCGACAACCCGGCCGTGCCCGATGCGGTGACGGTCACGGCGAGCTGGGAGCAGGCCGGAGTGCCCGGCTCGAAGACGCTCACCGTGCCGACCGACGGCACGCCGGTCGCGCTCGGAGAGCAGCTGCTGATCGGCACGCGGGTCGAGCTGACGGAGACCCCCCTGGTCGACGGCTCGGGCATCGCGTGGGGGTCCCCGACCTGGTCGGGCGACGGGGTTGCCGTCTCCGGCGCATCGGCGACCGTGACGATCGGTCGCGACGCCGAGGCGCAGGTGCTCCTCGAGAACCACGCCGCCACGTCCGTCGCCGGCATCAGCGTGCTCAAGGGGCTCGGCGGCGAAGCAGCGGGCGAGGTCGACGCCGACACGGAGTTCCCGGTCACCGCGACCTGGACCGATGCGAACGGCGAGCAGTCGAAGGAGCTCATGATCAACGCCGTCGAGCCGACGCCGCTCGGCGTCGACCTCCCCGCCGGCACCGTCGTGACGATCACGGAGGGCGATCGCCCCGGCATCGACACGGTCGTCTGGAAGACGATCGCGATCTCGGGCGATCGGGTCACCGACCACGGCGACGGCAGCGCCGAGATCGTGGTCTCCGACCAGCAGGGCGAGATGACCCTGGTGACCGTCGTGAACGAGGCCGCGTGGGCTCCGGGCACCTTCTCGATCGCGAAGCGCGTCGCGGGCGTGCAGCCGGGAGCGCCGGGCGTTCCCGAATCGGTCGCAGTGACGGCCTCGTGGTTCGAGGCGGGCGAGCCCGTCTCCGCTGAGCTCGCGCTCCCGACCGACGGCAGCGCGGTGCCGTTCGGAAGGGATCTCCCGCACGGCACCGAGGTGACGCTCGCGGAGGCGCTGCCCGACGAGACGAGCGCGTTCAGCTGGAACGCGCCGCGCTGGGAGATGGACGGCATCGTCGCCCACGACGACGGCACCGCGACGCTCACCATCGGCGCGGCGCAGACCCTGGCGGTCGACCTCGTGAACACCGTGACGCCGAAGCTCGGCAGCCTCACGCTGACGAAGTCGGTCACGGGGGCCGGCGCCTCGCAGGTCGCCGCCGACACGGCGTACCCCGTCACTGCGAGCTGGACGGACCTCGCGGGTGAGCCGCAGCGGACGGAGCTCGAGCTGATCGCGGGCGAGCCGACGGTGCTCGACGGGCTCCCGCTCGGCACCGAGGTGACGCTCACGGAGGCCGAGGCGGATCTGCCGGCGGCCGTGACGTGGGCCGGCGCCGAGTGGTCGACCGAGTCGGCGGGCGCAGTGATCGACGGCACGGGCCGGAGCGTGGTGCTCACCGTGACCGGCGATGACGGGGCTGACGGGGCAGACGCGAGCGTCGCCCTGGAGAACCGGATCGGAACCGCGCCCGGGCTCGCCGTCACCGGCGGCGAGATGCTCGGCGGCGGGCTGCTCGCACTGGGTCTCGCGGCGGGCGGAGTGCTCGTGCTCCTCGTGCGGCGTCGCCGCGTGCAGTGAGCGGCGCGGCGTGAGCCGCGTGCGCTCGGCGGGGGCGGTCGGACGGGTTCGTCCGGCCGCCCCCGGTGCATCCGCGTCGCCTAGAGCACGAAGGTGAGCCCCACGAGCAGCGCTGTCGACCGCACGCGGCGGTGGCCGAGGCTGAAGATGCAGCCGTAGAGCAGTGCGGCGGCCATGGCGTAGAGCCCGGCGGCGGGCCCCTGCAGCAGGATGTGCGCGACACCCCAGGTGGCGGCGAGCACGACCCCGCCCCACGGGACGGCCGGACGGCCGAACCTGAGCTCGCCCGCCGCCTGGCCGAGGGCGAGCACGAGCACCACGACGACCGTCTCGCTCGCGTAGTAGGCGAGCAGCAGAGCGAAGGCCGCGGGAGCGACATCGGGCGCCTCCACCGCGAGGCGCCCGTACTCGCCGACGAGCTTCCACTCCTGGAAGATGAGCGCTCGCACGCCGACGGCGATCACTGCCGCGGCGATGATGCCCGCGGCGCGCGCGACGCGTCTGCCGCTGAGGTCGCCTGCGAACGCGCGGGGGTATCCGCGCCGCGGATCCCGCACCAGGCGCAGCAGCACGATCGAGCCGGTGGCCCACCCCGCCGCGGTCACCGCCCAGTGCAGGGCCGTGCCGACCCCGGGCCGCGCCCCGCGCCAGAGGGGATCGAGCAGCAGCACGACGATCAGCTCCCACCCGAACACCGCGAATGCGTACAGCGCGGCGATGAGGTACCGCACCGGCGACTCGGCGGGACGGTCGCCCGAACCGGAGGTGCGGGCGGGGCTCGGATCGGGGGAGGTGCGCGGTGCCATGCTCGGAGCCTACCCGCCGGCCCGGGCCCGCGTGGATCTCGGGTGCGGCGGCAGGATATCGTGGTTCGGTGAGTTTGGTAGACCCTCGAGAAGCCGCACGACGCGACCACGCACGACACCGCGGAACGGCCCCCGCGCTCATCGCCACGATCTGCTTCGGCGTGCTGGCGCTCGCCGCGGCCGCCGTGCTCGGGTTCGCGGTCGGCGGCGTGTTCGAGCAGCTGCGCGTCATGAGCATCAACAGCGTCTTCGGGAGCTGGGAGACGGAGACCCCCATCGCGTTCCGCGCGTGGGGCCTGCCGCTCGGCATTCTCGGATTGATCGTGTCCCTCGGGCTGTACGGCACCTGGAATCACCGCTACAGCGGGCGCAACGACTCCTTCGTGATCGTCGGGCCGTTGACGATCGTGCTGGCGGGCCTCGCCCTGGGCACCTGGCTGGCGACGACGATGTGGGCGGAGCCCGACGCGGTCGGCGTGGCCGTCGATCCCGTATTCGGTCAGAACGAGACGTGGGGCATCGGTGCGTGGGTGCTCTACGCGGGAACCTGGTGGCTGCCCGGACTGTTCGCGCTGCTGACGGTGCTCAGCCTGATCGGGCGCGTGCTGGCGTCGCGGCGGCGGGAACGGAACGGCCGCATCGTCGAGCAGCTGCTCGCGCGGGGCGTGCGCACGGAGGCCGAGATCACGGAGGCACCGCTGCCCGAGCCGAGCGCCTCCCGCATGATCGTGCCGCTGGTCGCGAGGTTCTCGGATTCCGCGGGCGTCAGCCGGTGGGTCGCGTGCACGACGGCGCTCCGTACGCGAGACGTGCCGGCGGTGGGGGCGCGACGGCCACTCGTCTTCGACCCGGCGGATCCCGGAGACGTGCAGCGCATCTTCCTGTCACCGGCGGGCGGCACCGATCCGAGCAGTTTCGAACCGGTGCGCGCCGCGCAGTGACGGGGGCCGCGCTCAGTACCCGCGCACGGACACGGAGAACTTCCAGTCGACCACCCCGCGGTCGGTCATCGTGAAGCACTGGCTCGCGCGGGTCCACGTCGAGTTCATGGTGACGCGCTTCGCGTCGCAGGCCGCCTTCGTGGTGAAGTTCGTCGGGTACAGGTACGAGTAGCCGGCGGCTTGCGCGGGCGACGCGACGCCGAAGAGGCCTCCGGCGATGATCCCGATCGCGGCTGCGCAGCCGACCAGCTTCTTCCGGGGTGACAGGGACATGTGACTCAGCTCCTTCGCTCGACAACACTGGGCGTCCATCGTACTGCGCGCGCACTTCTCGCCGCTGGCCCTTTCGTGTACGCTCTATTACTGGCCGAACGGTCGGTAACTTGGCCGTCCTCACGAACAATGGAGTTCACATGACCATGACTGCTGTCGACAAGCAGGCGGAACGGCGCAAAGTGCTCGCGGGCACCGTCGTCGGCACCACCATCGAGTGGTACGACTTCTTCATCTACGCCCAAGCGGCGGGCGCCGTCTTCGCCGCGCTCTACTTCGCACCCGCGGGCGAGACCATCGGGCAGATCGTGGCCTGGGCCTCGCTCGGCATCTCCTTCCTCTTCCGGCCGCTCGGCGCGATCGTCGCCGGGCACCTCGGAGACCGGCTGGGCCGCAAGCGCATGCTCGTGCTCACGCTCGTGCTCATGGGCCTCGCGACCGCGCTGATCGGCGTACTGCCCACCTACGCCCAGATCGGCGTCGCAGCCCCCGTGCTGCTCGTGCTACTGCGCGTGCTCCAGGGGTTCTCCGCCGGCGGCGAATGGGGCGGCGCCGCCCTCATGTCGGTCGAGCACGCTCCCGAGCACAAGCGCGGCTTCTTCGGGGCCTACCCCCAGATCGGCGTGCCGCTCGGCATGATCCTCGCGACGGCGACCATGTGGGTCATCACCACGACCCTCACCGAGGAGCAGTTCCTCTCGTGGGGCTGGCGCCTCCCGTTCCTCTTCTCGATCGTGCTGATCCTCGTGGGCTACTTCATCCGACGCGCCGTCGAGGAATCGCCCGTGTTCAAGGAGCTGCAGGAGCGCAAGGGCGAATCCGCCGCGCCGCTCAAGACGCTCTTCTCGAAGCACGCGAAGGAGGTGCTGCTCGCCGCACTCATCTTCATCGCGAACAACGCCGCCGGATACCTGCTCATCGCGTTCTTCTCCGCCTACGCGACCCGGCCCGAGACCGACGGCGGCCTCGGGCCGGGTCGCGTAGG
>NZ_LDRK01000004.1 GCF_001477055.1 Leucobacter chromiiresistens
ACCCGGAGCAGCTCGTCGACGGGGCCTGGGTGCGCGTCTCGGACGACGCGGGCGCCCAGCAGCGCGCGCTCTGGTCGGCGCGCGTGCTCGACGGCGTGCGGATGGCGCGCGCCGACCAGAGCGCGCGCTGCTGGGCGCCCGCGTCGTCCGAGACGCGCACCCAGGCCCCGTCGACGAGCTGCTCCGGGTGGCGCGAGCGCACGAGTCCGAGTGCGGTCGCGCCGTCGACGCGCTGCGGGCCGGCCCGGTCGATATCGAGCTCGGCGGCCGGATCGCGCACGGGGAGCTCGACGTCGACCTCGATGCCGCCGAGTGCGTCGATCGCCTCGACGAACCCGGGTGCGTCGATCGACACGTAGCGGTCGACGGCGACTCCGGTCGCCGAGCAGACGCTCTGCATGAGCGCCTCGGGACCCTCGAGCAGGGACAGCGCGATCGGGCCGATGGCGTCGCCCGTCGCGACCAGGTCTCTCGGGATCGACATCGCCGATGCATCGCCGTTCGGGGCGAGCCGCACGAGCACCAGGGCATCTGCGCGGGCCTGCCCCTCCGGAGTGCTGCGCTGCACGTCGGAGGGTGCCCGTTCGATGCCGGAGTCGGCTCCGACGAACAGGTAGACGGTGCCGTCGGCGCCGGCCTGCTGCGAGCTGCCGAGTTCCGGCATCGCCACGGCATCGATGCGGCTCGCGAGCACGGCGGTCAGCCCGCCGAGTGCGAGCACGAGCACGAGGGCGGCGACGGCGACGGCGCGCATGGCACGGCGAAACGCCCCTGGTCGGGAACGGGGTCTCCCGTCCCGGCCAGGGGCGTCGCTCGATGCAGACTTATGCAGCTGGATTACTCCGCAGCGTGCGCCTTGCGGCGACCGAGTGCGAGCGCACCGGCGCCGAGTGCGAGAGCTGCGACGCCGCCCGCGATCGCGAACGGAGCGAAGTTCTCGCCGCCGGTGTTCGCGAGCTTCGCGCCCGGAGCGTAGGCCACGGGCTCGGTCGGGGTCACGCCGCCGCCGACGTTACCCGGATCGGCGGGAGCCGGAGCAACGGTGCCGTCGGTCACGGTCAGCGGAGCCGAGTACTCGGTGCCGCTGGTCTCGCCGATGAAGTAGACGTCGTACTCGCCGTAGGCGAGGGTGTTGCCGAGGGTGATGTCGCCCACGATCTCGCCGACCGCATTCGCCTGGACGGTGCCGAGCGACTCGATGACCTCGCCGTTCTGGCGGAACTCGACGCGCACGTTCTCGTCGGGCGCGTACCCGGCGCCCGAGAAGCCGAACGACTCGAAGTGATCGGCCTGGGCGACGTCGAGCTGCACGCCCGCTGCTGCGCTGACGAGCAGGTCGGCCGAGGCGTACTCGGTGATGCCGGCGTAGAGGTCGCATGCGGCGACGACCTCGTACACGCCGCTCTCAGCGGGGGTCGGGAGCGTCGCGGTCCACGAGCCGTCCTCGCCCGCGACGTCGGAGACGATCTCGGGCTCTTCGCCGTCGGCCGGAGCGATCGCGACGAGGTAGGTGCCGGGCGTGCCGGCCTCGTCGATGCAGGTCGCGCCGGTGACGGTGAACGACTCGGCGCCGAGCGTGATCTCCGGGCTGAGGGTGATGGGGTCGCCGGGCTCGACTGCCGTCGCAGCGCTGCCGCCGAACGTGAGGGCTGCGATCGCACCGATCGCGGCCGCTCCGGCGAGCTTCTTCGAGAACTTCATGTTGCCTCCGTGCTGGATGTGGAAAGGGGAGTTCGCGACTGCGGCCGTGCGAGGTTCGTGATCTCGACACCGCTCCGTGCACTCATGGCAGAACTTCGCCGCTCATGCGCCGTGATCCGCTGCAGAAGCACTTCTGGAGCGTCAGCCGAGAACAACGCTAGACGGTGCGTAAAAATTGAGCAAGCACTCAGGCAAGGATTTACTTTTCGTACTGCATGTGCAAGCTATCAGTACTCAAAAACGGGCTGATCGATACTGCATTTCGGCGGAAGTCGTGCAGTACGACCGCTCGACGTGGAGCGCGATAGATTGATGCGGTGAGATCCGAGGCCGGAGAGCGGCGCACCCGACTGCGCGCACTCCTCGTCGATACCGCTCCGCTGCGCGCGAGCCCGGCATTCGCGAAGCTGTGGACGGGAACCTCGATCGCGCAGATCGGCGCGCAGGTGACCATCGTGGCCGTCGGCCTCCACATCTTCGAGATCACACGATCGACCTTCGCCGTCTCGCTCGTCGCCCTCTGGGCGCTCGGGCCGATGATCCTCGCCGGCTTCGTGGGCGGCGCCCTCGCCGACGCCTTCGACCGGCGCCTCGTCGCGCTGGTGACCGCGATCGCGGCGTGGTGCAGCATCGGCGTGATGACCGTCATCGCCTTCCTCGACGTGCAGGCGACGTGGCCGTACTACGCGCTCGCCGCCGTCAACGCCGCATCGGCGACCATCATGGGGGCGACGCGCGGCGCGATCCTGCCCCGCCTGCTCCCGGCCCAGCTGCTGCCCGCCGCGGCCGCGCTGAGCGGGATCACCATGGGCCTCGCGATCACCGTCGGGCCCGCGGTGGCCGGCGTGCTCGTCGCGAGCGTCGGCGTGCCCTGGACCTACCTGCTCGACGCGGTGCTCTTCACGGGCGCCTTCCTCGGCATCCTCAGCCTGCCGCGCATGGCCCCCGATGGCGACCGCACGGCACCCGGCTTCGGCTCGGTGCTGGAGAGCCTCCGGTTTCTGCGCCGCGCCCCCAACGTGCGGGCCACCTTCATCTGGGACCTCATCGCGATGATCTTCGGCACGCCCCGAGTCGTGTTCCCCGCAGCCGGGGCGCTCGTGCTGGGCGGAGGGCCGGTCACCGTGGGTGCGCTGACCGCCGCGTTCGCCCTCGGAGCGCTGGTGAGCGGCCTCCTCTCCGGGCCGCTCGGTGCGGTGCGGCGCCAGGGGCGCGCCGTCACCCTCGCCGTCGCGGCGTTCGGCGCATGCACGGCGCTCTTCGGGCTCGTGCTGCTCGTCACCGCCGCGACCGCCGGCGTGACGGAGCGCAGCGACGCGCCCATCATCCCCGCCATCGTTCTGGCGGGCCTCGCACTCGCGGGCACCGGGGCCGCCGACAACGTCAGCGCCGTGTTCCGCACCACGATCCTGCAGACCGCCGCCCCCGACGACGTGCGGGGGCGGATGCAGGGGATCTTCTACGTCGTGGTCGCGGGCGGGCCGCGCGTCGGCGATCTGCTCGCCGGTGCGGTCGCCACCCTCGTCGCCCTGTGGGCGCCGGCGCTGCTCGGCGGCGTCGTGATCCTCGGCATCATGCTGGTGCTGCTGCGCACCGCGACCGGCTTCCAGCGCTACGACGCGCATCGCCCCAGCCCCTGAGCGCAGCGCGCGGCGGTGATACGGTGCTGAGATGAGCGCCACACCGCAGTCGCAGTCGATCGATTCCGCCGATGCACCGCTCGTGCTCGTCCGCCGGGACGGGGCGATCACGCACATCACGCTGAACCGGCCGCGCGCCATCAACGCCCTGAACAGCGAGATGTTCGCGCGTCTCGCGGCGGCGATCGCGTCCGCGCAGAGCGACGGCACGCGGGCGGTGCTGCTCGACGGCGCCGGCGACCGCGGCTTCTGCGGGGGCGGCGACATCAAGGAGCTCTCCCGCGGCTCCGCCGGAACGATTCTCGCGGAGGAGTACCGGCTCGATCACGCGATCAGCGTCTCCGAGGCGCCCGTCGTCGGCGTCATGGACGGCATCGCGATGGGTGGGGGCATCGGGCTCGCCGGGCATGCGGCTGTCCGAGTGGTGACCGAGCGCAGCCGTCTCGCGATGCCGGAGGCCCGGATCGGCATCGTGCCCGATGTGGGCGGGCACCTGCTGCTCGCGGGAGCGCCCGAGCGGCTGGGCGAGCTGCTCGCCGTCTCCGCGGGCGACATGACCGCGGGCGACGCCATCGCGCTCGGCTTCGCCGACGTCTTCGTGCCAACGGAGCGGCTCCCCGAGCTGCGCGCGGCGCTCGCCGCGGGGGAGGAGCCGCGATCCGCCGCCGAGCGGCTCGCCGAGGCCGCGCCCGCCTCGGATCTGCTGCGCGCACGCGAGTGGTGGTCGCCGATCGCCGCATCGGTGTTCGGCGCGCAGGAGCCGCCGGCCGCGGAGGATCCCGCAGGCACGGCGCTCCGCCTGATCCGAGCGCTCGAGGGGAGCGACGCCTCCGAGGCGGCCTGCCTCGCCGCGACCGTGCGCGCCATGAGCCCGACCTCGGTCGCGGTGACGCTCGCGCAGCTCGACCGCACGCGACGTCTCGCCCTCGATCTCGCCGCGGTGCTGACCGACGACCTGCGCACCCTCGGCCGACTCACCGCGCGGCCCGACTTCGCCGAGGGGGTGCGCGCTCAGGTCATCGACAAGGATCGCTCGCCGCACTGGAAGCCCGCACGCATCGAGGATCTCGACGCGGCGGAGCTCGCCGCGATCCTCGACCCCGCGCCGCGGCCGGAGGAGGAGCCGCTCGACCTCGGGCTGCCCGTCTTACTCGCGCGCGACGCGTGAGGCCGCCGCCCGGAGAACCGCGGCGAGGTCGCTCGGGCGGCTCCACATCGGCCAGTGCCCGGTGGGCAGGTCGACGACCTCGAGGTCGGCGAGCATCGCCACTTCGGCGAACATCGGGTGCCCCGACCGAGCGAGCTCCAGCACCTGCGCGCCGGGGATGGAGCAGCAGACCAGCGTCGTCGGGATGCCGTGCCGCGCGGCATTCGGGAGGTCGACGCGCCCGCGCAGCACCGGGCCGGGAACGGGAACGGCCCGGTCGCGGAAGCGCGCGAGGTCGGCGGCGCTCAGCCCGTCGAGACTCGCCTGCTGAGCGAGTTCGTCGAACGGGGGAAGCGCGACCTCCGCGACCCCTTCGGGCAGGTCGGGGGCGAAGACGCTGCCCGAGGCGATGGGGCCGGAGTCGACCCAGACGATCCGCTCGACGAGCTCGGGGTGCCGATCCGCGAACAGGGTCACGGGCGCGTTCGCCCCGCTGTGGGCGACGATCACGGCCCGTCGGGGAGGCGCGCCCGCGTGACTCGCGAGATGCGCACGGATGGCTCCGGCCTGGTCGGCGAGCGTCGCCCGCCTCCGCTCGGGGTCGTGCGGATCGAAGCCGGGGAGGGTGAGGGCGTTCGCCCGCAGGCCGGTCGCGCTGAGCTGCTGGAGTACCGCGTCCCATGCCCAGGAGCCGAGCCAGTGGCCGGCGATGAGCAGGATGGGCGGGGTGCTGAGATGTGTGGTCATGCGAGCAGTCTCGAACACGCCGCGGGCAGCGGTGTGTCACTATTCATGTCATGAATCGGATTCGGTGTCGGCCGTGAAGCGAGTGGAGCGACTGCACGCGCTCTCGGAGATGCTCCGCCGCAGCGGCGCGCGGGGAATCACCGCGGATCGGCTCGCGCGCGAGTTCGACGTGTCGGTACGCACCGTGAAGCGGGACCTCGCGGCGCTCGAGCGGAGCGGCGCCCCGATCTGGTCGCGGCCCGGGCCGGGCGGGGGCTACGGGTTCGCGCCCGGCTCGTCGCTGCCGCCGGTCTCCCTCTCCCCGGCTCAGGCCGTCGCGCTGCTCGCGGCCGTCTCCGCCGCACCCGACGCGCCCTTCGCCGATCTGGCAGCCGCAGGCGTGCGCAAGATCGTCGACGTGCTCGACCCGCGCACGCGGGCCAGGGCCGAGGACCTCGCGCAGCGGGTGTGGGTGGACGCACCGCAGGCGCGATCCCGCGCCATCGCCTCGGCGCTCGAGGAGGCGATGACCGAGCAGCGCGCGCTCCGCATCCGCTACACGGCCGGCGACGGCGCCGTCACCACGCGCGACGTCGAACCGGTGCTCTTCGCCTCGACAAACGGCCAGTGGTATCTCGTGGGGTGGTGCCGCCTCCGCGACGCGATGCGCTGGTTCGCCGTATCGCGCATCGAGCGGGCGAGCGTCACCGCCTCGCCGTGCAGCGGGCACGCCGTCGCGGAGGCGGGCACCCCGCCCGCGACGGCGCGCCCCGTGCACGCGCCGTCGCGGGTGAGCGGCGACTAGTGCGGGTCGCCGATGCAGAACTCGTTGCCGTCGGGATCGGAGAACGTGTCCCAGGCCAGCCCGCCCTCGCCCCGGCGCCCGAGGTGCGTCGCGCCCGCCGCCACCCACTCGTCGACGAGACCGGAGCGGTCCGCCGAGGCGTCGACCTCGAAGTCGAGATGCAGACGGTTCTTGCCCGGGCCCGGATCGTCGACCTTCTGGAAGCCGAGGGCCGCCGGCAGCTGCGGCGCGCGCACCACGCAGAACCAGCCGTCCGCCTCGTGCACGATCTCGCCGCCGAGCCGCTCCGCCCACCAGCCCGCGAGCGCCCGCGGATCCGTCGTGTCCATCGTGATCATTCCCAGACCGATCATGCCCGCCCCGTTCATCGTCGTACGCTTCCTCCACGGTACGGGGTTCGGCGACGGGCCGGTAGCCTGAGACGGTGACTGAGCCCTGGAACGCGAGCGGGCCGAGCCGAGTGATGCTGGGCGACAATCTGCCGATCCTGCGCGCCCTGCCGTCGGCGGCCTTCGCCGTGGCCTACCTCGACCCGCCGTTCAACACCGGCCGGCTGCGGCGCGCCGAACGGGTGCGCGGCGCGCGCGTCGACGGCCCGATCACGGGGGCAACCGGCGGCCGACTCGGCTTCCGCGGGCAGGGGTACCGCGTGACCCGGGAGATGACGCTCGGCTACGACGACCGGTTCGGCGATTACTGGGACTTCCTGGAGCCGCGTCTCGAGGAGACCTGGCGGCTACTCTCGCCCGACGGCCTCCTCTACCTGCACCTCGACTACCGCGAGGTGCACTACGCGAAAGTGCTGCTCGACGCGCTCTTCGGCCCCGAGTGCTTCATCAACGAGATCATCTGGGCGTACGACTACGGTGCGCGGGCGAAGCGGCGCTGGCCCGCGAAGCACGACAACATCCTCGTCTACGCGAAGCACCCCGACTGGTACCACTTCGACGCCGACGCGGTGGATCGCGAGCCGTACATGGCGCCCGGCCTCGTGACGCCCGAGAAGGCCGCGCTCGGCAAGCTCCCCACGGACACGTGGTGGCACACCATCGTCTCGCCCACCGGCAAGGAGCGCACCGGGTACCCCACGCAGAAGCCGGCCGGCATCCTCCGCCGCATCGTGCAGGCGTCGTCGCGGCCCGGCGACTGGGTGCTCGACCCCTTCGCCGGAAGCGGCACCGCCGGCGCCGTCGCGCATCAGCTCGGCCGGGAGTTCCTGCTCATCGACGACAACCCCGAAGCCGTCTCCGTGATGCGCGAACGCCTCCACGGCACCGGGGCGGTCTTCGCATGAGCGCGCGCACCCGCGCGGTGAGCGGGCTCCCCGTGCACATCGACCGCTCCTCGAGCTCGCCGCTGCCCGTGCAGATCGCCGCGGCCCTGCGCGAGGCGATCGACGCGTCGCTGATCCGCCCGGGAGAAGCGGTTCCCGCGACGCGCGATCTGAGCCGCCGGCTCGGCGTCGCGCGCGGCGTCGTCGTCGCGGCGTACGAGCAGCTCATCGCCGAGGGGTACCTCGCCGCGTCGCAGGGGCGCGGCACGCTAGTGCACCCCGACCTCGCCCGCACGAGCCCCGGCGCCGGGGTCGGCGTCAGTGCCGCGCGCCCCGCGATCCCCGTCGGCGCGCGACCGGACGGGGACGGAGATGCGACGGAGGCCGAGGCGCTCGTCGGCGCGGTGCGCCCGGCGGCCCTCGCTCCCGGCGCACCGATCACGGAGGGCGTCGTCAGCCCGGCGTGGCGGTCCGCGTGGCGCGAGGCCGCTGCCAGCCTCGAAGTCGCCGAGACGGTCGCGCCACCGCTCGGGGACCCGTCGCTGCGTCGCGAGATCGCGGAGCACCTCCGCCGGATGCGCGGCACGCCGCGTGCCGCCGCCGACGTGCTCGTCACGGCGGGCACGCGCGACGGGCTCTGGCTGCTGCTCACCGCACTCGGCGCCACCCGGGGCCGCACCCTCGCGGTCGGCGTCGAAGACCCCGGCCTGCCGTCGCTGCGCGGGGCGGCATCGCGCGCCGGCGCGAGCATCGTCGCCCTGCCCGCCGACGCGCTCGGCCTCGACACCGCCCGACTCCCCGACGGCATGCTCGACGCCGTCATCGTGACGCCGAGCCACCAGTACCCGCTGGGCGGATCGCTGCCGCTCGCGCGACGGCGGGAGCTTCTCGCATGGGCGCACCGCAACGGCGTCGTGATCATCGAGGACGACTTCGACTCCGAGCTGCGCTACACGGGCACACCGCTTCCCACGCTCGCCGCGCTCGACGACGCGGAGCGCGGCGTGGTCGTGCTGCTCGGCACGTTCTCGCGCACGATCACCCCGGCGCTCTCGGCCGGGTACCTGCTCGCGCCGGCCGGGCTGCGGGCGCTCATCGAGCCCGTGCGCCGCGACCTCGGCGGCCCCGTCTCGAGCGTCGTGCAGTCCGCGCTCGCCGCCTACCTCGCGAGCGGCGAGCTGCGGCGGCACACGGTGCGCATGCTGCGGCGCTACGCCGTGCGCCGCGATCTCGTATCGGAGCGCCTCGCCGGGGCCGAGCACGCCCGGGTGCGCCCGATGGACGGCGGGCTGCACGCCGTCATCGAGTTCTCGGGAGACCCGGAGCGCGCTCGACGCCGGGAGGCGGACGTGATCGCGGAGGCCGAGCCGATGCGACTCGGCGTGCAGGCGCTGGGCCGGTACTGGCAGCGCACGGATCGCGATGCGGGCATGGCGGGACTCGTGATCGGCGTGGGCGGCGATGACGACGCCGCGTTCGACGCCGCGCTGCGCGAGCTGCGCGCGATCCTCGACCGCGTCTGACGCGGCGGCGAGACGCGGGGCCGGATATCCTGGGCGGGTGAGTGTCGACGATCTGTCTCCGAGCGTCCAGAACTACCTGAAGGTGATCTGGGGGCTGCAGGAGTGGTCCGACGCCCCGGTCTCGAACTCGGCGATCGCCGAGGTCGCCGGGGTGCGGCTCTCGACCGTCTCCGACGCCCTGCGCAAGCTCTCCGACCTCGGCCTCATCGGCCATGCGCGGTACGGCAGCGTCACGCTCACCGATCTCGGACGCGGGCACGCGGTCGCGATGATCCGGCGGCACCGGCTGCTCGAGACCTTCCTCGTGCGGCACCTCGGGTACGAGTGGGACGAGGTGCACGACGAGGCCGACCGACTGGAGCACGCCGTCTCCGACGAATTCATCGACCGCATGGACCGGGTGCTCGGCTACCCGACGCGCGACCCCCACGGCGACCCGATCCCGAGCGCCGCGGGTGCCGTGCACCGTCCCGACGCGGTGCAGCTGCTCACCGCTCCCGCTCCGAGCCGCGCGCGGGTCGAGCGCATCTCCGACGCCGACAACGGCATGCTCCAGTTCTTCGCGGGCCGCGGCATCGTGGTCGACGCCGTGCTCCACGTGCTCCCGGGCGAGCCCTACTCCGAGACGGTGACGGTGCGCGTCGGCGAGGAGCGCGCAGACGCCGCCGCGGTGAGCCTCGGGCCGGCCGCGGCGGCGTCGGTCTGGGTGTCGCTCGAGGCTACGCCGGATCCTTCACGAACTTGAGCCCGATCACGCATCCGATGATGCCGGCGAGGAACAGCAGTTTCAGCACCGAGAGCGTCTCGGTGCCGAGCACCAGTGACACGCCGACGGTCAGCGCCGCCCCGAGGCCGGTCCAGATCGCGTAGGCGGTGCTCACGGGGATGCCGCGCATCGCGTACCCCAGGCCGATCATGCTCAGCGGATTCGCGATGCAGAAGACGATCGTCGGCACGATCACCGTGAACCCCTGCGACTCGTGCAGCGCGAGCGCCCAGATCGATTCGAGGATCGCACTCGCGAGCAGAACGAGCCAGTGGGAGCGCCCGGCGACCTTGGGGGCGCGTGCGCGCAGGTCTGCGGGAGCCGCCCTGCGGATCGCGCGCACCACGTCAGCTCACCGCCTTCAGGCCGACGACGCAGGCGATGAGGCCGGCGAGCAGCACGACGCGCATGAGGCTCGCCCGGTCGGCGCCGGTCAGCATCGCCCACGCCGCCGTCAGCACCGCTCCGATGCCGACCCACACGGCGTAGGCCGTGCCGACCGGGATCTGGGTCATGCCGTACGCGAGACCCGCCAGGCTGGCGAGGTAGCTCACCACGAACACGGCGGTGGGCCAGAACCTGCGGAACCCCTTCGACGCGTCGAGGGCCGTCGCCCACACCGCCTCCAGCATTCCGCTCAGAATCAACAGTATCCATGCCAGTGACATGAGTTCGGTCTTCCTGGCAGTCGTCGATATGCGGGTACTGCTCCCTCGTCCGCACCCCGTCGCCGCGGGGTCTCCTCCAGTTTCGCACATCACCGCGGCGGGGCGCCCAGGCGCTGCACAGGTGCCCGGATCGGGGAGCCGCGCGCCGCCGGGTCGCGGATCGCCGAACGGGCCTGTGCGAGCGCGAGCGATAGGAGATAATGGGGGAGTGCCCGCGAGGGCGGGGAAGGAGTGCGGTGTTCGGCTGGATGAAGAAGCGCAAGCGGGGTTCGGCGCGCCCGCCCCGGCGGCTTCCCCGGCGAGTACTGGCTCCGGTCGAGGAGATCACCGAGCAGGGTCTGCTCGTCGCCGACGTGGCGGTGCGCATGACGGTGAAGAACGCCATCATCATGAACGCGCTGAAGCGGCACGTGGACTACGACGCTCACCAGATCATCGACATGGTGCGGGAGACCACCATCGACCTCGCCGAGGAGCGCGAGCGCGACGCGAAGCACATCTCGCGCATGCGCGGCGAGATCCGGGACACGGGGCGGAGCTCGTGGAGCGAGTCCGATTACGGCAACGAGGACAACCGCACGCTGCGCCACCGCCAGGAGGTGTACGAGAAGGTCGCCGAGGAGCTGCGCGACCGCGCCGCGGATGACGACTACCTGAACGCCGCCGCCGAGCGGGCGCGCGAGATGGCCTGGGCTGAGATCGGCACCTCGCTGGCGGACCGGGCCGAGCATCCGTATTACAGCGGCGGCAACAACGACGAGTATCGCGAGGAGCGCGAGGGGCGCATCCAGCAGCTCATCGAGAAGGATCTCACCGCGCTGATGCAGCAGACTCAGGCCCCGACGAAGGTGCGCAAGTTCAAGCGCAAGGAGAAGAGCAAGGCCGGCGACGCCGAGCACTGAGCACGGCGGGTGGAGCCGCGGCGCGGGATGTCGCTGCCGCTCGGTGCGGGGTTCGGGCCCGGTGCGTGATCCTGCTGCCGCTTCGGTGGGAGATTCGGGCTCGGTGAGACCGTTCTGGCGCGTCTCGCCTCACCGAAGCCGGATCGCCGACGCTCGATGCCGGGCGCGGCCTCCGGCGATCTAGCCGCGCAGCAGTTCGGGGTGCCGCTGCAGATAGCCGTCGATGAACCAGCACGACGCCTCGACGCGGCGCTCGCCCACGGCCTCGCCCGTTACGGCGCGCCGGGCGAGCAGGCCCGAGAGGCCCGTGCCGCGCAGCTCGGGCGCGACGACGGTGTGGTCGAAGTCGATGACGCCGTCGCCGCGCAGCGAGTAGTGCGCCTCGCCGACCACGCGGCCCCCATCGGCGCCGCTCGCGGTGATGACGTAGCGGCTGCGTTCGGGCTCGTGAGAGATGGTGAATCCGTCCGCAGCGGCCCCTGCCTCGTTCTCGTATCTCGCCATGCGGCCAGCCTAACCGGCTGCAGCGACGGGAGGGGAGGGGCCGCGGTATTCTCGGAGGATGCGTCGAGCCCGCCGAACCCTGCTGCTGGTGGGCGCGGGCGTGCTCGCGCTCGCCGCCGCCGGGTGCGCTGAACCGGAGCCCGAGCCCGAACCGCTGTCGATGACGCGCGCGGCCGAGGTCTACCTCGCGGCGGTCTGCCCCGTGAACGAGGCCTGGGACGCGGCGGACGTCGAGCTCGACCGGCTCAGGCTCGCCGCGACCCGGGAGGACGCGAACAGTACGGCGGCGTTCGCCGAGGCCATGAGCGTCGTCGCCGAGCGCAGCGGAGCGGCCGCGTCGTCGCTCGCCTCGGAGGAGCGCGCGTGGCCGGCGGAGGCGGAGGAGCCGGTCGCCGCCGTCGCCGAGACGCTCGCGGCCGATCGCGAGCAGGCGTCGCGGGTGGCCGCGCTCCCCGCCGAAGACCTCGTGGCCTACCGGTGGGACGGAGCCGACGACGTCGGCGCGACCGCCGCCGAGGCGCGAGCCGCGCTCGGCCTCCCCGACGACGCCGCCGAGGCGTGCGCCGCGTGGCGGGCGAGTGGCGAAGAGGCCGCGGAGCCCGAGGAGGATCCCCAGTGAACCAGTCAGCGGAAGCGCGCGAGGTCGGTCCGGCTCAGGCCCTCGCGGCGGAGCGCGCGATCCGTGCGGCCGCGCGCGCGGGCAATCGCTTGATCGCGGGCGCGACGGTCTCGGTCGATCTCGATCGGCCGACCGCGCGAGCGCACCTCATCGGGGCGCTCCGCCGCATGGGCGCGCGGCTGCGTCCCGCCGGGGAGGCCGTCGACTTCGCGTTCGTCGACCGCGCACCCGCTGAACCCGGGTCCGCACCCGGGTCCGCACCCGGATCCGTCGACGGAGCACGCTCCGAGTCCGCGTCCGCGGCCGGGCTCCCCGGCGTCGTGGTGGGACTCGACGGCGGCGTGCGACCGCGCCGAGGTGCGAGCGCCGCGTCGCGCATCGCCTGGGCCGCCGCCGGCATGCCCGCGACGGCGACGCTCGCCGGTCTGCTCGGCGCCGAGGGCTCCCATCGGGGGGTCCGCGTCGGTGTGAGCCTCGTGCTCGAGCCCAAGACGGCCGCGTTCGCCCGGCTCCTCGCCGACGCGGGCTGCTCGGTGGCCGTGTTCAGCGCCGTCTCCGAGACGGATCCCGAGATCGCGGAGGAGCTCGCCCGCGACGGGCGGATCGCGGTGTTCGCCCCGCGGGCCGGCGATTCCGCGCGGTCGGCCGCTGACGTGGACGCCGCGCACGCGGCCGCGATCCTCGACTGGGGCCCCGAGTACCTCATCGACGACGGTGCGCACCTCATCCGCCTGGCGCACAGCGAGCGGCCGTCGGCGCTGGCGCGGTTGCGGGGCGCGGCCGAGGAGACGACGAGCGGGGTGCGGCCGGTGCGCGAGATGGCCGCGCTCGACGCGCTTCGACTCCCCGTGATCGCCGTGAACGACGCCCGTACCAAGACGGATTTCGACAATCTGATCGGCACGGGGCAGTCGTGCGTGCTCGCGATCGCCGACGTGCTCGACGCCGCGCGCGACGCGGTGCCGTACACCGGCGTTGCGGGAACCCGGTGGGCGGTGGTCGGATACGGACCGGTCGGGCAGGGCGTCGCGCGTTTCGCTTCGGCGCTCGGCGCCGAGGTGGTGGTGGTGGAGCGCGATCCGGTGCGCGCCCTGGCAGCCCTCCACGACGGCCACGAGGCGGAGTCGTCGCGGTCCGCGCTCTCCCGGGCCGACGTCGTGGTCAGCGCGACCGGGGTGTGGCACACGCTCGACGCGCAGGCCGTGTCGTCGCTGCAGGACGGCGCCGTCCTGGCGGTGGCCGGGGGAATCGACGACGAGATCGCCCTCGACCAGCTGCGCGAAGCCGGGTGGGAGGAGCACGAGGTCGCTCGCGGGGTCGCCGAATGGCGCGCCCCGGCCCTGCACGACGGTCGCGGTGTGCTCGTGCTCGCCGAGGGCGGCGGGGTCAATTACACGGCCGCCGAGGGCAACCCGATCGAGGTGATGGACCTCTCGTTCGCCACGCAGGTGGCCGCGCTCGCGCAGCTCATCGAGGCGGAGCCGCCGGAGGGCGTGCACCGGCTCTCGGACGCGGACGAGCGGCGCGTCGCCGCCGCAGCGCTCGCCGCGCGCGGCGGCGACGTCGATCCGTCCCCCGGCGCGCCTCGCGCCGGGGGCGCCGCGCAGCCGTGGACGGTGCATCGGTACCGCTCGACGAGGGACGGGCGGGCGACGGGCGACGGCGCGCCGACGCCTTAGACTCGTGCGAGTGAACCCCGCAGCTCCCGTCGTCGTCTACAGCGCCGCACTCGTCTTCCCCGTCACCAGCCCGCGCATCGTCGACGGCGCGGTCGCCGTGCAGGGAGAGTACATTCTGCACGTCGGGGATCGGCGCTGGGTGCTCGACGTGCTCGCCCAGCGCGGCATGTCGTTCCGCGAGGAGCACTGGGACGGCGTGCTCGCGCCCGGCCTCGTCAACGCGCACACGCACCTGCAGTACACCGGGATGCGCGAGGTCGCCGCCCGCAACTACACCGGCTTCGACCACTGGGGCGACGCGTTCGACGCCGTGTACGCCCGCGAGTCGCACGACTGGGAGGCCGCGGCGGCGGAGGGCGCGCAGCTCTCGCTCGCGGCGGGAGTGACGGCCGCCGCCGACGTGGTCACCGACCGAGAGGCGCTCGGCGCGCTGCACGCTTCGGGGATGCACGGCATCGCGTACTGGGAGGTCTACGGCGCCAGCAACACCGACTGGACGCCCGAGGCGAAGGACGCCGTGCGCGAGCAGATCCGCCGCATCCCGACGCCCCCGGGCGCCGGCGTCTCCCCGCACGCCCCCTACTCGCTCGAGGTGCAGCCGCTCCTCGAACTGCCCGACATCGTGCGCGAGGAGGGGTTGCGGCTGCACATCCACCTCGCGGAAGCCCACATGGAGCGCGAGTTCGACGGGATCGACGGGTACGTCGGCGCAGGCCCGGGCGGGCACGGAGCGTGGCCCGAGCTGGGAGCCGACAGCTTCCGCGCGCTGCGCTCGCACGGCATCGGGGTCTCCTCCACCCAGTTCGTCGACCACCTCGGCGTGCTCGGCCCCGACTGCCACATCGCGCACGGGGTGTACGTGAGCGCCGAGGATCGCGCCCTGCTGCGCGCCCGCGGCACGAGCGTGGCGCTCTGCCCGCGCTCGAACGAGGTGATCGGTCTCGACATGCCACCGGTGGCGGCCTACCTGCGCGAAGGCAATGCGATCGCAGTCGGCACCGACTCGCTCTCCTCGTCGCCGTCGCTCGACCTGCTGGCGGACGTGGCCAAGCTCTACCGCGTGGCGCGCGAGCAGGGCTACCGAGCCGACGACCTGCACCAGCGGCTCCTCGGCGCCGCCACGCTGGGCGGGGCGACGGCGCTCGGGCTCAACGTCGGCAAGCGTCGCATCGGCCAGCTCGGCGTCGGGGCGCTCGCCGATCTCGCGTTCTTCGACCTGCCGGTGCACGATCCGGACGCGTCGCTGGCCGAGCTCGTCGAAGCCGGGGCCGGCCGTGCGCGCCGCACGATCGTCGGCGGCGTCGAGAAGTTCCGGCGCTGAGGCCGCCGGCACGATCCTCCGTGACGCCGCGTGACGACCGACGCACCGGCGCGGGCCTCGTCTCATATAATGAACGTCGTTCGACGGTGCATGACCCAGCGCCCTCGCCCCGAAGCTTAGGAGTTCTCATGCCTCGTCAGTTCCGCTGTGCCCCGGCCGTCGCCGTCGGAGCCGCAGCACTTCTCGCGCTCTCCGCATGCAGCGGGGGCGGCGGCGGAGCCGCCGACGACGCCGGGGTCGGCCCGGTGAACGAGGGCAAGCTCACCATCGCGACCGGCGAGCCTGCCTACGCCCCCTGGGTGATCGACGACGCCCCCGAGAGCGGCGAGGGCTTCGAAGCCGCGGTCGCGTACGCCGTGGCCGAGGAGCTCGGGTTCGCGAAGGACGACGTCGAATGGGTGCGCACGAGCTTCGACGCAGCCATCGCTCCGGGCCCGAAGGACTTCGATCTCAACATCCAGCAGTTCTCGGTGAGTGAGGAGCGCGAGCGCGCCGTCGACTTCTCCGCCCCGTACTACGAGACCACGCAGGCCGTGGTCGCCGCCGGCGGCACCGACGCTGCGAAGGCCACGAGCATCGCCGATCTGAAGGATGCGGCGCTCGGCGTCGCCTCGGGCACGACCTCGCTGACCGTCGCGGAGGAGGTCATCGCCCCCACCACCGATCTGCAGGTCTTCAACAGCGTCGACGACGCCGTCGCCGCCCTGCAGAACGGCACGATCGACGCACTCGTCACCGACCTTCCCGGCGCGTTCTACGTGCGCGACGCCCAGCTCGACGACGGCGTGATCGTCGGTCAGCTCGACTCCGCGGAGGGCGGTGACGAGTTCGCCTTCGTACTGCCGAAGGACTCGTCGTTGACCGACGACGTCTCCGACGCGGTCGAAGCGCTCCGCGAGAACGGCACCCTCGACGATCTCGCCGCAGAGTGGATCGCCGATCAGGGTGCGCCGGTACTGGAGTAGCCCCGACGTGACCCCCGCCCCGCACTCCACCGGCACACGGAGCCCGGATCCGGAGTTCGCGCCGAGCGCCATCGAGATCGAACGGCGCAGCTATCGGCGCGCTCGCAAGCGCCAGTCGGTGCTCATCAGCATCGCCAGCACGCTGGTGTTCGCCGCCGTGCTCGTCCTCGTGCTGGTGAACAGCCCCGGCTGGGACGCGGTGCGCGAGACCTTCTTCGACCCCGCCGTCGCGGTCGACGCGTTCCCGCGCGTCATCACGGGCCTCTGGCTCAACATCCAGGTGCTCTTCGTCGCGGCGATCGGCGTCGCCGTTCTCGGCACGCTCCTCGCGATCGCGCGCACGCTGAAGGGCCCGGTCTTCACGCCGCTGCGACTCATCGCAGCCGGCTACACCGACCTCTTCCGCGGCATCCCGGTGCTGCTCGTGCTCTACCTGGTCGGGTTCGGCATTCCGGGGCTCGAGCTCACCGGCCGCCTGCCGGCGCAGTTCTGGGGCACGATCGCGCTGATCCTCTGCTACTCGGCGTACGTGTCGGAGGTGCTCCGCGCCGGCATCGACGCCGTGCACCCCTCGCAGCGCCTCGCGGCCCGGTCCCTCGGGCTCAGCCACGCGAAGACGCTGCGGCTCGTCGTGATGCCGCAGGCGGTGCGCAAGGTGACTCCGGCGCTCATGAACGACTTCGTGTCGATGCAGAAGGACGTCGGTCTGATCTCGGTGCTCGGAGCGGTCGACGCGATCCGCGCCGCCCAGATCGAGGTGGCCTCGAGCTACAACTTCACGCCCTACGTGCTCGCGGGCGTGCTCTTCGTGCTGCTCTCGCTGCCCTTCATCAGGCTGACGGACTGGCTGACGGCGCGCGCTCAGCGGCGCGAGCAGATCGGAGGCGCGGTATGAGCGCGCAGGAATCCCCGTCGCAGCCGGTACTCGACGTGCAGGGCGTGCACAAGCGCTTCGGCGGCCAGCACGTGCTGCGCGGCATCGACCTGACCGTGCGGCAGCACGAGGCGGTGGTGCTGATCGGCGCCTCCGGGTCGGGCAAGTCGACCCTGCTGAAGACCGTCAACCTGCTGGAGCAGATCGACGACGGCCGCATCGTGCTCGCCGGCGACGACATCACCGACCCGCGAGCGGACGTCGACGCGGTGCGGGCGAGGATCGGCGTCGTCTTCCAGCACTACAACCTGTTCCCGCACATGACGGTGCTCGCGAACGTCGTGCTCGCCATGCGCAAGGTCTTCGGAGCACCGCGGGCGGAGGCGGAGCGGCGCGGGCTCGAACTGCTCGCGCGCATCGGCCTCGGCGACAAGGCGGGGGAGTACCCCGACCGGCTCTCCGGCGGGCAGCAGCAGCGCGTCGCGATCGTGCGCGCGATCGCGACGAACCCGGAGCTGCTGCTGCTCGACGAGATCACGAGCGCGCTCGATCCGCAGCTCGTGGGCGAGGTGCTCGATCTCGTGAGCGAGCTCAAGGCGGCGGGATCCACGATCGTCATGGCGACGCACGAGATGTCGTTCGCGCGCCGCGTCGCCGACCGCATCGTCTACCTCAAAGACGGCGTGATCATCGAGTCGGGTACGCCGGAGCAGATCTTCGACCACCCCCAGCGCCCGGAGACGCGGGAGTTCCTCGCGCGGGTGAGCGACCCGTTCACCGCGTGAACGATTCCCGAACGGGGGAATGGAAGCAGCGCACGCTCGGTTAGACTGGTACGTCTGCCTACGAGGAGCTGCGCGAGCTCCTGGCCCGGGGCAGTCTTCCGTCTTCTCGAGGAGTCTCCGCTCGTGACATCCGACACCGCATCCATTCGGCTGCCCAAGCCCGCCGACGACCCGATCGACCCCGCAGGCATGCGCGTGATCTGGCTGCTGCTGGTCGCCGCATTCGTGGCCATCCTCAACGAGACGACGATGGCGATCGCCATCCCCGAGCTCAACCGCACCCTCGGCATCCCGCCCGAGCTCGGCCAGTGGCTGACCAGCGCGTTCATGCTCACGATGGCCGTGGTGATTCCCACGACCGGCTTCCTGCTGCAGCGCTTCACCACACGGCAGGTCTTCCTCGCCGCGATCGGCACGTTCGTGCTGGGCACCGTCATCTGCCTCGTCGCACCCGGCTTCCCGGCGCTCCTCGCGGGGCGCGTCGTGCAGGCCGCAGGTACCGGCATCATGATGCCGCTGCTCATGACCACGGTGATGAACGTCGTGCCGGCTCGCTCGCGCGGCCGCATGATGGGCCGCGTCGGTCTCGTCATCAGCCTCGCGCCCGCGCTCGGACCGACCCTGTCGGGTGTCGTGCTCGATACGCTCGGCTGGCGCTGGCTCTTCGGCATCATCCTGCCGATCGCCGTCATCGCGCTGCTGCTCGGCGCGAAGTGGATGACCAACCTCGGCGAGACGACGCACGCGCCCATCGACGTGCTCTCGATCGTGCTCTCGGCATTCGCGTTCGGCGGCATCGTGTTCGGGCTCAGCCAGATCGGCGGGCACGGGGGCTCCGCCGGAGGCGGCAGCGTGCCGCCCGCGCTGATCGTCGGCGTCGGGGTGCTCGTCCTCGCCGGGTTCGTCTGGCGGCAGCTGGTGCTGCAGCGGCGGGACGACGCGCTGCTCGACCTCCGTGTATTCACCTCGCGCAACTACGTGCTCGCCGTCATCATCATGGCGATCATCTCCCTCGCGATGTTCGGCACGTTCTCGCTGCTGCCCCTGTACCTGCAGAACGTCGCGGGCCTCGATCCCACCGCGGCCGGTCTCGTGCTGCTGCCGGGCTCGGTGCTCATGGGCGTGCTGGGCCCGGTGATGGGCCGCGTGTACGACGCCCGCGGCCCGCGCGTGCTGCTGATCCCGGGCACGATGCTCATCGCGGCCTCGATGTTCGTGTACTCGACCGTCGGCACGCACACCCCGATGTGGTTCCTCATGCTCGTGCAGATCGCGATGTCGCTCGGGCTCGCGGGCTCGTTCACGCCGCTCTTCTCCGCTTCGCTCGGGTCGCTGCAGCGCTCGCTCTACTCGCACGGCTCGGCGGTGCTGAACACGCTCCAGCAGGTGGGTGGAGCGGCGGGCACCGCGGTGCTGATCTCGATCTACTCGAGCGCGCTCCACGCGGGCGAGGCCGAGGGGCTCTCGGTGGCTGACGCGGGTGCGCCCGGCGCGAATCTGGCGTTCTTCACTGCGGCGTGCATCGTGCTCGTGCCCGTGGCGCTGTCGTTCTTCGTCTCGAAGCCGGTGGAGGGCGACGCTCCGGTGCACGCCGGGCACTGATCGCAACGGGGTGCCGCCCGGGCTCCGACCCGGGCGGCACCTGCACGGCTAGCTCAGCGCGCTGATCGACCGTCGCACGGCTTCGGCGAGCTGGCGCACCGCGGCCGAGGGCCCTCCCGGCCCGGCGGGAGCGGCGAGGAGCAGTTCGCGCGCGAACATCGGATCGTCGATGGGCCGCAGGGCGACTCCCTCCGGGGGGTTGAAGCTGACGAGACTCGGCACCAGGGCGACCGCCATGCCCGCGGCGATGAGCCCGAGCACCACCGAGTAGTCGTCCGTGCGGATCGCGACGTTGACCTGCAGACCCTCCGACGCGAAGACCTCGCGCACGAGATCGTCGAGCGTGTCTCCCGGCGTGGATCCCATCACCCAGCTGTCGCTCGAGAGCGCGAGCAGGCTGCGGCGGTCGAACGACGACTGCGCCGCAGCAGGGTGCGAGGCGGGCAGGGCCAGCAGCATCGGGTCGGTGAAGAGGTGCGTGGTGTGCACCTCCGATCGGAAGGGGAGCCGGTACCCTCCGGCGGCGTACACGAGCGCCGCGTCGAGCGTGTGCTGGTTGATCCGGGTGATGAGGGGGGCGAGCTCCTCGAGCGTCGCGTCGAGTTCGATGCCGAGCTCCGCGACGCGGGCCGCGATGCCGGGCAGGAGGCGGGACGCGGCGGTGGGGAAGGTGCCGAAGCGGAGACGGATCTTTCCGAGCTGCGCGAGGTCGCGCACGTCGGTCAGGGCGCGGTCGGCCAGGCTCAGCATCTCGTCGCCGCGCTCGAGCATGAGCGCGCCGGCTGTGGTGAGCTTGCTGCCGCGCGTGCTGCGCGTGGTGAGGTCGGTGCCGACGAGACGGTCGAGGTTGCGGAGGTGGTAGTCGACGGTGGGCTGGCTCCAGCCCAGCCGTTTCGCCGCACGGGCCACGGATCCCTCGGAGGCGACCGCGCTGAGCGCCTGCAGTTGTCTGAAGTCGAGCACGTGCACCTCGGAAACTCTGGATCGAACGGGCGGCTTCGCCCCGGGTCGTTCCATACAGTATATGACTCCCGGGAGCGGACTCAGGGTTCCTCCGAGACCGGCGCCCCGCCACTCTGGAGGAATGCTGGATCAGGAATCACGTATCGACCCCCGTCAGTCGCCCCTCGGGGGCGAATCGCCGAGCGCGATCGTCGCGGGTGGCGCCGCGGCTGAGGTCGCGTCGTCGCACGGCGGCGAGCGGATCGCCGATGCCCAGCGCAGCGCGCCCTACGCGGAGGCGCTGCAGCGCTTCGCCGAGGCGCGACCCATGTCGCTCATGGTGCCGGGGCACGGCACCGGCGCCGCGCACGGGGGCGAACACCTCTTCGAGCTGATCGGGGCGCGCGCCGCCTCGGTCGACATCCCGCTCATGCTCGACGGCATCGATCTCGGCGAGCACTCGCCTCTCGCGCAGGCGCAGCAGCTCGCCGCCGATGCGTGGGGTGCCCGCCGCACCTGGTTCCTGACGAACGGGGCGTCGCAGGCGAACCGCACCGCCGCGATCTCGGTGCGCGGGCTCGGCGAGCGCGTGCTCGTGCAGCGCAGCATGCACTCGAGCTTCACCGACGGCGTGCTGCTCGCCGGACTCGTGCCCGCCTTCGTGCAGCCCGCGATCGACTCCCGCCACGGCATCGCGCACGGGCTGACGCCCGAGGCGCTCGACGCGGCGCTCTCGCGCGAGGCGGCCTCGGGCCGTCCTGTGGCGAGCGTCTACGTCGTGTCGCCGAGCTACTTCGGATCGACAGCCGATGTCGCCGGGCTGGCCGAGGTCGCGCACGCACACGACGCCGCGCTCATCGTCGACGGCGCCTGGGGCGCCCACTTCGGGTTCCATCCCGGGCTGCCCGATTCGCCGGCGCGACTCGGGGCCGACCTCGTGGTCTCGAGCACGCACAAGCTCGCGGGTTCCCTCACCCAGTCGGCGATGCTGCACCTCGGCGACGGCCCGTTCGCCGGGCGTCTCGAATCGCTCGTGGAGCGCGCGTACTCGATGACGGCGTCGACGTCGATGAGCAGCCTCCTCATGGGATCGCTCGACGAGACGCGGCGCGCGCTCGTGCTGGGGGAGCGCCGCATCGGCGAGGCGCTGCAGGCGTCGGACGCGCTGCGGGATCGACTGCGCGCCGACGCGCGGTTCGCCGTCGTCAGCGACGGCTTCGAGGCGTTCCCCGACATCGTGGACGTGGACCGGCTGCGGGTGCCGATCGACGTCTCCGCACTCGGGCGCAGCGGGCACTGGGTGCGGTCGCGCCTGAGCGCCGAGCACGGCATCTACGTCGAGATGTCGACGGCGACGGCCATCGTCGCGGTCATCGGAGCGCTCACGGTTCCCGACGTGGAGCGCGTCATGAGCGCGCTCGACGAGGTCGCCCGCGCGGCGTTCGCCGATCCCGATCCCGTGGCGTCATCCGACGCGTTCCCGGAGCTCCCGGAGCCGGGCGAGCTCCGAGCGCTCCCGCGCGACGCCTACTTCGGCTCGAGCGAGGTCGTCGCGGCGGAGGACGCGGTGGGCCGCACCTCGGCGGACACTCTCGCGGCGTACCCGCCGGGCATCCCGAACCTGCTGCCCGGCGAGGAGATCACCGCCGAGACGGTCGCGTTCCTGCGAGCGGTCGCGGCGTCGCCCACGGGCTATGTGCGCGGTGCCGTCGACGCGGAGGTCTCGGGCTTCCGCGTCGTCACGGCGTGAGCCTGCGGCTCAGGACTTCTTCTCGAAGAGGTCGCCCACGAGCTTGGAGCTGACGAGCACGATGAGCAGCAGCACGATGCCGACTGCGGCGATCCCCGCGTAGTTCAGCGGATCACCGGCGCTCGACAGCATCGAATCGGCGTTGTCGCCGCCGCCGCTCGCGAAGGCGGGAGCGGCGAAGAAGACCGAGGCGAGCGCGACGGTCACGGCGGTGGCGATGCGGGTGCGGATCTTCACGGAACACTCCTCAAGCGTGCGGGTGCGCGATTGCGCGGCGGATGCCTCCAGTCTAGCGGGCGGCGGGTTCGGGTCCGCACGCCGCGTCGCACGGGGAGGCCCGAGGTTGAGGCCGTAGCTTAGGAGCATGATGGAACAGCGCGAGCAGACCGCGATCGACCGCATCGCGGAGGCCTGGGTGGACACCCTCGTGGAGCACGACCCGACGGTCGGCACCTACATCGGACGGACGGGCGACGGCCTGCCCGATCTCTCGCCCGCAGGGCACGCTGCGCTCGCGGCGGACCAGCGGCGGATGCTCGCCGAACTCGTCGCCGTCGCGCCGGCCGACGCCGTCGACGCGGTCACCCGAGCCGACCTGGAGGCCGAGCTGCGTCTCTCGCTCGCGCAGCACGACGCGGGCGAGCATCTGCGCGACCTCAACGTCATCGCATCGCCGGCGCAGAACATCCGCGACATCTTCGACCTCATGCCGACCGATACGGAAGCGGACTGGTCGCAGGTCGCGAACCGGCTGCGCGCGGTGCCCGCGGCCCTCGCCGGATACCGGGAGAGCCTCGCCGACGGTGTGCGCCAGGGCCTCGTCCCGGCGCTCCGCCAGGTCGCGGAGGTCGCGCAGCAGGCCCGCCGCACCGCTGGCACTCCCGAGGAGCCGGGGTTCTTCGGCCGGCTCGCGGCATCGTCGGGGATCGCCGCGGAGTCGGCCATCGAGCTCGCCGCGGCGGCGGCCGCCGCCTCGAGCGCGTACGCCGAGCTCGCCGACTTCCTGGAGCGCGACGTCGCCCCGAGCGCGCCCCGCGCCGACGCGTTCGGACGCGACCGGTACGCGCTCGCCTCCGAGGCCTTCCTGGGGGCGAAGATCGATCTCGACGAGACCTACGAGTGGGGTCTCGATGAGCTCGCGCGCATGGTCGACGAGCAGGAGCGCACCGCCGCCGAGATCGTCGGAGGATCGCCGCGGCCCGGCATCGTCGCGGAGGCCATCGCGAAGCTCGATCGCGACCCCTCCCGCAAACTGCACGGCACCGACGCACTGCAGCGGTGGATGCAGGAGACCAGCGATCGCGCAGTGGCGGAGCTCGCCGGCGCGCAGTTCGAGATCCCGCAGGAGATCCGGTCGCTCGAATGCCGCATCGCCCCGACCCAGGAGGGCGGCATCTACTACACGGGCCCGAGCGACGACTTCTCGCGGCCGGGCCGCATGTGGTGGTCGGTGCCCGAGGGGGTCACGGAGTTCGACACCTGGCGCGAGCTGACCACGGTGTACCACGAGGGGGTTCCCGGCCACCATCTGCAGATCGGGCAGGCCGTGGTCAACCGCGGATCTCTGAACGAGTGGCGGCGCCAGCTCGCGGGCACGTCGGGGCACGCGGAGGGCTGGGCGCTGTACGCGGAGCGGCTCATGGAGCAGCTGGGGTACCTCGACGACCCGGCCGATCGTCTCGGCATGCTCGACGGGCAGCGCATGCGCGCCGCCCGCGTCGTGCTCGACATCGGCGTGCACCTCGGCAAGCGCCGCCCGGGCGGCGGGGTGTGGGACGGCGAGTACGCCTTCGAATTCCTCGCGGAGAACGTGAACATGAACGACGGCTTCGTGCGCTTCGAGGTGCTGCGGTACCTCGGCTGGGCGGGGCAGGCGCCCTCCTACAAGGTCGGGCAGCGCATCTGGGAGGGGCTCCGCGATCAGGCGGCGGCCCGCGCGGGCGAGTCGTTCGACATCCGCTCCTTCCACCGCGAGGCACTCGCGCTCGGCGGCGTGCGTCTCGACACGCTCGAGCGCGCGCTGAGCGGCGGGCTCGGGACGTGACCGACCGGCCCTGCCCGTGCGGTCGGGGGATCGGCTACGCGTCGTGCTGCGGGCCGCTGCACGCCGGTGCGGCCGCGCCCTCCGCGGAGCGCCTCATGCGTTCGCGCTACAGCGCGTTCGCGCTCGGCGACGCCCCGTATCTGCTCGGGACGTGGGATCCCGCGACGCGGCCGCGCACACTCGAGCTCGACGCGGACGTCGAGTGGAAGCGGCTGTTCATCGAGGGAACGGAGGCGGGCGGGCCGTTCGACACCGTCGGAGTCGTGACGTTCACCGCGATCGCCCGCGGACCGGAGGGCCGGATCGAGCTCCGGGAGCGCAGCCGTTTCCGCCGGTCGGGCGGGAGCTGGGTGTACGTCGACGGCGAGACGCCGCCGGAGCGACGTCACTCGATGTAGACGTCGAGGTGCGTGCCGAACGTGCCGCGGTCGTAGATCTTCCCCTGGTATCCGAACGGCGTCTCGAACACGGTGCCCTTCGGCGCGTCGCCGGCCAGCACGATGTAGCCGTCCGCGTCGCTGACGTATCCGTCGTCGTTCACGTGCCGACCCGGAATCTCGAGCCCCGCGCCGGGGAGCACCTGCTGGCTGTAGAACGTGAAGCGGTAGCCGCCCCACTCGACGACGCCGCTGAAGAGGAACTGCTCCAGCGTGTACAGCGCGGCGCGCGGCGCCTTCCGGGGCGGCTCCGGCGGCTCCGCTGCACTCCGGGCGGCCGGCACCGCGATGCCCGCCGCGCTCGGCGCCGAGGTGCCGTCCGTCGCGGTCAGCGTCTGCCGCGGTGCGGCGGTCGACGCGGCCGCCGCGTCACGCGGACCGACATCGGCGAAGGCGGCCGTCATCGAGAGCGGGGCGAGCGCGGTCGTGCCCAGCAGCAGCGCGGCCGTCGCCGTCGCGCACGCTGCGCGGATGAGCGGTCGCCGGGCGTCGGCCGGGCGCGCAGAACCGGGAACCATGGGCCCCGAGTCTCGCCCCCGGAGCTGCAGGGTTCGCAGCTCCGGCGATCCGCTCCCACCCCCGCTCATCGTCTAGGCGCGGGACTCGCGCAGCCGCTGCACCCAGGCCTCGACGTCGGCCGCCTCGCGGGGGATGCCGGCCGAGAGGTTGACGCAGCCGTCCTCCGTCACCACGATGTCGTCCTCGATGCGCACGCCGATGCCCCGGTACTCGGCCGGGACCGTGAGATCATCGGGCTGGAAGTACAGTCCCGGCTCGATGGTGAACACCATTCCCGGCTCCACGATGCCGTCCATGTACATGTCACGACGCGCCTGCGCGCAGTCGTGCACGTCCATGCCGAGGTGGTGGCTGGTGCCGTGCACCATGTACCTGCGGTAGTAGGCCGTGCCGTCGTCCTCGGGGAGGAGACCCCACTCGCGGGTGCGGCGCTCGATGACCTCCATGGCGGCGGCGTGCACGTCGCGGAAGCGGATGCCCGGCCGCACGATCGCACGAGCGGCGTCCGCGGCTTCGAGCACGGCGTCGTAGACGCGGCGCTGCACCTCGGTGAAGGTGCCCGAGACCGGCACGGTGCGGGTGATGTCGGCGGTGTACAGGCTGTCGAGCTCGACCCCGGCGTCGAGCAGCAGCAGGTCGCCCTCGCGCACGGCGCCGTCGTTCTGGATCCAGTGCAGCGTGCACGCGTGCGGGCCGGAGGCGGCGATCGTCTCGTAGCCGACCGTGTTGCCCTCCAGGCGCGCCCGCTGGTTGAACACGCCCTCGACGACGCGTTCCCCGCGCGGGTGCGCACTCGCCTGCGGGAGCGCGGCGAGCACGTCGTCGAACCCCTGCGCGGTCGCGTCGACCGCGGCCTGCATCTCGGCGAGCTCGAAGGCATCCTTCACGAGGCGCAGCTCCGATGCGACGCGAGCCACGTCTGGGTCGTCGAGCGTGCGGTCCTCACCGCCCTCGATGAACGCGGCCAGCGGGGCGGTGGCCACGCCGAGCGCGGCCGAGACCTGCTCGAGCGACGGACGGGGGCCGATCCAGAACTCCCCGATCTCGGGGTTCGCGAAGAACTCGTCGCTGTCGCGACCCGCCCGCTCGCGGAAGTAGACGGTCGCGTCGTGCCCGCCGTCGCGCGGCTCGAGCACGAGCACGGCGCCCGGCTCGCTCGCGGAGCCCCAGCCCGTGAGGTGCGCGAAGGCGCTGTGCGCGCGATAGGGGTAGAAGGTGTCATTGGAGCGCTGCTTCATGGCGCCGGCCGCGACCACGACCCGTTCGCCGGGGAAGTGCGCCGAGAACGCCCGCCGACGCGCCTCCGCGTAGGCTGCGACCGGCGCCGGCTGGGGGAGCACCTCGGGGCGATCGGCCCAGTGCGTCGAGAGGTACTCCACGAACGCGTCGGTCTGCGGAGTCGTGCTCCGATTGCTGTTGTCGATCTCCACCTCGTGAGTGGACTGGCTGCTCTCGGTCATGGGTCCATCCTCTCATCCCCGTGGGGCGCCGTCGCGGTGCGCACCGGCCGCACCGGTGCCGGGTCGGCCGGGCCTGCGCCCTAAGATGGCAGAATGAGCGATTCCGCGGAGACGGCGGCCGGTTTCGACCTGCACACCCATTCGGTGTTCTCCGACGGAACGACCCGTCCCGCCGACATCGCGCGCGAGGCGGCCGCGCTGGGTCTCGCGGGTTTCGCGCTGACCGACCACGACACCGTCGACGGGTGGGAGGAGGCGCGCGCCGCCGCCGCGGAAGCGGGCGTCGACTTCCTGCCCGGCATCGAGATCACGACGAAGCATCGCGGCAAGTCGCGCCATCTGCTCGGGTACGGGATCGCGCCGCTCGCGGGAGAGCTCTTCGACGCGCTCGCCTCCGTGCGCCGCTCGCGGCTCACACGCGCTCGGGAGATGGTGCGCCTCGTCGCGGTCGATTACGCGATCACCTGGGAAGCCGTGCTCGGGGATGAGGATGCGCGCACGGTGGGCCGGCCGCACATCGCCGATGCGCTGGTCGCCGCGGGGTACTTCCCGGATCGCAGCACCGTATTCGCCGAACTGCTGCATCCGCGATCGCCCTACTACCTGGGAACCGAGGCGATCGAGACGGTCGATGCGATCCGCATGGTGCGCTCCGCTGGCGGTGCGGCGGTGCTCGCGCACCCCGCCGCCTTCCGCCAGCGCACACCGGTGACGCCGGGCGAACTGGCGGAGCTCGCGAGCGCCGGCCTGCTCGGGGTCGAACTGCGGCATCCCGAGCACCGGGAGGACTGGCTGCCGCCGATCATCGCCGCCGCATCGAGGCTCGGTCTCATGGCCACCGGTTCGAGCGACTACCACGGGGCGGGCAAGCCGAATCTGCTGGGCCAGCAGGTGACCGATCCGGCCACGGTGGAGCGTCTCCGAGCGGGGCTCGCGCAGCCGCGCTGACCCCGCCCGGAAGCGCGACCCCGCGGCCTACTCGGCCGCTGCGGACGCGGCGGCCGGGGACTCGCCGCGGTCGACCGCGCCGGTGCCGGCGCCCGCCGCGGGTGCGGCAGTGCTTCCGGCGTCCGCGGCGCCCGATCCGCCGGAGCCGCCGCGACGGCGACGGCGGCGGCGCTTCGGAGGAGCGGTCTCGCCCGAGGCCGCGAGCGCGTCGGCAGGGGTCAGCGGAGCCCCCGGCTCGCCGCCGCCCGCGGCGTCGTGCCCGTGCTGCTCGTGGCCGTGCGACTCGTGGCGGCCCTGGCCGAGCGGGTTCGCGCTGCGGGTGCGGCGGCGCGTGCGCGTGCGCCGTCCTGCGCCGCTGCCGTCCCCGCTCTCGCCGCTCGCGCTCGCGCCGTTCGATCCCGAACCGCTGCTGCGGTCGGACGCACCCGAACGCCCTCCGCGGGCGTCCGAGCGCTCGCGCGGTGCGCGCTCCTTCACCGGGGTCGCCTTGAGTCGGCCCTTGGTGCCCTCCGGGATCTTGAGATCGGTGAAGAGGTGCGGGGAGGAGGAGTAGGTCTCGACCGGCTCGGCGATGTCGAACTCGAGCGCCTTGTTGATGAGCGCCCACTTGTGCATGTCGTCCCAGTCGACGAACGTCACCGCGATGCCGGTGCGCCCCGCGCGGCCCGTGCGCCCGGCGCGATGCAGGTACGTCTTCTCGTCGTCGGGCACGGTGTGGTTGATGACGTGGGTGACGTCGTCGACGTCGATGCCGCGTGCGGCGACGTCGGTGGCGATCAGGATGTCTTTCTTGCCCGCCTTGAACGACGCCATCGCCCGTTCGCGCTGCTCCTGATTGAGGTCGCCGTGCACCGACACCGCGGAGAAGCCGCGGTCCACGAGCTCCTCCTGCAGCTTCGCAGCCGCGCGCTTCGTGCGCATGAAGATGACGGTCTTGCCGCGGCCCTCGGCCTGCAGGATGCGCCCGATCACCTCGTCCTTGTCGAGCGAGTGCGCGCGGTACACGATGTGCTCGATGTTCGCCTGCGCGACCCCCTCGTCGGGATCGGTGGCGCGGATGTGGATCGGGTTCCTCATGAAGCGGCGGGCCAGCGTGACGATCGTGCCGGGCATCGTGGCGGAGAAGAGCATCGTGTGGCGCGCGGGCGGCGTCAGCGAGAACAGCTTCTCGATGTCGGCGAGGAACCCGAGATCGAGCATCTTGTCGGCTTCGTCGAGCACCATCTCGCGCACCTTGCCGAGGTCGAGAAGGCGCTGGTTCGCGAGGTCGAGGAGGCGCCCCGGCGTGCCGACGACGACCTGCGCCCCGGCCTTGAGCTGCTCGATCTGGCCCTCGTACGCCTTGCCGCCGTAGATCGGCACGACGGTGGCCGCGCGGTTCTTCGCGGCCAGCTCGAGATCCTCGTAGACCTGCACGGCGAGCTCGCGGGTCGGCACGACCACGAGCGCCTGCACGCCGGGCGACGGATCGGCTCCCACGCGCTGCAGCAGCGGGAGTCCGAAGCCGAAGGTCTTGCCGGTGCCGGTCTTCGCCTGGCCGATGATGTCCTGCCCCGAGAGGGCGAGCGGAATGGTCTGCTCCTGGATCGGGAAGGCATCCGCGATGCCGCGATCCTGCAGCGAGTCGACCATGTCCTGGTCGACGCCGAGTTCGAGGAATGTCGTCATAGTGCGTCCTTTTCGGTGAGTGCGGTGCTGCGCGCACAGGTCGACAGGCGCAGCGGCCGGTGCTCCGATGGCCCCGGCGGGGTGTGACGTTCGGCGCCAGTCTATTCCAAGGCCGCCTCCCTCCGGCGGTAAGCTGTCAGGGTGTTCGAGTGGATCAAGGGCCTGCGCCGGAAGAGCGCGCCCGCGCGCAAGATGCGCTCGCGGGGAGACTCCGCCGAGGCGGAGCGGGTCGAGCTCGCCGAGTTCGCGCCCGGCATCATGCCGTTCCTCGGGCTCACCGCCTACCTGCAGCTCGAGCTGTACGAGGCCGCGACCCGCGCCGTGTCGGGGGCGCCGTCGCTGGAGGCGAAGGATGTGCTGGCCCGCGTCGCCGGCCAGACGCTGGCGAAGCACCAGCAGCTGACGGGGGAGATCCGCTCCCGCGGGCACGAGCCGCACGTCGTGATGGAGCCGTTCTCGCCCGTCATTGACTCGTACGTCGAGCGCATCGACACGGGCGACTGGCACCAGCACGTGCTCTCCCTGTACCTCGTCGGCGGACTCTTCGACGACTTCTTCGCGAGTCTCGCCGGCGGGCTGAAGGACGGCTACCGAGGCGAAGCGGTCGCGATCCTGCGCAACGACACGGGCCGCCCCGAGCTGAAGACGCTGCTGCAGGACGCGCTGGAATCGGACGAGATGCTCTCCAGCTGGCTCGCCGTGTGGGGGCGGCGCCTCGTCGGCGACACTCTGCTGGTCTCCCGCGCCGTGCTGTCGCTGAGCGAGCATCGCGCGTTCGACGCGAGCGAGGTCGAGCCCGTGTTCACCGAGCTGATCGCCGACCACATCCGCCGCATGGACGGGCTGGGGCTGACCGCCTGAGGCCGCCCATGCCGACATCGACTCTGCCGCACTGCGCGTACTTCGAAGCGGGGCGCTGCCGGTCGTGCGTCCTGCTCGAGACGCCGTACCCCGCGCAGCTCGGCGAGAAGGAGCGGCGGTGCCGCGACCTGCTCCCGCAGGTGCCCGAGGCGCTGTGGCTGCCGACCGTGCAGGGCGGCACCGCCGACTTCCGGAACAAGGCGAAGCTCGTGGTGGGCGGTCGGGCGGGCGCCGTCACGCTCGGCATCCTCGACCGCAGCGGCACGGGCGTCGACCTGCGCGACTGCGTGATCCAGGAGCCGGGCATCCGCGACGCGATCCCGCAGCTCGCGGCCTTCATCGAGTCGACGGCGCTGGCCCCGTACGACGTGCCGCGTCGGCGGGGCGAGCTCAAGTTCGTGCACGTCACACTGGCGCCCGCGGGCGACCTCATGCTGCGCTTCGTAACGCGGTCGGAGCAGGGCCTCCACGCACTGCGGAAGGCGCTGCCGGCACTGCTCGAGCGCGTGCCCCGGGCGGTCGTCGTCTCGGTGAACCTGCTGCCCGAGCACAAGGCGGTGCTCGAGGGCGAGCGCGAGGAGCTGCTGCTCGGCTCCTCGCTCGAGATGGGGCTCGGCGACATATCGTTGCACCTGCGACCCCAGAGCTTCTTCCAGACCAACACCGCCGTCGCCCGGGCGCTCTACGCCCAGGCCGCGGAGTGGGTCGCGGCCGAGCGACCCGACTCGATCTGGGATCTGTACTGCGGCGTCGGCGGCTTCGCGCTGCACTGCGCGGCCGAGGTTCGCGCGGAGCAGCCGCGCGTGCTCGGGGTCGAGATCAGCGCCGCGGCCGTCGAATCCGCGCGGCGCAGCGCGAGCGAGGCGGGGATCGCGGCCGAGTTCGTCGCCGCCGACGCCACGGCGTTCGCGCTCGCGGCCCCCGCGACCGACGCCCCGCACACCGTCATCGTCAACCCGCCTCGGCGCGGCATCGGCGCCGAGCTGTCGGCGTGGATCGAACGCGCCCCGGCCCGGCGGGTCATCTACTCCAGCTGCAACCCCGAGAGCCTCGCGACCGACCTCGCCGCGATGCCGTCGTGGCGGGTGCGCGGCGCCCGCGTGTTCGACATGTTCCCCCATACGCGCCACCTCGAGGTGATGGTGCTGCTCGAGCGGCGCGACTGAGCGGACGGGGGCGCGCTGCCGCGGACGGGTGCGCGCTGCCGACGGACGGGGGCGCGCTGCCGCGTGCGGACCGGCGGCGGGTGATGGGAGGATGTTCCCATGAACATCGTGCTCGGAGTGACCGGCGGCATCGCCGCCTACAAAGCGGTGCAGCTCGCCCGCACCCTCGTGGAGGACGGCCACGACGTGCACGTCGTCCCGACCGAGGAGGCGCTGCGCTTCGTCGGCAGGCCGACCTGGGAGGCGATCAGCCGCAATCCCGTCACCACGTCGGTGCACGAGGACGTGCCCGAGGTGCGGCACGTCGGCCTCGGGCAGCGCGCCGATCTCGTGATCGTCGCGCCCGCCACGGCGCACACGCTCGCCCGCATGACCGCCGGCCTCGCCGACGACCTGCTCGGCACGACCCTGCTCGCGACCCGTGCTCCGGTGCTCGTCGCCCCGGCGATGCACACGGAGATGTGGCAGCACCCCGCGACGCAGGACAACGTCGCGATTCTGCGCTCTCGGGGCGTGCACTTCGTCGGTCCCGAGACGGGACGTCTCACTGGCGCCGACAGCGGGCCGGGGCGCATGAGCGAGCCCGATGCGATCGCGGAGCGCGCCCGCGCCCTGCTCGCACGGGGCGCGGAGGAGCCCGACGCGGACGGGGCCGGGGCCGCGGCTGCGCCCGGGGCCGAGGAACCCGTCGCCGAGATGCCGCTGGCCGAGGTGCCGCTGGCCGAGGTGCCGCTGGAGACCGCCGCGGCGGATGCGCTCGACTCGGTGCGCCCGGACGCGGAGGGATCGGGCCGCGACCACGACCTCGCCGGGCTGCGGATCATGGTGACTGCGGGCGGCACGCGCGAGCCCATCGACCCGGTGCGCTACCTGGGCAACCGATCGAGCGGAAGGCAGGGGGTCGCCATCGCCGCGGCTGCAGCCGACCGCGGCGCGAAGGTGGTGCTCTTCGCCGCGAATGTGGATGCCGCGGTGCTCGCGGAGGTGCAGGATCGCGCCGCCGTGCGCGTGGTTCCGGTCAGCACCACCGCCGAACTGGAGCGGGCCTCGCGGGCCGCCGCCGCGGGCGCAGAGGTCGTCATCATGGCGGCAGCCGTCGCCGACTACCGCGTCGCCGAGGTCGCCGAGCGCAAGATCCGCAAGGAGGACGGGGCCGGCCGCGCGCCCGTGCTGGAGCTCGTCGAGAATCCCGACATCCTCGCCGGTCTCGTGGAGGAGCGCCGTCCGGGGCAGGTGATCGTCGGGTTCGCGGCGGAGACGGTCGAGAACGAGGCGGAGCTGCGGGAGCGCGGACTGCGCAAGCTCGCACGCAAGGGAGCGGATCTGCTCGCCGTGAACGCCGTGAGCTGGTCGGAGGGCTTCGAGTCCGGGGAGAACACCCTGCACGTGCTCGCACGCGACGGGCGGCCGGAGACGGTCGCGACCGGCACGAAGCGCGCAGTCGCCGACGCGCTGCTCGACGCGATCCGCGACACGCTCGACTCGTAGCGGACGACGCGGCCCCGCGCTCCGGTGCGGAGCGCGGGGCCGGATCGCGGAGCGCCGATCAGCTGATGAAGCCGACCTTCCGGCCGCCTTCGCCGCCGAGCTCGACGTACAGGATCGCCTCGGTGTGCACGAGGTACTGGTGGCCCTTCACATCGGAGAGCGTGACGAGCGCGGCGCTGTTCGAGATGGCGTCTTCGACGATGCCGCGCACCTCTGCGGCGCTCGAATCGGTGTCGAACGCGAGCTCGCGGGGCGAATGCTTGATGCCGATGCGGATTTCCACGGGGCCTCCTGAAGTCGGTGGCACTGGGCCACGGGTCGAGTCGTGTCGAGTCTACGGCTGCTCCTCGCCCGCTCGTCGGCAGGAGCGGCTTCGTTCGCCAGCAGCGCACGGAGCGGTGCGCTCCGCGCCGCGCGAGCGGCGGTGTCGGCGGCCGTCAGTAGGCTGACGACATGAGCTCATTCGACCGATCGCAAGAGCGGGCCCTCGCCCTCGACGTCGATGTGCACGGCCGCGTGCTCGGGGCGCCGGGGAGCGGCAAGACCCGTGTGCTCGTCGAGACGTTCCGGCGCGCGATCGGCCTGCCGGGCTGGAGCGAGCGGGACGTGATCGCGCTCGCACCGAATCGCTTGGCCGCAGCCGACCTGCGCGCACGGATCGAGCGGGCGACCGGCCGGGCGATCGGCGGCACGCCGGTCCGCACGGCGGCATCGCTCGGCTTCGCGATACTCTCCCGCGAGCGGGCCCTGCAGGGCGAAGACGCTCCGCGGCTCCTCACGGGCACCGTGCAGGACGAGCTGCTCGCCGAGGTGATCGCCGAGGAGGGGGCGACGGCGCTCGCCCGCGACGCGGGCATCACGTCCGAGGTGCTGGCGACGGCCGCGTTCCGCGCCGAGCTGCGCGACCTCTGGCGCGTCGTCGACGACTTCGGCCGTTCGCCGGAGGGCCTCGCGGGGGAGGTCGCGGCGGCGCGCGCGGAGTCGGCGGCACGTGCCGCGGCGGAGGGTCCGTCCGACCCGCTCGTCGCCCACTGGATCGCGGCGCTCTCGATCGTCGGCGCCGCTGCAGCGCGCTCCGCCGCCGTGCGACCGGGCGAGCTCAGCCCGAGCGCGATCCTGCGCGCCGCCGGTGACGCCGTTCGGGCGCACGGGGTCCGCTCCGACGCCGTGCCGGGCGACGGGTTCTCGGTGCCCCGGCTCATCCTCGTCGACGATGCTCAGGAGCTGGGCGAGGGGGCGCTGGCGCTCCTCGCGGCCTGCGCCGCCGTGGGGAGTCGCATCCGGGTGTTCGGCGATCCCGACATCGCGACGGGCGCCTTCCAGGGGGAGCGCACCCGCGTGCTCGCGGGCGTGGTGCGCGAGTTGGCGCGCCGCCAGCCGACCTCGGTGGGTCGGCGCGTCGAAGCCGCCGAGGAGGCCCTCGTCACCCTCGAGGTGGTGCACCGGCACGGCGTCGAGGTGCGCGGCCTCGTGCACGACCTCACGCGACGCATCGGGGCATCCGGCACCGGTGCCCACCGAGCCGCGGAGGCGTCCGCCGCGAGCGCTCCGGTCGCGCCGCGCGGCGACGCCGTGCAGTTCGCCCGTGCGGCCTCGTCGGCCGAGCAGTTGGGCATCATCGCCCACCGCTTCCGCGCCCGCAACCTCGGCCTCGGCGGTAACGAGCCCGTCGCGTGGAATCGGATGGCGGTGATCTGCCGCAGCCGCGGCGAGGCAGTGCGCATCGCTCGCGCACTCGCCGTGCACCAGGTGCCCACCGGTGTCGCGGCGGGCGGCATCGTGCTGCGGGAGCACCGCGTCGTGCGGGAGCTGATCCGCATGCTGCAGCACGCTCTCGGCATCTCGCCGCTCTCGGCGCAGGAGATCCTGCAGATCGCCGGAGGGGCGGTGGGCGGGCTCGACCCCGTGGCGGTGCGCCGGCTCCGAGGCGCGCTCGTGCTGCAGGAGCGGCGCGCCTCGGCGGCTGCGGAGCGCGAGCCGGTGAGCATCGACGACCTCGTGGTCGAGGCGGTGGCCCTCCCCGGCTCGAGCCCGCTGATCGACAGCGCCGGCGGCCGGGTGCTGCGCCGCATCGGAATGGTGCTGCAGGCGGCGGAGCGCGTGCGTGCGGCGGGAGGCACGCCGCGGGAGACCCTCTGGGCGCTCTGGGACGGCACGCGTCTCGCCGCGCACTGGCAGGAGGAGGCGCTCTCGGGGCGAGGAGCGCGCGCCGACGAGGCGAGTCGCTCGCTCGACGCCGTGATGGGGCTGTTCTTCGCCCTGCAGCGTCATGAGGAGCAGGACAGCGCGCAGACGATCGAGGCGCTGCTTGCCGACCTGCTCGAGAGCGCGGTGCCCGAGGACTCCCTGGCGCGTCGCGCGGCGCGATCGACGGTCACGGTGACGACGCCGCAGGGCGCGCTCGGCCGCGAGTTCGATGTGGTGGCGATCGTCGGCGTGCAAGACGGCGCTTGGCCGAACCTGCGCTCGCGCGGCTCGCTCGTCGGCACCACGGCGCTCGAGCGGTGGCTGCGCGGCGGCTCGGCGGAGGCGCCCTCCCGACGCGACACGCTGCATGACGAGCTGCGGCTCTTCGCGCAGAGCTGCTCCCGAGCCCGTGAGGAGCTGCTGGTCGTCGCCGTCGCCGACGAGCAGCAGCACCCCAGCGCCTTCTTCGGGCTCGGCCGCGATCACGCCGTCGCCTCGCTCCCGAGTGCGAGGCTCACGCTGCGCGGCCAGGTCGCCGCCATGCGGCGGCGAGCGGTGCGCGACCCCGGCGATGGGGGCGCCGTCGCGGCGCTCGTCGCCCTGGCCCGAGCGCACGTGCCCGGAGCGCACCCCGACGACTGGTACGGCGTGCGGCCGCCGAGCAGCGCTGCTCCGCTCATCGACCTCGCGGGCGACCCCGAGGCGCGCGTGAGCGTGAGCCCCTCGCAGCTCGAGCGGGCGGAGAACTGCCCCCTCGACTGGGTCGTATCCAGCCTCGGCGGCGGCGCCGGGAGCGTGCAGGCCAGCCTCGGCACGCTGCTCCACCACGCATTCGAGACGGCGACGCACCCCGATCCCGAGCACCTCCTGTCGATCGTGCAGGAGGAATGGGGCAAGCTGCCGTTCGCCGCCGACTGGGAGGCCGAGCGGACCCGCAGGCTCGCCCGAGCGATGGCCGCGGGGCTCGCCGACTACCTGCGAGAATTCGACGGCTCCGATCGCACGCTGCTCGGCCGCGAGGCGGTGTTCCGCGCGACCGTCGACCGAGCCGAGCTGCGCGGCGTCGCCGATCGACTCGAGCAGCGCACGAACCGAGCCGGGGAACAGGAGGTGACCGTGCTCGACCTCAAGACGGGGCGCACACCGCCGAGCAAGGCGGCGGCCGAGGAGCACGCGCAGCTGCAGGCCTACCAGATCGGGGTCATGCTCGGAGCGTTCGACGTCGCGTCACCGGAACCGGGCGGCCCGCGGGTCCACCCGCAGCCCGAATCTCAGGGCGACCCGGAGCCCGCTGACGAACGCGGCGAGCCGGGGCGGATCAGCGGCGGTGCACGCCTGCTGTACGTGCACCCCGACGCGGTGAAGGGCGCGGGGTTCGTCGAGCGCGTGCAGCAGCCGCTCTCCGACGAGGCGCGCGAGGCGTTCCTCGCGCGCGTGACGAAGGCAGCGGCGGTGATGGCGGACGGGACCTTCACCGCCCGCATCGAGCACCACTGCTCCGATCCGCACCAGCCCGGAGACTGCCGGCTGCACGTGATCCCTCCGGTGAGCGTCGCATGAGCGGCGCGCAGACCGAGCCGCGACCCCGCCGACCGATCTTCTCGGCGGCGCGCATCGCGGAGATCCTCGCCGTACCGCCCGCCGCGCCGCTGACGCCCACCGCGGAGCAGCGCGCCGTGATCGAGCACCCCCTCGGAAGCACGACGCTCGTCGTCGCGGGCGCGGGGAGCGGCAAGACCGAGACCATGGCGAACCGGGTCGTCTGGCTCGTCGCCAACGGTTTCGCGGCGCCCGACGAGGTGCTCGGGCTCACCTTCACCCGGAAGGCCGCCGGTGAGCTGCGCGAGCGGATCTCGGGCCGCCTCTCCGATTTCGCCGACCGGCTCGGCGACGCCGCCGAGCGCGGAGCGCTCGACGAGGCCGAGCTGCTGCGCTCGGAGGAGCTGCGCGAGATGCTCTCCGACGGCCTCGACGTCCCCGATGTGAGCACGTACAACGCATTCGCCGCCGGCGTGCTCCAGGAGTTCGGCATCGCCGCCGGCGTCGCCCCCGGGGCCGCGGTCATCGACACCGCGACCGCGTGGCGCATCGCTCGCGAGGTGCTCCTCGCGAGCGATGACCCCGGCCTCGTCGACAGCGCACTGCGCGTTCCCGAGCTGATCCGGCACATGCTCGGGCTCGACCACGCGGTCTCCGACCACCTGACCTCGCTCGATCGAGTCGACCGCATCGTGTCGGAGTTCTCGCGTGTGCAGCACCTGCCCTACAACGAGAAGGAACTCGGAGGGACCCCGAGCGGCAAGCAGTACGCGCCCGTGCGCGACGCCGTGGCGAGTCTCGCCGAGACGCCGCTGATCACCCGCCTCGCCCGGGCCTACGCGCAGGAGAAGCAGCGTCGAGGCGTCATCGAGTTCCCCGACCAGCTCGCGCTCGCGACGGCGGCGCTCGAAGCGTCGCCGAACGCCCGCAACGCGCTCCGTCGCAGACATCGCGTGGTGCTGCTCGACGAGGTGCAGGACACCTCCGTGGGGCAGACGCGGTTCCTCTCGCGCATCTTCGCCGGAAGCTCCGTGATGGCGGTGGGGGATCCGCACCAGTCGATCTACGGCTGGCGCGGCGCATCGGCCGAGGGACTGCAGTCATTCCACGCGGACTTCGCCGGGCGCCGGGGCGACCCGGGCGGGAACTCGAACGCCGGTGCCGGGGCGGGGCGCGCCTCGAGCGTTCCCGCCACCCCGCCCGCGACGCTGACGCTGTCGACGAGCTGGCGCAACCCGAGCGGCGTGCTCGCCGCAGCGAACGTCATCGCGGCCCCGCTCGCCGCCGACGCCGCCATCGATGTGCCGCAGCTGTCGCCCCGCCCCGGGGCGCCCGCCGGAACCGTGGAGTGGCGCTACCCCGAGACCGTGCACGAAGAGCGCGTCGCCGTGGCGGCGTGGATGCGCGAGGCGCGGGAGCGGTTCCGCGTCGAGCGCGGCGAGCTGCCGACCGCCGCCGTGATCTTCCGCACTCGTGCCCAGATGGCCGCGTTCGCGGCGGCCCTCGCCGACGCCGGAGTGCCCGCCCGCATCGTAGGACTCGGCGGCCTCCTCACCACCCCCGAGGTGACCGACGTCGTGAGCGCGCTCCGGTGCCTCTGGTACGCCGACGCCGGCGGCGATCTCATCCGTCTGCTCGCCGGCCCGCGCTTCCGCATCGGCGTCGCAGACATCGCAGGGCTGCGCGAGGCCGCTCGCTGGTTCGGCGAGCGCGATATCGCGCAGCGCCCGCTCTCGGAGGAGGATCGGGCGCCCGACCGCGTACTGCCCGACCCCGACCGACGGGTCACGCTGATCGACGTGCTCGACCAGATCGCGGGCATGCGCGATCTCGAGCACCGGGCGCTCGCCGCGATCTCGGAGACGGGCCGGCACCGGCTCCGCGAAGCCGGACGCATGCTCGCCGGTCTGAGACAGGGAGTGGGCGGGAGCATCCCCGAGCTCATCGGCGCGACGGTGCAGGCCCTGCGCATCGACATCGAGCTCGACGCGAACGAGGCGCGGGAGCTCGCGGGGAGCTCGGCCGCGCACGCGAACCTCGACGCCTTCACCGACCTGGTGGAGTCGTACCTCTCGGTGGACGTCGAGGGCACGCTGCCGTCGCTGCTCGAGTGGATCGAGCGCGCCATGGAGGCCGACGAAGCAGCCGAGCATGTCGCCGAACCCGCCCCCGGCACGGTGCAGCTGATCACCGCGCACGGATCGAAAGGGCTCGAGTGGGATCTGGTCGTCGTGCCGAGACTCGTAGCCGGCGAGTTCCCCGGCCAGGCGCGCGCCGGCGCCGGCTGGCTGCGCACGGGGCAGCTGCCCGACGAGCTCCGCGGCGACGCGGCATCGCGACCCGCGCTGAACTGGCGCATCGCCGAGACCCAGCAGGAGCTCCGGGACCGCATCGTCGAGTACCGCGCAGCGCTGCAGGCGAGGCACCAGGAGGAGGAGCGACGGCTCGCCTACGTCGCCGTCACGCGGTCAGCCGGACGACTGCTGCTGACCGGGTCGTTCTGGGGCGGCCAGACCCGGGCGCGCGTGCCGTCCGTCTTCCTGACCGAACTGCAGGAGGCGGGCGTCATCTCCGGGCTGCCCGAGACGAGTGCCCACGACGCCGACCCGTCGGAGCGCGACGAGCTCACGCTCACCTGGCCCCTCGATCCGCTCGGCGCGCGCTCCGCGGCCGTGCTCCGGGCAGCCGAGATCGTGCGACGGGCGATCGAGGCGAGCGATGAGGCCGAAGCTCGCGACGAGGCCGCGCCGCTCGACGGGGCCGACGCGAGCGAGGCCGCGCCGCTCGACGAGGCCGTGCGCCTGCTGCTCGCCGAGCGCAGCGCCCGCTCGGGAGAGACGGGTGCGGCCGTCGGCGCACCCGGCGACCTGCCCGACCGGCTGACCGCATCGACGTTCCACGAGTTCGTCGAGGATCCGGTCGCCGCCGAGCGCGCACGCCTGCGGCCGGTGCCGCAGCGCCCGTACCGCCGCACCCGCGTGGGGAACCGGTTCCACGAGTGGGTGGAGCGACGGGCGACGACGGCCCGCGGCACGGAGCTGCCGCTCGCCGGACTCGACGATCCCCAGTGGGCGGGCTCCCCGGATTCGGTCGATGCGACACCGGACGACGGCGCCGCGTCGGACGCCGCCGGGCTCGCGCCGCTCATCGATCGCTTCGAGCGCTCGCGATGGGCCGATCGGCAGCCGATCGCGGTGGAGCAAGAGGTGACGCTGCCGTTCGCCGGGCGCACCCTCGTCTGCAAACTCGATGCCGTGTACCGCGGCGGCGACGGCAGATTCGAGATCGTCGACTGGAAGTCCGGCCGCGCCCCGCGCACCGACGCAGAACGCGAGTCGCGCTTCTTCCAGCTCGACCTCTACCGGCACGCCTACGCTCAGTGGGCGGGCGTGCCGGCCGACCGCATCGACGTCTCGCTGTTCTACGTCGCCGAGGGAGTGGAGCTCGCGGGGCGCGAGCCGCGCAGCCTCGACGAACTCGAGGAGGTGTGGCGATCCGCCGCAGCGAGACTCACCGCGACGGGTGCGGAGGCAGGTCCTCCTCCGAGATCGGCTCGGTGAGCTGCTCCTCGCGGTCGGGTCGGCCCCCGCGATCGCGAGCGAGGTCGGGGGCTGCTCCGGCGTCATCGGTCAACGGGTCGATGATGTCGGTCGCCTCGGCATCTCCGCGTGCTTCCGACTCGCGCCCGCTCGAGTCGTCCGCACTGTCGTCGCCGACCGGCCTGTCGGCGCTCTCCGGAAGGGGCTCGATGAAGTCGGTGTCGACCCCGAACATGCGATCCTCGTCGAGGGCCTCGAACGCGGCGGTGTCGGACTGCGCATCGTCGATCCGGGGCGTCTGCTCGAGCAGTGCCACGACCTCGTCCGAGCTCAGCGGCGCGGCCGCCACCGCCTCGGTGAACGCCGCGCCGAGCGCGCCGCCGGTGCCCACCATGCGATCGAGCATCGCGACCGCATCATCGATGACGGACTGGTCGTGCGTCTCGGTGCCGTGCAGCAGCCACCGAGCGACCTCGAGCTCGTGGTACAGCGCCGCCCGCGCGCGCAGGTGCGAGAGCGATTCGCTGTTGCGCGCCCGGGCGTACCGCGCGATCACGCCGTCGAGCACCTCCGTGCCGGCGGCGAGGAGCCACGCGAGATCAGCGGCCGGATCGCCGATGCCGAACTCGGACCAGCCCAGGACGGCGGTGATCGCACCCTCCTCGAGGCGGATCTGCTCGGCGTCGAGCGAACCGTGCACCATGGTGGGGGAGAAGTCCCAGAGGTCCGCCGTCTCGAGCACGTGCGTCCACCGGCGACGAACGGTCTCGGGGAGGAGTCGCGTCGCATCGGCGCGATCGACGAGGCGGGTCGCCAGCACCCGCAGATCCTGCGCGGATCGCACCGGGAGCCCTCCGTGCTGCGCGACGGTGAGCGGAAGATCGTGGATGGCCGCGATCGCCTCCGCGAGCGGCTGGAGCAGGATCGCATCGTCGGTCAGATCGGAGGCCTCGAACCGGGCTCCGTCGAGGAACGTCGTGACCACGGCCCGGGTGTCTCCCGCGCGGGTCATGCCGAGCGCAGTCGGCGCTGCGAAGGGGAGCCGGCTCCTCGGCCCCTCGGTGAGTGCGGCGAGTCCGAGCAGCTCCGCCGACTGCTGCACCTCGGCCTGCTGGGTGCGCGGAACGCGGACGAGCAGATCGTCTCCCTCCGCGGCGATCACCGCGGAGACGAACGCGTCGTCGCTCTCGTGTTCGCGGACGCCGAACACGACCAGCCCGGGCACCGCGGAGGTCGAGAGCGCGGCTAAGGTGAAAGGAATGCTGGCCATGTACTCAGGGTATGCATGCGCGTCGACTCGGTCGATTCGCCACGCGCACCGCGGTGCAGCCCGCCGGCAACTCCAAGCAGCGCCGCGTCCGGGCGTGCGCTTCGGTCGCCATTGAACAGGGGAATGCATGACCTCGAACCCGACCAGGCCGCCGCTCGCGAGCGGAGCGCTCGATCGCGACGCGTCGACCCGCATGAGCGAGGAGCGCCTCCGCGATGCGTGGCGCGACCCGTCGGCGCGGCTGCTCCGGCTGCGCGGCGTCGAGATCCCGGTCGTCGCGAACAGCGACGACGTGCGACTCGCATGGCGCCCGGCCTCCGGCGACCCGGAGGCGACCGACGTGTATCTCGGGCGCATCGACGGAGCCCCGGCGTTCGCACGAAGCGAGCCCGCGACGGCTGACGGCCCGCTCGCCGCGGACGGAGCCGAGGGCGAGGGGGAGCCGGAGCGAGCCTCTGCGGCCGGCGAGCGGTGGACGCATCCCTTCCAGGTCGGCGCGGGCCTCTCCGAGGCGGAGCGCGAAGCGGTCGGGGTGGCCTCGGCGCTGCTGCGATGGCAGGAGGCCGCGGGCTTCTCGCCGCGCGACGGCGGGCCCACGGAGCCGATCCAGGGCGGGTGGGCGCGCGTCGACGCGCACGGGGGGGAGCACTTCCCGCGCACCGACCCCGCCGTGATCGTGCTCATCGAGCACGACGACCGCGTGCTGCTCGGCTCGAACGCGCTCTGGGAATCGGGCCGCTTCTCGCTGCTCGCCGGATTCGTCGAGGCGGGCGAATCGCTCGAGCAGGCCGTCGAGCGGGAGGTGTTCGAGGAATCCGGCGTGCGGCTGGAGGAGATCGCCTACGTCACGTCCCAGCCCTGGCCGTTCCCGAGGTCGTTGATGCTCGGCTTCCGAGCCCGACTGGCGACGGGTGCCGACCCCGATGCGCTCGTCGCCGATCCGACCGAGATCTCCGAGCTGCGCTGGTTCACCCGCGAGGAGCTCCGCGAGCCCCACGAGAGCCTCACGCTCCCCATGCCGCTGTCGATCGCGCGATGGATGATCGACCGCTGGGTCGCGGAGGGCGACGCCTCGTCGTCCGGCGTGCGGGCGGCCCGGTGAGCGAGGAGGCGGAGGCGATCCTCGCCGCGCTCGACCCCGAGCAGCGGGAGATCGCGGAGAGCCTGCGCGGGCCGGTCGCGGTGCTCGCGGGTGCCGGTACGGGCAAGACGCGGGCCATCACGCACCGCATCGCCTACGGCGTGCGCACGGGCGTGTACGACCCGGCGCGCGTACTCGCCGTGACCTTCACACGCAAGGCGGCGGGGGAGCTGCAGGGGCGCCTGCGCGGGCTCGGAGCCGAAGGGGTGCGGGCGCAGACCTTCCACGGCGCGGCCCTCGCCCAGCTGAACCACTTCTGGCCGGAGCTCGTCGGCGGACCGGCGCCCAAGATGCTCCCCGGCAAAGTAGCGGCGCTGTCGCAGGCCGTCGAATCGCTCGGGTTCCGGCTCGGGGGCGAGGCGCTGCGCGACGCCGCGGCGGAGATCGAGTGGCGCAAGACGCGCATGCTCAGCATCGACGCCTACGCCGACCAGATCGGCACCCGGCCCGTGCCGCAGGGGCTCACTCCGGAGCGACTCGTGGACCTGCACCGCGCCTACACCGCGCTGCTCGAGGAACGGCGTCAGATCGACTTCGAGGACGTGCTCGTGCTGATGACCGGCATGCTCGAGGCCGAGCCCCGTGCCGCCCTGCAGGTGCGGGAGCGCTACCGCTTCTTCACCGTCGACGAGTATCAGGACGTCTCGCCGCTGCAGCACTCGCTGCTGCGGATGTGGCTGGGGGATCGCGACGACCTCTGCGTGGTGGGGGATGCGAGCCAGACCATCTACTCGTTCGCGGGGGCGTCGAGCGCGTACCTGCTCCGCTTCGGGGCCGAGTATCCCCGCGCGCGAGAGATTCGGCTCGAGCGCAACTACCGGTCGACCGAGCCGGTGGTGCGCGTCTCGAACCGCCTCATGCGGGATCGCCCCGGAGCGCTGACGCTGCGGGCGGCGCGGGAGGACGCGACCGCGGCGGCGGCTCCGACGTTCGAGTGGTTCGCCTCCGACCACGACGAGGCGGCGGCCGTCGCCGATTCGGTCGCGGCCGCGGTGCGGGCGGGGACGCGCGCGTCGGAGATCGCGATCCTCTACCGCACGAACGCCCAGTCCGCGCGCTTCGAGGAGGCGCTCCGGCAGCGCGGACTGAGCACCCGGGTGCACGGCGCACAGCGGTTCTTCGATCGCGCCGACGTGCGACAGGCGGTCATGCTCATCCGCGGCGAGGCGAAGGTGGCCGACACGCGCCCGCTGTTCCAGATCGTGAGCGATGTGCTGCGCGCCGGGGGCTGGTCGGCGAAAGCTCCCGAGGGAGCCGCGCAGCGTGAGAAGTGGGAGGCGCTCGGAGCGCTCCTCGGTCTCGTCGACGAGATGCCGCCAGGAACCGGCATTCGGGAGTTCAGCGAGGAGCTCCTGGCGCGGCAGCGGATGCAGCACGAGCCCACCCTCGAAGCCGTGACGCTGAGCGCGATCCATGCGGCGAAGGGCCTCGAATGGTCGATGGTGCACGTCGTCGGACTGAGCGAGGGCCTGCTGCCGATCATGCACGCCGTCGACGAGGCGGCGATCGACGAGGAGCGCCGCCTCTGCTACGTGGCGTTCACGCGTGCGAAGGACACGCTGCGGCTCTCGGGCGTCTCGGGCGGCGGGCGCTCCCCGCGGGAGCCGTCGCGGTTCGTCGCCGAGGCGGGGATGATCGCCGCAGGGCGCTGATCATCCGGCCTCCGCGTCGACGCTGCCGCAGGCGCACTCCGGGTGCGTATCGACGCGCGAGACGCGGGCGACTCGCGGCGGAGACCACCCGGGCGTGCTCGGCGCATCGAGCTCGATCCGGGTGCGGTGCGCGGCCGCGTCTCCCGCGAGCCAGGCGCGGATGAGCCCGGCCGCGTGGGCCGCCGCGAGCACCGCGAGCTCGGGCGTCTCGCTCGCCACCGGGGCACCGGCGAGTTGCGCGGCGAGAGCGGCGGTCGCGGCGTCCCGGTCGACGCGCGCGAGGGAGACGCAGGTGTGGCACGGGCCGCCGTCCCGGGGCACGATCGGTCCGACGTGCACGGCCCCGTCCGTGAATCGGACGAGCAGGTGCGGCACGCCCGCCATGAGCCATCTCTGGGCGCGCTCCAGGGGCTCCCAGTAGCGCTCGACGTACACCACCAGTTCGGGATCGCCGGGATCCTCGAAGGCGTCCCGGTTCGGGAGGCGGCAGAGCCCGGTCGCGGCGAGCGCCTGGGCGAGCGCTGGGGTCGCCCGTCCGCTGCCGCAGATGACGGTCGCGACTGCGCCGAGGGCGCTCGCGCGGGGCGCGGGGCCGCCGGCGCGGAGCGCGGGCCGAAGCTGCGCGATCGCATCGCGCGCTTCTGCGGTCGTCGCGCCGACCCGGCGCGCCTCCTCGGGCAGACGGTTCGCGTCGATTCCGCGGCGGAGCGCGCCGACGAAGCGCTGCATGCCCGCGGAGGGGGCTGACAGCCGGGCGATCGGACGCTCGAACCCGACTCTGAGGGTGTCGGGATCCTCCCAGCAGATCGGGAGGGCGGGGTCCAGACGCGTCAGTGCGGGGTCGGGTGCAGGCTCGGCTGCGGGATCGGGCTCGGCTGAGCGGCGCGCTGCTGCGGGCGGAGGGTTCGACGGTGCTCGTGTCATAGCAGCAGTGTGCGCGCGTTGCGCGGCGGCCGCTCGTTATTCACAAGGGGCGCGTCACTTCGGCCGCGAACTGACACCGACGCCGGCTGTGAGCGGAGATGCGCGGCGGGACGGGGGCGCGCTCAGCCGCGCTCGTCGCCGCGATCCGCGTCGCCCGGGTCGGCGTCGCCGCGCCCCTCGCCGCCTCGATCCGCATCGTGCGGCGGCAGCTCGCCGTCGAGCAGCTGCGCGAGCGCCGCGTCGAACTCGTCGGCCTCGGCATCGGGCGACGCCCCGGCCAGGCCGAGGCGCTCGAGCAGTCGTGCGGGGTGGTCCAGCTCCTCAGCGGAGGGGAGCAGATCGGGATGCGCCCAGAGACCGTCGCGCGTCGCGGTATTACCGCGCTCGCCGACGAGCCGCCACACCGCAGCGGCCTCCCGCAGGCGACGCGGCCGCAATTCGAGGCCGGCGAGCGCGGCGAATGCGTGCTCCGCGGGGCCGCCGGTCGCGCGACGGCGGCGCACCATCTCGGCGACGGCATCGGCGCCCGGGATGCGCTTCGCGGCGTCCGCCGTCACCACGTCGACCCATCCCTCGATCAGGGCGAGCATGGTCTCGAGACGTGCATGGGCGGCCTCCTGCGCCTCCGTCTTCGGCGGGATCAGCGCGCCGTTCGAGATGGCCTCCTGGATCTGCTCCGGGTGCTGCGGATCGATGTCCCGGGCCAACTCCTCGATGCGGCCCGTATCGATGCTGATGCCGCGGGCGTAATCGCCGATCGCGGTGAGCAGATGCAACCTGAGCCATTTCGAGTGCCGGAAGAGCCGGGCGTGCGCCAGCTCCCTGATGGCGAGATACAGGGTGACGGTCTCGGCGTCCTGATCCAGCCCCTCGGCGAAGGCCGCCACGCCTGCGGGCAGCAACGCGCCGCCCTCACGACCGGGGCCCGAGAGCAGCGGGATCCCGATGTCGCCGGCCGACACGACCTCGCCCGACAACCGCCCCACGATCGTTCCCAGCTGCACCGCGAAGAGCGCCCCTCCGACGCTGCGCAGCATCGGCGTCGCCCCCTGCAGCGCGGAACCCAGCTCCTCGGGCATCTGGCTCTCGAGCGCGTGCATCAGGGCGCGCGTGATCGACTCCGCGACGGGCTCGGCGAGGCCCACCCAGGTGTCGATCGACTGCTGCACCCACTCGATGCGCGACAGCGTCTTGGGCGCGTCGGGCGTCGGACCGAGCTCGGTCGCCTCGTCGAGCCACAGCGCGGCGACCGGGAACGCCCTGAGGGCCGCAGCCGAATCGCCGGATCCCGCCTCGCCGCTCGCGACCTCGATGGCCGTCTTCCGCGCGACCGACCAGTCGATCTCCGCCGACGGATTCTGCATCGCGCCCTGCAGCGTGCCAAACAGGGCCTGCAGCGCCTGGGGATCGATGTTGATGCCGGCCGCCTTCGCGAACTGCTCGGGATCGAACCCGTTCGCCGGCATCGCCCCGTTGCCCGACAGCATGTCGCGCAGGATGCGCTGCAGCTCTTCGAAATCGCCGCCGGAATCGGGGCGCTCGGGGCCGTCGTGGTCGTTCGCGCTCATTGCCGCTCCTTCGTGATCGCCTCCCGAACCACGCTACGGCACGCTGCTCAGATGCGCCTGCTAGATTGACCGGCGCCCGGCGATTCCCATTGCGCCGACTGCGAACAGGCGCGAGCGCACGAGGAGAGATTTGAGCGAGCACATCGGCGAGAGGGGGTCGCTCGGGGAGCCGCGTGCGACGCCGGATCGCAGGAGCCGTCGGCTGTGGATCGCGGGGGCCGTCGCGGTGCCCGTGCTGCTCGCGGGCGCGATCCCGTCGCCCTACGTCCTGGAGCGGCCCGGGCCCGTGGTCGACACGCTCGGCGATGTCACGGTCGACGACGCCGTCGAACCCGTCGTGTCCTTTCCCGATGCCGAGACGTACCCCACGAGTGGCACGCTGAACCTGCTCACGGTGCAGGTGCTCGGCAGCCCCGACGATCGGCGCAGCTGGCTCTCGCTCGTGCCGGGGCTCCTCGACCCCTCGCAGCGGATCGCCCCGCTCACCGACTTCTTCCGCGAGGGAGAGACCTCCGATGACCGGGAGGCGCAGAACACCGCGCTCATGGCCGGTTCCCAGACGACCGCTGCCGCCGCGGCCTTCCGCGCCACCGGGGCCGACGTCGGAGTGGTGCTCACCGTCGCCGAGGTCGCGCAGGGCAGCGCCGCCGACGGGGTGCTGCAGGCGGGGGATCGGCTGATCGAGCTCGACGGCGACGAGATCGAGAGTTTCGCCATGCTCCGGGAGCGCACCGTGGCGGCCGGGGACGGCGGTCGCCTGCGCCTCGGGATCGAACGCGATGGCGAGCGTCTCGACGTCGAGCTCTCCCCGTCGATCCCGGAGGGAGGCGAGGAGCCGCTCATCGGAGCGACCGTCGCCACCGACTTCGAGCTTCCCAGCGAGGTCGACATCTCGCTCGAGGACATCGGCGGCCCGAGCGCGGGCCTGGTCTTCTCCCTCGCCATGTACGACCGGCTCACCCCGGGGGAGCTGCTCGGCGGGATGACGGTCAGCGGAACGGGCACGATGAGCGACGGCGGCGAGGTCGGGCCGATCGGCGGCCTCGAGCAGAAGATGTGGGCCGCGTCGCGCGCGGAGAGCGACCTCTTCCTCATGCCCATCGGCAACTGCGCCGACGTTCCCGAGCGGGTGCCCGGCGAGATGCGGGTTGCGCCCGTCGCGACCCTCGCGGAGGCGATCGACGCGGTCGAGACGGCAGCCGCAGGGGGGACGCCGGCGGGCCTCGAGCGCTGCGGCGCGGAGGTCGCCGCCCGCACCGCATCGGAGTAGCCGGATACGGCCCCCGGGTTTTACCAGCGCGGCCCGGTAGGGTGAAGTGACCCACCCCGCCCAGCACCCTCGGGTGCCCTCTGGACAGGAAAGTGAACGAAGACGTGACCGACCCGAATGCCCCGGCTCAGGCCACCCGTCAGCGCCGGCTCTCGCCGCTTGCGATCACCATCGTGCTGGTGGTGATCCTGATCCTCGGCTTCCTCGCGGTCGCTGCGGTGCTGACCGAGGTGCTGTGGTACCGCCAGACCGGCTACCTGCCGGTGCTCACCACCCAGTGGCTCGCCGCCGGTGCGATGTTCCTCATCGGCTTCGTGGGCATCGCCGTTCCGGTGTTCTTCGCGATCGACATCGCGTACCGCAAGCGGCCGGTGTACGCGCGGTTGACCGCCCAGCTCGATCGCTACCAGGAGCTCTTCGAACCGCTCCGCCGTCTGGTGAAGTGGGGTCTTCCCGCGGTGGTCGGCCTCTTCGGCGGTTTCAGCACCGCTGCGCAGTGGCAGAGTGTGCTGCTGTGGATCAACGGCGAGCGCACCGGGGAGACCGACGCGCAGTTCGGCCTCGACATCTCCTTCTTCCTCTTCGACCTGCCCATGCTCCAGGGCATCGTGGCCTTCGCCTCGGCGGCGACGCTCCTGGCGCTCATCGCCGGCGTCGCGACCAGCTACCTCTACGGCGGTATCGCCTTCTCCGGCCGCGACGTGCGCGTCTCGAAGGCGACCCGCATCCAGGCGGCCGTGCTCGCCACGCTGTACCTCGTGCTCCAGGCGGCGAGCCTGTGGCTCGATCAGTACCGCACCCTGACGGGCACCGCCGGCATTCGCACCGGTGCCATGTTCTCCGATGTCAATGCGGTGATCCCGGGCAAGCAGATCCTCGCCGGCATCGCGGTCATCGTCGCCGTGCTCTTCATCGTGACCGCGTTCACGGGGAAGTGGCGGCTGCCCGTGATCGGCACGGCCCTCCTCATCGCGTCGAGCCTCGTGCTCGGCGTCGGGTACCCGTGGGCCATCCAGCAGTTCCAGGTCGGCCCCGACGAGAAGAGCCTGGAGTCCGAGTACATCGAGCGCAACATCGCCGCGACGCGAGCGGCGTACGGCATCGAGGACGTGGAGAAGGAGCGGTACGACGCCGTCACCGACGCGGAGCCCGGTGCGCTGCGCAACGATGCGACGACCACCGCGAACATCCGCATCATCGACCCCGAGATCGTCTCGCCGACGTTCGCGCAGCTCGAGCAGATCCGCCAGTACTACCAGTTCCCGGGCTCGCTGAACGTCGACCGCTACGAGATCGACGGCCAGGTCGAGGACACCGTCTCAGCGGTGCGCGACATCAACATCGAGGAGCAGACCGGCTGGTACAACCGCACGCTCGTGTACACGCACGGCTACGGCCTCGTCGCCGCCTTCGGCAACCAGCGCTCGCCCGGCGGCGAGCCCGTCTTCCTGGAGAACGGCATCCCGACGAGCGGCAAGCTCGGCACGTTCGAGCCCAGGATCTACTTCGGCATGGACTCGCCCGAGTACTCCATCGTCGGCGGCGATCGCTCGAAGGCGATCGAGCTCGACTTCCCCGCCGACGCCGAGAGCACCGCGGAGGCCTCCGCAGAGAACGCGGAGGATGCGCAGCCCGCCGAACCGGACGCCGAGGCGCCCGCAGGCGACGAGGAGACGACCGAGCAGGCGGTCGAGGGCGAGGAGGCCGGCGAGGACGGCGGGCGTCAGAACATGACGACCTTCTCGGGCGACGGCGGCCCCGTGCTCGACAACATCTTCACGAAGCTCATCTACGCGCTGAAGTTCCAGGACATGGAGGTGCTCCTCTCGGGCGCCGTCGTCGACGGATCGCAGATCCTCTACGATCGCAACCCCGTCGATCGCGTGCAGAAGGTCGCCCCTTACCTCACGATCGACAAGGCGCCCTACGCGTCGGTCGTTGACGGGCGCGTCGTGTGGATCGTCGACGGATACACGACCTCCGACGACTACCCGTACTCCGAGGCCTCGGACATGAACGCCCTCACGGTCGACGCCGATGCGTCCGAGCGCGATCCGCTGGGCAAGCCGATCAACTACATCCGCAACTCGGTGAAGGCGACCGTCGATGCGTACGACGGCACGGTCTCGCTGTACGCCTGGGACACCGAGGATCCGCTGCTCAAGTCGTGGAGCAAGATCTTCCCGGACACCCTGAAGGATGTCTCGGAGATGAGCGGCGACCTGCTGAGTCACGTGCGCTACCCCAGCGACCTCTTCAAGGTGCAGCGCGCGATGCTCGGCGAGTACCACGTCACCGACGCCGACGCCTTCTACTCCGCCGAGGACAAGTGGCGCACGCCGGACGACCCGGTGTCGACGGCGACCGCGGGAGCGGCGAAGCTCGCCCAGCCGCCGTACTACCTCACCCTCGCGGCCGGAGCCGACGCCGACCCGAACTACTCGATCTACTCGACGTACATCCCGGACCAGTCCGGGGAGGGATCGCGAGACATCTTGACCGGGTACCTCGCGGCGAACTCGAACGCCGGATCCGAGGACGGCACCATCTCCGAGGACTACGGCAAGCTCAAACTGCTGACCCTGCCGAAGGGCGACCCGATTCCCGGGCCCGGCCAGGTGCAGAACAGCTTCACGACGGACTCCAACGTCTCGAACCTGCTCAACATCCTCCGTCAGGGCGAGAGCCAGGTGATCAGCGGCAACCTGCTGACGCTGCCGGTCGGCGGCGGTCTGCTCTACGTGCAGCCGGTCTACGTGCAGGCGAAGTCCGGCACGAGCTTCCCCATTCTGCAGAAGGTGCTCGTCGCATTCGGCGATCAGATCGCGTTCGAGGACACGCTCGACGAAGCCCTGGACGCGCTCTTCGGCGGCAACTCGGGTGCGGATGCCGGCGATACCGGTACGACGCCGACAACGGAGGATCCCGAGACCGGGGATGCCGAGACGGGCGATTCGGGCGATGCGGGCTCCGGTGGCGGCGCGACCGGAACGCTGCGGGAGACGCTGACCGAGATGCAGGACGCCCTGAAGGCGCGCGACACCGCGATGCAGGAGGGCGACTGGGCGGCCTACGGCGAGGCCGACGAGCGCCTCAAGCAGGCGATCGAGGCCGCGCTCGAAACGCAGTAGCGCTTCGCGCAGCAGGGCAGCGGGCCGGGATGACTCAGTCGTCCCGGCCCGCTGTGCTGTGCCGGGGGTGCCGTTCCGGCGGGTGGGGAGTCGAACTGCGCAGATCGTCGCTCACAAGCGTTCGACACCGATGCGAAAATGCGACATCCCGATCACGGAGGAAACAGCAAAAGGCCCGTGATTCGGAATGCGATCCGAATCACGGGCCTTTCTTCGTTGCGGGGGCGGGATTTGAACCCACGACCTCCGGGTTATGAGCCCGGCGAGCTACCGAACTGCTCCACCCCGCGGCACGAGAATTCACTCTAGCACGCCGCTGCTCCGCATGCAAGAGAGGACGCGGCCCGAGCCTGTGGAGAGCGGCTCCGCGAGGAGGCCCCGGCGCGGCACGATCGCTGCACACCGACCGAACCGCGCCGGGCCGGCGCGATGCGAGCGCGGTGGTGAGAGGAGCACGGCATGTCCATGGGGAATCGACCACGAGGAGGGCGCTCCCAGCCGGGCGCCCTTCGGCTGGGAGCATTGCGGCAGCGCATCGCTACCGCGCTGACCGGGCTCGTCGTCGGCGCGCTCGCCCTGAGCGGATCGGTGGTGCTGGCGCCGACGGCGGCTCACGCCCTATCGCGCGGGGAGGCGGTGACGTTCTCGGGCGGGCTCACCATCTCGAACTTCGTGCTCCCCACCGGCGAACGCGCCTACTGCATCGAAGTGGGGCAGCACGAACCGTCGGGGTACCTCGCGTCGATCGGTCGAATGTCGTATCTGCCCGGAATCAGCGGCAGATTCGCCGCTTGGGAGGACGCGCACGGAATGCGGCAGATGAACTACCTCATCGATCGTCACGGGCAGAACGGCGACGCCTGGACGGCAGCTGCGGTGCAGGTGACGATCTGGCGGATGCGGGAGAACTTCCGCTCCGGCAACACAGCGCTCGACAGCAAGATCGGCGTCCTCATGAGCTCCGCCCGCGGCCGCGCGCTCATCGCGGAGTCGGACCGGCTCTACGCCGACGCGAAGGCGCACGCGCTGCCGCCCGTCGCGCCTCGGGCCGTCACGGGAGCGCTCCAGGTGACGCCCGACGCGACCGGATCCTCTGGCCGCTATCGGGTGGCCTACCCGAAGGGCACCACGTCGCTGAGCGTCGAGGGGGGAGTGTTCGTGCGCAACGGCGCGGCCACGATCGCGGTGCCGAGCGCTGAAGCGTCCGCGCGGTACGTGCAGGCGACGCCCGGTTCGCTCCGGATCACCGTCACCGGCACGTGGACGGCGAGCGGAACCCGGGGGTGGGAGCCCGCGCTCACGGTGCACAACACCGTCGCGCCCACGGGGGAGCGCGGCCAGCGCGTCGCCGTCGCGGTCGGCGGCTCGCGGGTCGCAGACCTGTCGGGGCGCTTCTCGGCGGCGCACCACGACGTCCCGCCGCCGCCCGCGCCGCCCACCGCCTCCTCGCAGGCGCAGCCCGACGCAACCGTGGGCGGCACGATGTCGGACCGCCTGATCGTCGCCGAAACTCCCGGAACGGCCCTCGAGATGTGGCCCGACGCGACCGCCGACTTCACCGCGTATCTCGAACCGATTCCAGGCTCCCCGAAGTACGACGCGGCGTGGAATCCCGTGCTCGGCGACCCGTACGAGGTGCAGGCCGAAGACCCGGAGACGGGAGCCCTCGTCTGGGAGGATTGGTGGACCGACGCCGCCGGCGCCCCGCTTCTGGATGAGAACGGCGACCGGATCCCGGTCATCGACGATCAGGGCGCGCCGACATCAGGTCGCGCCGCCGACGGCACCCCGTATCCGGTGCTCGAACGTGCAGCGGACGGCTCTCCGAAGCTCGACGCGACCGGGCAGCCCCGAGCGCTGCGCGCCCGCGAGGCGGTGATGGAGGAGCGTCGCGACCCGCAGACCTGGACGGAGGCGGAACTCGACGCGATGACCGAGGAGGAGCGATGCGTGGCTCAGCCGGTGCTCCGTGCGGGCGGCATTCCCGTGCCGGGACCTGGCGAATACGTCTCGCCCGACGCGCGGGTGAAATCCGGCGGCACGATCCACTGGGTCGAACGCATCGAATCCGAGGGCGTCACGGTGCACACGGGCACGTGCGGACTCTCGAACGAGACGACGAGGATCGATCAGCCCGCCGTGGTGACGCAGGCTCCGCCCGAAGCGGCACTCGGCGATGAGCTCTCCGACGTGGCGACGGTCTCGGGCAAGCTCGCCGACGATGCCGTCTACACGCTGCGCTTCGAGGCGTACCGGGCTCCGGAGGCGGCGCCCGAAGCTGGAGTCGGCGCCGCAGCGGCCCCGCCGACCTGCACCGCGGAGAACATCGTCTTCCGCTCCTCCGCGCAGCCGGTCGCGGGACCGGGTGAGATCCGCTCGCCCGGGTTCATCGCGCGGCCCGAGCACGGGACGACGATCTGGTGGGTCGAGACGCTGCTCCTCGAGACGCCGGAGGGGCCGCGGGTGCTGCATCGCGGCGAGTGCGGGCTCGCCCACGAGACCACCACCGTGGGGAGGCCCTCGGTCGAGACGATCGCGACCGAGACGGCGCCGATCGGCGGCGAGATCTCGGACGAAGCGGAGGTCTCGGGCGTGCTCGCGGCGAACGCGGGGGCGCGATGGGAGATGACCTTCTCCGGGTATCGCGCGACGACCCCGGCTGATGCGGCTGGTGCAGGCGACGCCGACGGCGCACCCGCCCCAACGGACGATGCGCCCCAGCCGGTGTGCTCGCAGGAGAATCGCGTGTTCGAGACCGATCCGGTGGCGGTCACCGGCCCCGGCCGAGTCGTTTCACCGACGGTCGTCGCCGAGCCGGAGTGGGCGGGCGCGCTCTGGTGGGTGGAGACGCTCTGGCTCATCCAGGGCGACTCGCGCGTCGCGCTGCACACCGGAGCGTGCGGCGTCGCCGCCGAGACCACGACGATCACGACGCCGGCGGTCACCACGCAGGCGGCGGGCTTCGTCGCCGTCGGCGACCGCATCGGCGACGCGGCCACGATCACGGGCGACCTCGCCGAGCGGGAGGGCGCCGAGCATCGGATCGTCTTCCGCGGCTATCGCGGCAACCCCTCGGCGACGGGCACCGCGGCGGCCCAGTGCACGGAGCAGAACCTGCTCTTCACGCTGGATGCCGTGCCCGTGAGCGGGCCCGGTACGGTGCGATCGCCGGTGGTCACGGCGCTTCCCGAGTACGGCGGCACCGTCTGGTGGGTGGAGACGCTCTCGCAGTGGGACGGCGAGGTCGAGCGCGTACTCCATCGCGGGGAATGCGGGCTGCCCGGCGAGACGACGACCGTGCAGACTCCTGCAGTGCGCACGGAGTCCGCAGGATCCGTCGAGGTGGGGCAGCCGATGTTCGACACCGCCTTCGTCTCCGGCACGCTCACCGAGCGAGACGACATCGAATTCCGACTGCGCTTCGCCGCATACGCGCGCAACGCGGACGGGGAGCTCGCCTGCACGCCCGAGTCGGAGATCCCCGAGCTCGGCGACGCGGCCGGAATCGTCGTCGACGGAACGGGGGAGTACCGATCGAGATCGGTGCAGACGCTGCCCCGACACGTCGGGCTGGGAGGTTTCGTGGAGACGCTCGTCATGATCGAGGGCAGCGCTGAGCACGTGGTCGCTCGCGGTGACTGCGGTGCACCGGGCGAGAACTTCGAGATCCTGCGCGCGGGGACTTCCGCCCTCGCACGCACCGGAGGCGATGGCACTCGTGCGTGGCTCGTCGGAGGGGGCGCCCTGCTGCTCGCCGGCGCCGCCGCTGCGACCTGGGGAATCCGTCGGCGCCGCGCCACTTCTCACGTAGTCCGCGAATGCCGGGACCTCGCGTCACGGGAGTGATCGCGCGGTGCTGGCGCCGCGCCGGGCCCCCGATGCTTCTGGTCTCGGGGACCCGGCACGCCGCCGCGTAGGAGAGCAGGGCGCGCGGCCGCGCGACTCGGCCGGACGACGGCTCTCGGCACGGCGTCTGCAGAAGCTGTGCAGGTGCTCCAAGTGAAATTCATAGGAAGGATCGCCAAGCTGGAGCTACACGAAGGGAGCCCCCCATGAGCACCACACCCGAGTACGGCCCGGACGGTCGACCCATCACCCCCGCTGCAGCGGCGAGCGCGGACGAGTCGACGCCGACTCCCGACCAGACGACGAAGCTTCCGACGGCGCCGGCAGAGGTCGCGCACGCCGCGTCGCAGCCCCTCGCCGAGCAGCCGACGCATCCGGTTCAGGCGGCGCTGCCGCAGCAGCCGACGCAGCCGGTCCAGGCGACGCAGCCGCAGCAGGCGACGCAGCCCGTGCCGCAGTCGCACCCCGCCCAGCAGTCTCAGCCCGCGGCGTACGCCTCCGAACATCCGTACGCCTCCGAACATCCGCACGCCTCCGAGCATCCGTTCGCCGCCGCCGGATCCGCCGACCCGCGGCTGCACCCCGCACACCCCGATCAGGCGGGGGCGCGCCCCGAGCATCCCACCGTGCAGCTTCCGGAAGCGCACCACCCGACGGCGACGGCGACCGCCCCGGCCCCCGACACGCATCCCGGATCGCACGCTTCCGGCGGGTTCGGAGGAGGTGCATCTCACGGACCGCACGACGGCCACCGCACGGGGAAGTCGGGCGACGGCAGGCAGCGCACCGGCATGCTCCTCGCCGGGCTCGCGGTCGGCGCACTCCTCGGCGGCGTCGCTGGCGGAGGCGTCGCCGCAGTCGTGTCGGCGAATGCGCCGCAGACCAGCTCGACCGCGGCCGGCGGGAGCAGCGCGATCACGCTGAACAACGCGGAGAACGCCACAGCCATCTCCGGGGTGGCCGCAGTCGCGACCCCCAGCGTGGTCACCCTCGAAGTCGCCGGCGGCAGCTCCAGCGGCTCTGGCTCGGGAGTGATCTACTCCGACGACGGGTACATCGTCACGAACGCGCACGTCGTCACGCTCGACGGCGCCGCGATGGACGACGCCTCCATCAGGGTGAAGCTCAGCGACGGGCGCATCTTCGACGGCAGCCTCGTCGGCGTGGACCCGTACGCCGACCTGGCGGTCGTGAAGGTCGACGCCACCGACCTGCCCGCAATCGAAATCGCCGACTCCGACAAGATCGACGTCGGCGACCTCACCGTCGCGATCGGCGCGCCGCTGAACCTGGCCAACACCGTGACGAGCGGCGTCGTGAGCGCGCTCAACCGCGGCATCTCGGTCGGCAGCCCGCTCCTCGAGAACCAGCCGACCCCCGACGACGAGAGCGGCGAGGGCGACTCCGGCGGCGGGCTCCCGTGGGACTTCCGCTTCGGCCTGCCCGACGACCAGGGCCAGCAGTCGCAGCAGCAGACGTCGTCCGGGAGCGTCACGCTTCCCGTGATCCAGACCGACGCGTCCATCAACCCCGGCAACTCGGGCGGCGCTCTCCTCAACGGCAACGGCGAACTCATCGGCATCAACGTCGCGATCGCGTCGACCTCCACGACGGGGGAGACCGCGGGGAGCGTCGGGCTCGGCTTCGCGATTCCCGCGAACCTCGCCTCCCGCGTCGCCGATGCGATCATCGCGGGCGAGCAGCCGTCGCACGGCCTCCTCGGCGCCTCGGTGGCGGACTCGTCGCAGGACACCGACGCGGATGCGAACTACGCGGGCGGCCTGCTCGTGGAAGTCGTGCCCGACGGGGCGGCCGCGAAAGCCGGCCTGAAGGCGGGCGACGTGATTACCGCCGTGGACGGCGTCTCCGCGGTCGACGGCACCTCCGTGTCCGCCTTGATCCGCTACCACGAGGGCGGCAGCACGGTGCGGATCGATTACATGCGCAACGGAGAAGCGGGGCAGACCGAGGCGACCCTCGGCACGCTCGAGTGGTGACCGCGAGCCGCTGAGTCGCTACGGCCGCGCTCGCGCCGCGGGAGCTCCTGGTGGGAGCCCCGCGGCGCAGACGCGCACCCGCCCATCCGCAGCACCCGATGCCCTACAGTGGTACTGATGAGTACCGCCGGATTCGACTTCGCGAGCGGCAACCTCTCGAAGCTCCTCGCCCTCCCGAAGTACGTGCTGTCGCTCGTGCTCTCCTGGTTCGTGCCGCGCGTGGGCGACCGGTGGGTGTTCGGAAGCGCCGCAGGCGTGGGCGAGGGTGCGCTCGCCGTCGCACGCGCCCTCCTCGCCGAGCAGCCGGACGCCCGCATCACCTGGATGGTGGCCGACGAGGCCGAGGCCGAGCGCGCGAGAAGCGAGGGGTTCGTCCCTGTCGTGAGACGGGGGCGAGCCGGATTCTGGGCGACGCTGCGCGCCGGGCACATCGTCGTCACCCACGGGCTCGGCGACGTGAACCGGTTCGGGGTCACCGGCGGCTTCATCGTGCAGCTCTGGCACGGCGCGCCGCTCAAGCGGCTCCACTTCGATTCGCCGGTCACCACCGCAGTCGCCGGCCCGCCCCTGGTCAGATCGCTGCTCACCCGCATGTACCGAGCCGGGGCGCAGCAGATCGACCTGTACGTCGCGGGCTCCCCGACGGCCGCCGACCGGCTGCGCTCCGCGTTCCGCGTGCACCCCGGGAGAGTGCGGGTGCTCGGCGACCCGCGCGACGACGCGCTGGTCCGATCCGCGGGCGCCGCGGAAGGGCTGGACGCTGCGCGCGACGAGGTGCGCGCCCACCTGGAGCGGGACGGAGCGAGCGTGCCGGCCGGGCGCTCGCTCGTGCTCTATGCCCCCACGTGGCGGGACGGCGCAGCTGATCCGGCGATCCCGACGTCGGCTGAAGCGGACATGATCCGCGAGATCTGCGAACGGACGGGAAGCCACCTCGTGATCCGCCCGCACCCGCTGGGGCGGGGCGCGTACGACGGGTTGATCGGCGACCGCGTGCACGTGCTCGGCTCCGATTCGCTCCGAGACATCACCCCCGTGCTGGGCGCGTTCGACGCGGTGATCACCGACTACTCGTCCATCGCCCTGGACTTCTCGGTGCTCGGCCGACCCATCATCTGGTTCGCTCCCGACCTCGAGCAGTACGGCGGCACGCGCGGCCTGTACGAGCCGCTCGCGGTCACGGCCTCGGGGCGCGTCTTCCGCGACTGGGCGGGCGTCGTGCAGGCGTGGGCCTCGCTCTCCGCGCCCGGCGAGCGCAGCGCCTTCGCGCGCGATGCGCGCACCATCGCCGACCGTTTCCACGTCCACCGCGACGGTCGGTCCGCCGAGCGGGTCCTCGCCGAGATCCGGCGGCTCCGCACCCCGGTCGCGGAGCTCATCGACCCCGAGGGCGTCTTCTTCGAGAGCTTCTACGGGCGGCAGGTCAGCTGCAACCCCCTCGCACTCGACCGCGAGATCGCCCGGCGGTTCCCGGATCGCACGCGCTACTGGAGCGTCACCAGCGAGCGCCAGTCGGTGCCGAGCGGCGCCATCCCGCTGCTCGTCGGCGGACGGGAGTGGTTCGCGGCGCGGCGCGGCGTGCGGCTGCTCATCGTGAACGACTGGCTGCGCTACGGGTTCCGCCGCCGGCGCGGACAGGTCGTGCTGCAGACCTGGCACGGCACGATGCTGAAGCACCTCGCGCTGGGCCGCCCCCGGGTGAGTCTCCGCACACGGATCGCGATCCGCAGGGAGAGTCGGCGCTGGAGCCTGATGCTGTCCCAGAATCCGCACTCGACGGAGCAGTTCCGCGCGAGCTATGCGTTCACCGGCGAGATCCTCGAGACGGGGTATCCGCGCGACGATCGTCTGGCGCAGGCGATCGCCGGGGAGACCGTGAACCCCGTGGCGGTCCGCCTCGCGCGCGCCGAACTCGGAGTGCCCGTCGACAAGCGGGTGCTCGTGTACGCGCCGACCTGGCGCGACCGCGGCGTCACGCTGGTCGACGACCTCGACGTGCGGCGACTCGCCGAGCAGCTCGGGGAGGAGTGGGTCGTCGTGGCGCGCGGGCACACGCGCACCCACGCATTCGGCACCTATTCGGATGCCGGCGGCCGCGTCGTCGACGCCTCGCAGCACCCCGACGTCTCGACCGTCATCCTGGCCGCGGACGTGCTCGTCACCGACTACTCGTCGATCATGTTCGACGCCGCGGTGTCTCGCACGCCGATGCTGTTCTTCGTCCCCGATCTCCCGGCCTACCGCGATCGGGAGCGGGGGTTCACCTTCGACTTCGAGCGCGAGGCGCCCGGCCCGCTGCTCGACTCCCGCGACGCCGTCGTCGAGCACGCCCGCGCGCTCGCGTCGGCCGGGCGCGACGCGGCGTGGGTGCGCGGCTTCGCGGGCGCGGCGGAGGAGTGGCGCGCGCGCTTCGCACCGCACGATGACGGCCGCGCCGCGGTCCGCGTCGTCGACGCGCTGATCGCACGCGGTGCCCTTCCGCAGCCCGGCGCGATCGCAGCCCGAGGATAGGCGGACGGGTCGGCCCGGTGCCGCGATGGCGGATCGGGGCGGGCGAGCCGCCCCCGGAGGGCTCGCAGGCCGCGTCCGCTAGACGCGGGAGCGGTCCACGACGCGCCCGCGGCCGAACACGCGTCCGCCGCCGAAGACGATGCCGCGCAGGAATCCCGCACCCCAGCTCAGGTGCATCGTCGCGAGCGTCGCGGCGGTCAGCATCCGATCGCGCACGCTGTGCTGCGCCGGGATGCGAGCCACCGCGACGCCGATGCCGGCGAGGTACGCCGCCATCGGCACGAGCAGCACCGGCCAGCCCGAGGCCCAGGGGAGTACGCCGGCGACGAGGAGCACGAGTCCGAGGGCACTCGCTGCGAGGCCGAGCACCAGGGTGCCCGGAGCGAAGAATCGCCACGGGTTCGCGCGTCCGTACTTGCGCACGAGCACGGCGCGCCAGGTGCCGGTCGCGAAGAACTGGCGGGCGAGGTCGGCGAAGCTCGCCCGGGGCCAGTAGGTGACGCCGAGCGCGGGCGAGAACCAGACCCGGCCGCCGGCTCTCCGGATCCGGAGGTTGAGCTCCCAGTCCTCGCCCCGCAGGATCTCCCGATCGTAGCCGCCGACGGCTTCGATGGCCTCGCGCCTGAAGATGCCCAGGTAGGCGGACTCCGCCTCGCCCGCGTCGCTGTCGCCGTGGTAGGCGCCGCCGCCGAGCCCGTACGGGCTGTTGTACCCCCGCGCGATGGCGCGCTGCACGTCTCCGTCGCCGGCCGCGCGCATGACGCCGCCCACGTTCGCCGCGTGCTCCCGGCCCAGGATCTCGACCCCGAGGCGCGTGTAGTCGGGCGTCAGCTCCGAGTGCGCGTCGACGCGCACGATGATCGGGTGGCGGCTGACCTCGATGGCGCGGTTGAGCCCGGCCGGGATGTCGCGCTCCGGGTTCCCCACGAGGCGCACGCGGGGATCCGCCTCCGCGAGCGCCTCGGCGATCGCATCGCTCCGATCCGTCGAGGGGCCGAGCGCGAGCACGATCTCCTTGGCGCCGGCGTAATCCTGGGCGAGGATCGTGCGGACGGCGCGTTCGAGGAATCCCTCCTCGTTCAGCACGGGCATGACGTAGCTCACAGCCGGGAGGTCGGGCAGGGCGGGGAGTTGCACGCGTCGATCCTCGCACATTCCGTGCCCGCGCCCGACGGCTCAGCTGCTTCTGCGCCGCATCGGGTTAGGCTTGCAGGATGCAGTTGGCGAAAGATGTGAGTCGCGCTCTCCGGCTCGGCAAGCGCGTGCTCAAGAGGCGTCAGGCGTACTCGCAACTGCGCCAGCTGGTCGAGGAGCGCGGGCCCCTGCCGGAGGGGGCGTTCCGGATCGGCGTCTACTTCGCCGACAGCGACGTCAACATCTACCAGATGCGGCAGTGGTATGCGCCGCTGCAGAAGCTCTCGGAGCGGTGGCCGGTGCTCGTGCTGTCGCGGAACGCGTCTGGGGCCCGGCAGCTGATGCGCGAGAGCGGACTCGCCGTCGAGTTCGTGCGCCGCGTCACGGAGATCGAGCAGGTGCTCGAGCAGCAACGGCTCGACGTGATCCTGTACGTCAATCAGAACACCCGCAATTTCCAGATGATGCGGTACGGCCAGCGGTGGCACGTCTTCATCAATCATGGCGAGAGCGACAAGATGTACATGACGAGCAATCAGCACCAGGCGTACGATTTCGCGTTCGTCGCCGGTGATGCGGCCCGCGAGCGGCTCGCGCGCGCGCTCTGGAACTTCGACGTCGACGCCCGAACCATGTCGATCGGTCGGCCGCAGACCGACCACCTGGAGGGCGCCCCGCCGTTCACCCCCGACGAGCGCACCGTCGTGCTGTACGCCCCGACTTGGGAGGGCGACCGGCCCGCGGCGAGCTACGGGTCCGTCGCGAGCCACGGAGAGGCGCTCGTGCGGACTCTCATCGGCACCGGCCGGCACCGCGTGGTGTACCGCCCGCACCCCCGCAGCGGGGTGGTCGATGCCGACTTCGGGGCGGCGAACGAGCGGATCATCGCCATGATCGACGCCGCCAATCGGGTGGATCCGTCGGCGCAGCACGTCTACGACACGAGCGCGCGCCTCGGGTGGCAGCTGAGTCTTCCGGACGTCGCGATCTGCGACATCTCCGCGATGGTCTACGATCGGCTCGCGACGGGCCGTCCGCTGATGGTCACGCGCCCCGTCTCTCCCGAGGCGGCTGTCGACGAGCAGGGGTATCTCGGAGTGTGCGAGTGGCTCGACGCCGCGGAGACGCCGCAGATCGCGGCGGTGCTGGATCGCGTGATCGGCGACGACGAAGCCCGCGAGCGCCTCGACACCTGGTCGGCGCACTACTTCGGCGATACCGCTCCCGGCGCGCCCACGCGCAGGTTCCACGCGGCGATCGCCGGCCTGCTCGAGCGCGCCGACGCCGAGCGGGCCCGTCGCGGCCTCGCCTGAGGCGCCCGGGCGGCCCGGCGCTCAGCCGAGCCGCGGGCGGAGCGGCCGGGGCGGGCGACCCGAACGGGCCCGACGTCCGCTCACACGGGGTGATCGGCGTTGTAGCGCTCGAGCACCGCTTCGATGTCGCCGTCGAGCACGAGCCGGCCGCGATCCAGATACAGCCCGCGGGAGCAGAATCGCCGGAGATCGCGCTCGTTGTGGGAGACGAGGAAGAGCGTCTTGCCCTCCGCCAGGATCTGCTCGATGCGCGCGTAGCACTTCGCCCGGAAGGCCTTGTCGCCCACGGCGAGCACCTCGTCGACGAGCAGTACCGGCTCGTCGAGCTGCGAGATGACCGAGAACGCGACGCGCACCTTCATCCCGCTCGAGAGATGCTTGAACGGCGTATCGACCACGTCCTCGGCCCCCGCGAACTCGATGATCGAGTCGAAGCGCGCCGCGATGGTGCGCTTGCTCAGCCCGTGGAGCCCCGCGGTCAGCCACACGTTGTCGCGCACCGTCAGGTCGCCGACGAAGCCGCCGGTGATCTCGATGAGGGGAGCCACTCCGGCGTTGACCTCGACGCGGCCCTCATCCGGGAACAGTACGCGGGCGACCAGCTTGAGCAGCGTCGACTTGCCCTGTCCGTTGCGCCCGACGACGCCGATGGCCTCGCCGGCGCGGACGTCGAAGGAGACGTCGCGCAGCGCCCAGAAGTCGCCGGGCCGCTCGCGGCGTGAGCGGCCGGACAGCAGATCCTTGAAACTGCGGCGCGATCCTCGGTTGCGGCGGAATCGGACCCCGAGGCCCGATACCGAGATGATCCGCTCGGCGGTCTGCGGGGCAGCGCCGGTGCCCTGATGCGATGCGTTCACGTTACAGCTCCTTCAGCACGCCGCCGATGGTGCGGCGGAAGACGAGGATCCCGATCCCGAGGAACAGGAGCGTCATACCGATCGACGCCGCGATGAGCGGCCAGTCGATCTGATCCGGGAAGAATCCGGCCCGGAAGAGCGCGAAAATGCCCGAGAGCGGGTTGAACCACGCGAGCGGCCGCGCGAACTCGGGCAGGTCCTGCGCGCCGTAGATGATCGGGGAGGCGTAGAACAGCACGCGCAGAACGAGCTTCGTCGCCCGCTCGAGGTCGCGGAAGAAGACGACGAGCGGCGCGACGATCAGTCCGACGCCGAGTGTCAGTGCGGCGAGCAGCAGCACCGCCACGGGCATGAGGAGGACGCCCCAGCCGACGTGCGCACCGCTGAAGATCGCGAATGCCACGAGCACGGGCAGGCTGAGCAGGAACTCGATGCCCTTCGAGCACACGATGCGGCCCACCCAGATCCAGTGGGGGAGCGCCACCGATCGCACGAGTTTGACGTCGCGCAGGAAGGCGCGGGTCGAGTCGGAGATCGCTCCGTTCACCCACACCCACGGCAGTAGGGCGGTGAGCAGGAAGACGATGTACGGCTGCTCGCCGACCGTGCGCTGGAAGACCTGGGTGAAGACGAACCAGTAGATGAGGCTCATCAGCAGCGGATCGAGGATGGACCAGAGGTACCCGAGCAGCGAAGTCGCGTAGCGCACCTTGAGGTCGCGGCGCGTCAGCAGCCACAGCGACGACCACGCGCTGGCGCGCCGGGTACGGGAGGGAGGTGAAAGGGTCACGTTGCTATTCTGCCGTCTTCCGGCGGGCGGCGAGGCCAGGCGAGCGCACGGCGAACCTTTGCTAAATTAGTAGCCGTGCCGCCCGTGACCTCGTCTGCCCTGCCCGAGCCCGAACCCCAGAGGGGGTCGATGCCGAGTGAAGCGACGGTGATCGGCGAGATGTCGAGCGGAACGGGGGCGGGATCGCGCCTGCGTCCGAGCCGCACGGCCGGCGGGCAGCCCGTTCCCGCTCGACCGGCGGAACCCGCTGCACCGGCGCCCGCGCACCCCTCCGCCCCTGCCGAAGCCCCCGCGGCTGCACCGGCTTCGGAGCCGACCGCCGACGAGGCCGCGACCGCCTCCGCGGAGGCGAACGCCACGCGGAGCGCTCCGCGGACGCCCCGCACCGGCCGCATCGAGGTTCCGGTGCCCTCGGTGGTGCGCGCCCGCGAGCGCGGGCGCATCGCCGAGCAGAACCCCGTCGTGCTGCGCACGGAGATGCTGACGAAGACGTACGGGTCGCTCGTCGCCGCCGGCGACGTGTCGATCGACGTGCACGCCGGGTCGTTCACCGGGTTCGTCGGGCCGAACGGCGCGGGGAAGACCACGACGCTCTCCATGATCAGCGGGCTCCTGCGCCCCACGTCGGGACGGGTGACGGTGAGCGGCGTCGACGTGTGGGCCGATGGCCCGGCGGCGAAGCGACTCATCGGCACGCTGCCCGACCGGCTGCGGCTGTTCGATCGTCTCACCGGCGCGCAGCTGCTGTACTACAGCGGTGTGCTGCACGGCGTGCCCGAGGCCGCGGTCGCGACGCGGTCGGCGGAGCTCGCTGAGGCGTTCGGCCTCGAATCCGCGCTCGGGCGGCTCGTCTCCGACTACTCCGCCGGCATGCAGAAGAAGATCGCACTCGCCTGCTCCATGATCCACGCGCCCGAGGTGCTGGTGCTCGACGAGCCGTTCGAGGCCATCGACCCGGTATCGGCGTCCAACGTGACCGAGATTCTCGAGCGATACGTGTCGGGCGGCGGCAGCGTGGTGATGTCGAGCCACAGTCTCGACCTCATCCAGCGCGTCTGCGACCACGTGTCGATCATCGTCGACGGCAGCGTCATCGCCCAGGGCACCGTCGACGCGGTGCGCGACGGGCTGAGCCTGGAGGAGCGCTTCGTGCAGCTCACCGGTGCGAGCGAGACGCGGAAGGGACTCGAGTGGCTTTCCGGCTCTTCCGACTCCGAGTAGCGCTGCTCGGGGGCGGCTTCCGCGGTTCGTTCGGCCGGGCATTCCGCACCACGCTCCGCTCCCTGATCCTCGCAGCCGCGGCAGTGCTCCTCGCGATCGCGCCGCGCATGCTGCTGGACGACGCGCACGAGCGGTCGGTGGTCGATCTCATCATCGGCACCGCGATCCTGCTCGGCGCGTTCCTCGTGCCCTTCTTCGAGAACCGCCGCATGCTCGAGCCCCGCCAGTTCGCGCAGTACCCGGCGAGGCCCGGCGCGATCGCAGCCGCGCTCCTCGCGTCGACCGTGGCCACCTGGCCCTGCTTCCTCCTCGTGATCTGGCTCGCGACGCTCGGCGTCGCGCGCCCCGAGTGGCACGACGCCGCCGGGGTGCTCGTGCTGGCGTTCGTGCTGGCAGCACTCCTCGCCGTCACGGGCGCACGCGTCACCTCGCTGCTGTCGCGCCTGCTCGCGGGGCAGCGCTTCGCCGGCGCGCTCCGCACCGCCGGAGTCGTGCTCGTCGTGGCCGCGCTGCCGCTCGCCGTCTTCGCCGGCGCGACCGTGATGGCGCCCGGCGGCTTCGAGACGGCCGATCGCGTCGCGGAGCGGCTCGCGTGGACGCCGTTCGGGGCCCCGTTCGCCGCCGTGCAGGCCGCCGCCGCGGGCGACACGGACGCTGCCGGCGGGTACCTCGCCGTCCTCGCGGGGGCGATCGTGCTGCTCCTCGTGATCTGGTTCCCGACCGTCGCGGCGTCGAACCAGCGCATCGAACGCCCGCTGTCGCCCGGCGTGGCGCGCAGCGGACTCGGGTGGTTCGAGCGGTTCTCCGCGCGGCCCGCCCAGGTGATCGCCGCTCGGCAGCTCACCTACTGGGCGCGCGACCCCCGCTACCGGGTCGCGCTGTTCGCCATCCCGCTCGCCCCCGTGTTCATGCTGCTGGCCTTCTGGGTGGCCGGCGCGCCGCTCACCGCGCTCGCGCTCGTACCGCTGCCCGTGATGCTGCTGCTGCTCGGATGGTCGCAGCACAACGACATCGCCATGGACTCCACGGCGATCTGGGAGCACGTCGCGAGCGGCACCCGCGGTCGTTCGGACCGGGCGGGGCGCCTGGCGCCGGTGCTCATGATCGGCCTGCCGCTCGCCGTCATCGGATCGAGCGTGACGGTCACCATCGTGGGCGACTGGCGCATCCTCCCGGCGGTCATCGGGATGAACGTCGGCGTACTCCTCGTCGCGTGCGCCGTCTCCTGCATCTTCTCGGTGCTGACGCCGTACCCCGCGACTCGCCCCGGCGACAGCCCCTTCGTGCAGCCGCAGGGCGCGGGCAACGGATCCGGCCTCGCCCAGACCCTCGCGATGGTCCTCGCGCTGGCACTCGCCGTGCCCCCGGTGTGGTTCGCCGTCTCCGCCGTCGTCGAGGTGGAGTTCGCCGCGAATCTGTGGGCCCTCGGCTTCGGCATCGGGTACGGGCTGGTCGTGCTGGTGCTCGGCGTGCTCATCGGCGGATGGCTCTTCGACCGCAGCGGCCCCGAGCTCATCGCCGTCACCCAGGTCTTCGATTGAGCCCCCGGCTCGCGGAGTAGACTGTGCGCATGGGCATCTTCACGCGCAACGATTCGGAACCCGCAGGGGGCACGGATGTGCTCGACCGCGAACTCGAGAAATTGCTCGAGGATTCGCAGATCGAGGATGGGGACCACGAGCGGTTCTCCCACTACGTGCCCAAGGACAAGATCATGGAGTCGGCGATGACCGGGAAGCCGGTGCGCGCGCTCTGCGGCAAGAAGTGGACGCCCTCGCGCGATCCCGAGAAGTTCCCCGTCTGCCCCGACTGCAAGCGGGTCTACGAGCGGATGCGCAAGTAGCGCCTGCCGCTCAGCGGTACTCGGTCGGGATCGCCGGGTCGCCCCGCGTCAGGCTCATCGCGACGAGGGGCAGCTCCGAGACGCTCACCCGGTGACGTTCGCGTGCAGCGGCGATGCCGTCGAGACCCGTGAATCCGGGCTGCAGGACACCGTCCACGACGAGCGGCACGAGCACCTCCCGGCCCGCAGTGTCGTCCGCCTCGGTCGCGCCGCCGGGTCCGTCGCCGAGCAGAATGAGCTCCTTGGCGGCGACGCCGTCCGCGCCGAACGCGCGCCGCACGCTCTTCCGGCCGCCGACGGATGCCTTCTCCGCCGACTTCTTCGCGACCGACACCCAGGCACCCGTCGCATCCTCGTGGGCCACGAGCTTGTAGACCATCCCCATCGTGGGGGTTCCCGAGCCCACCACCACCGACGTGCCCACTCCGAAGCTGTCGACAGGAGACGCGGCGAGCGCCGCGACGGTGTGCTCGTCGAGGTCGTTCGTCACCGTGATGCGCGTGCGCGTCGCACCGAGTTCGTCGAGCAGGTGCCGCACGCGGCGCACGACGACGGGAAGATCCCCCGAGTCGATGCGCACGGCCCCGAGATCGACGCCTGCGACCTCGATCGCGGTGCGCACGCCCTGGTCGATGTCGTAGGTGTCCACGAGCAGCGTCGTGTCCGTGCCGAGTGCGGCGACCTGCGCCGCGAACGCCTCTCGCTCGGAGTCGTGGAGCAGCGTGAAGCTGTGCGCGGCGGTTCCCATCGTGGGGATCCCGTGACTGCGACCCGCCTCCAGATTCGACGTCGCGGTGAACCCGGCGATGTAGGCGGCCCTCGCCGCGGCGACGGCGCTGTACTCGCCCGTGCGTCGCGACCCCATCTCGGCGAGCGGTTTGCCCGCCGCGGCGTGCACCATGCGCGACGCCGCGGTTCCCACCGCTGAGTCGGCGTTCAGGATGCTCAGTGCGAGCGTCTCGAGGAGCACGCCCTCGGCGAAGCTGGACTCGACGGTGAGCAGCGGCGAACCGGGGAAGAAGACCTCGCCCTCGGGATACCCCCAGATGTGACCGCTGAACCGGAAGTCGGCGAGCCAGTCGAGGGTCTGATCGCCGACGACCCGCTGCTCGCGCAGGAACGCCAGCTCGGCGTCGGTGAAGCGGAAGCGCTCGATCGCTTCGAGGAGCCGACCGGTGCCCACGACGACGCCGTAGCGCCGGGCGCCGGAGAGCCGCCGGGCGAAGAGCTCGAACACGCTGCGACGGTGAGCGGTGCCGGCTTGCAGCGCCGCATCCACCATCGTGAGTTCGTAGTGGTCGGTGAGCAGCGCCGTCGAGGTATGCACTCCGTCAGCTTAGCCGTTCGTTTGAACCGGTCGTCTGAGCCGGCGTCTGAGCCGGTCGTCTCGGGCGACGCCGAACCCGGCGGTGTCACCGGAAGTCGCGGGAGTTCACGCCGATCGGGGCCGCGAGCGGTTCGAACGTCTGCGCGATCACGTTGACGACGCCCTCGGGCGAGCGTTCGAGCACGCCCCGGATGATGAGCGCGGGAGAGGCCCGGGCGACGAGCCGGTTGCGCGCCCAGACCTTCGCCCACGTCACGATGTTGACGGTGCCCGCCTCGTCTTCGAGCGTGAGGAACGTGATCCCGCTCGCAGTGCCGGGTCGCTGCCGGTGCGTGACGAGGCCCGCCACCTCGACGACCGATCCGGGCTGGGTGTGCCGCGTGCGATCCGAGCGCACGACGCCGCGCGCGTCGAGCCCGTCGCGCAGCAGGGCGAGCGGATGCGTGCCGGTGGCGACCCCGGTCGTCCAGAGATCGAGGGCGGTCTGCTCCGCCGTGTTGAGCACGGGGAGCAGCGGCGGTTGCACGTGCACCGCGATGCCCGGCAGAAACCGTTCGCGGTTGTCTGAGGCGGGGGCAGCCGCCCACAGCGCCTCCCGCCGGTCGAGGCCCAGACTCTCGCAAGCGCCGGAGGCGGCGAGCGCCTCCAACCGGGTGCGATCGAGATCGGCCCTCCGGGCGAGGTCGGCGAGATCTACGAACGGCGCCTGCGCGCGGGCGCGTGCGATGCGCTCCGCGGTGTCGCGCTCGATCCCGCGGATCTCGGTGAGGCCGAGCCGCACCGCGAAGGCGCCGTCTCGTCGGTGGAGCGCGCTCGTGTCGGGGGAGTCCCGCACGAATGGGCCGGGGGCGGGGTGATGCGAGGCCAGGCAGTCGTCGGAGCCAGTCGGCGGCCGACGGTTCTCGACTCCATCGGAGCCGGGTGCGCGGGGTGCGAGCGGCTCGAGGGTCGACAGCGCATCGGAGTGCTGCACATCGGGCGGGCGCACCTCGACGCCGTGCCGGCGCGCATCCTCCGTGAGGGAGCGGGCGTTGTAGAACCCCATGGGCTGCGCGCGCAGCAGGCCCGCGAGAAACGCTCCCGGGTAGTGCAGCTTGCACCAGGAGCTCACGTACACGATCAGCGCGAAGCTGATGGAGTGGCTCTCGGCGAACCCGAAGCCGGCGAACGCCTCGATCTGCTCGTACATGCGCGTCGCCTCGTCGCCCGTGATGCCGTTCGCGGCCATGCCCTCGAAGAGCTTGGCCTTGAGGCTGTCGATGCGCTCCTGGCCGCGCTTCGAACCCATGGAGCGGCGCAGCAGATCCGCGTCTTCACCGCTGCACCCGCCGACGGTCATCGCCATCTGCATGAGCTGCTCCTGGAAGAGCGGCACCCCGAGCGTGCGCTTCAGCACCGGCACGAGCTTCGGGTGCGGGTAGACCACGTCCTCCTGCCCGTTCTTGCGCCGCAGGTACGGGTGCACCGCGCCGCCCTGAATGGGGCCGGGCCTGATCAGTGCGATCTCGATAACGAGATCGTAGAACCTGCGGGGCAGCAGGCGGGGGAGCGTGTTGAGCTGGGCGCGGCTCTCGACCTGGAAGACGCCGATCGCATCGGCCCTGCAGAGCATGTCGTACACGCCCGCCTCCTCCTTCGGCACCGTGTCGAAGGTCCACTGCTCGCCGGTCGACTGGGCGATGATGTCGAAGGTGTGCCGCAGGGCGCTGAGGATGCCGAGCCCGAGCATGTCGAACTTCACGAGCCCCATCGTCTCGCAGCCCTCCTTGTCCCACTGCAGCACGGTGCGGTGCTCCATGCGCGCGTGCTCGATGGGGCACACCTCGCCGACCGGGCGCTCCGTCAGCACCATGCCGCCCGAGTGGATGCCGAGGTGGCGCGGCGCCGTCTGGAAGGCCTGCGCGAGCCGCTGCACGGAGACCGGGATCGGGCTCTCCGGATCCTCCTCGATGGTGCGTCGGCGCTCGAGGGCGCGCGTCCACGCGCGCTGCTGCCCCGCGCTGTAGCCGAGCGCCTTCGCCGCATCGCGGATCGAGGCCTTCGGCTGGTACGTGATGACGTTGGCGACCTGCGCCGCATTGCGCCGTCCGTAGCGCTCGTAGACGTACTGGATGATCTCCTCGCGCCGTTCGGAGTCGAAATCCACATCGATGTCGGGCTCCTCGTCGCGGAGGCTCGAGAGGAAGCGCTCGAACGGGAGATCGTAGAAGATCGAATCCACCGACGTGACGCCGAGCACGAAGCAGACGGCGGAGTTCGCCGCCGACCCGCGCCCCTGGCAGAGGATATCCCGGCTGCGGGCCTCGCGCACGAGGTCGTGCACGATCAGGAAGTAGCCGGGGAAGTTCTTCTGCTCGATCACCTCCAGCTCCCGCTCGATGCGTGTGCGGTGGTCGTCGGGCATCGCGATGCCGTAGCGCCGCTCGGCGCCCTCCCAGACGAGTGCGCGCAGCCAGGTCATCTGCGTGTGCCCCTCGGGCACGTCGAGTCGCGGCAATCGGGGTCGGGCGGCTCGCAGCGGGAATGCGAGCTCCTCGGCGAGCGGAACCGTGCGGGCGACGGCGTCGGGGTGCCGTGCGAAGCGTCGCAGCATCGCGGAGCCGCTGCGCAGGTGCGCGGCGCCGGAGGCGGGCAGGTGGGGATCGAGTTCTGCGAGGCTGCGCCGGGCGCGCACGGCCGCCATCGATTCGGCGAGCGGCGCATCGGCGGCGGTCGCGTAGTGCACGTTGCCGGTCACGACTGTCGGCAGGCCGCGTGCGGCTGCCAGCTCGGCGAGACGGTCGTTGCGCGGATCGTCTCCTGGATGCCCGTGATGGCTGAGTTCGACGTGCACGTTGTCGCGGCCGAAGAGCGCGGTCAGCCGGTCGAGTTCGACGAGCGCCTGCGCGTCGCCCGCTGCGCGGGTCGGGGCGCTGTCGAGAGCGCGGCGCACGGAGCCCTTGCGGCAGCCGGTCAGGATCGCCCACTCGCCTCCGCCGGCAGCTGCGAGGGCCTCGAGATCGTAGACCGGACGCCCCTTCTCGCCGCCGCCGAGCTGCGCCTCGGTGATGGCCGCCGCGAGCCGGTGGTATCCGCTCGCGCCCCGGGCGAGGACGAGCAGGTGGGAGCCCATGGGATCGGCGGCTCCCAGCTGGGGCGCGTCGAGGCCGAGCGAGAGCTCCGCTCCGTACACGGTGAGCGGGGCCGCCTCGGGCGAGCGCCGTGCCAGCGCATCTGCGGCATCGGCGAACGCCGCCGCGCCGTAGAAGCCGTCGTGGTCGGTGAGTGCGATGCCGGCGAGCTGCAGGCGGGAGGCCTCGGCGATGAGCTGCTCGGGGGAGGAGGCCCCGTCGAGAAAACTGAAGTGCGAGTGGGCGTGGAGCTCTGCGTAGGGGACGACCGCCCCCCGCGCCCCCGGGGCCGGTCGTCCCCTACGCAGAGCTCCACGCCCACTCGCACTTCAGTTTTCTCGACGGGGCCTCCTCCCCCGAGCAGCTCATCGCCGAGGCCTCCCGCCTGCAGCTCGCCGGCATCGCACTCACCGACCACGACGGCTTCTACGGCGCGGCGGCGTTCGCCGATGCCGCAGATGCGCTGGCACGGCGCTCGCCCGAGGCGGCCCCGCCCACCGTGTACGGAGCGGAGCTCTCCCCCCGCCTCGACGCCCCCCAGCTGGGAGG
>NZ_LDRK01000040.1 GCF_001477055.1 Leucobacter chromiiresistens
GTCGCAGGCCGGCGTGGCCGACCTCACGAACGCCGAGATCCGCGCGCTCGCACCGAGTTACGGCCCGGACCTCGACGGCAGCCCCGACCCCGGCGAGCTCGTCTGGGCGGGGGTGCCGTACGCGGAGAACGACGGGAGGGGGAAGGATCGCCCGGTGCTCATCATCGCCCGCATCGATGCGCGCACCACCGCCGGCTGCGCCCTCAGCACGAAGCACCACCCCGGGTTCGTCTCCGTCGGCTCGGGCGGGTGGGACGCCGAGGGGCGCGAGAGCTTCCTGGCGACGGATCGCGTGCTGCGCGTGCCCGAGGACGCCATGCGCCGCGAGGGGCACGTGCTCCCGCGAGACCGGTTCGTCGACGCCCTCGCCGCGGTGATGCGCGCGCACGGCGTCCGCCGTCAGCCGTAGCCGGGGCGGCCCGCCGCATGGCGGAAGGCCGTTCGGGCGATCGGCGATCCCGCGCTCAGGCGACCGTGCAGAACGGGTGGCCGACGGGATCGAGGTACACGCGGAACGAGTCGTGGGTCTCGAGATGCCGCGCCCCCAGCGCGAGCACGTCGTCGTGCGCCGCAGCGAGGTCGGGGACGCGGATGTCGAGGTGCGCCTGCTGGTCGCCGTCGTCGCTCGGCCAGGTGGGCGCCGCGTAGCCCGGCGATTGCTGGAACGCCAGTTTCGCACCCTGCCCGTCGATCACGAGGTCGACCCACTCCTCGTCGTCCTCCTGGATCTCGCCGCCGAGCAGACCGCGGTAGAACTCGGCGAGCGCCCGCGGGTCCGGGCAATCGAGGACGTAGCTGTGCAGGGTGCCGATGCGTGCCATGTGCGGTTCCCATCTCGACGCTGATGCTTCGGGTTTTCTCCAGTGTGCAGCCCTGCGCCGCTCATCGCAACAGTGCGCCGGCGCGGCGGGCCTCGAGCGTGCACTGCCGTCTGGCCCCGTCGGGGGTGCGCTCGCTCACCCGTAGCACCTCGAGACCGGCGGCCTCCAGGCGCTCTGCGAGCATGCGCGGCGGCCAGCGGTAGGCGGTGACCACCGCGTGCGGGAACTCCTCCAGCGTCGCCCAGGAGAAGGCTGCGAGCAGCAGCCGACCGCCCGGAGCCAGCCAGCGCGCGAACTCGGCGAGCACGGGGTCGAGCTCGCGGGGCGGGGTGTGGATCACGGAGAACCATGAGAGGACGCCGCCGACCGACGCGGTCGGGATCCCGCTGCGCACGAGCTCGGCGACGCGGTACCGGGTGCGCGGGAAGCGTTGCTGCGCGATGGCGATGCTGGCGGGGGAGAGGTCGAAGCCGGAGATATCGAAACCGCGCCTGCGCAGATCGTCCGTCCAGTGGACGGGTCCGCAGCCGGCGTCCACGATCGCGCCGGAGCAGCGCCCCGCCCAGTCGCGGATCTCCGCGACGTCGGCTGGAGGCGCCGCTGCGACGGAGGCGAATCGATCGGCGTACTCCGCCGCTCGAGCGTCGTACGAAGTGCGAATCGCGTGCACCGGCATGCGTCCACCATAGGCGCTCATCGGCAGCGCCCGCTGCGGCCCGGCGGAGCGCGGGGACCTCGGGGCGAACGCATCGCGTTCGCGATCCTCGCGAGGTCACCCGTGCGCCGGTGGCGACAAAAAAAGACCCGGCCGAAGCCGGGTCCATCCGTGCGCGATACTGGGATCGAACCAGTGCGGGGATCTCGGGGCGAACGCCTCGCGTTCGCGATCCTCGCGAGGTCACCCCTGCGCCGGTGGCGACAAAAAAAGACCCGGCCGAAGCCGGGTCCATCCGTGCGCGATACTGGGATCGAACCAGTGACCTCTTCCGTGTCAGGGAAGCGCGCTACCGCTGCGCCAATCGCGCCTGTTCAGGCTATTCAGTTGTGAAGCGAGGTGGCGACGGGATTCGAACCCGTGTATACGGCTTTGCAGGCCGCTGCCTCGCCTCTCGGCCACGCCACCGTAGTTTTGTTACCATAAGTTACCGGGCTGACCCGGTACCAGAGCGGATGACGAGACTCGAACTCGCGACCCTCACCTTGGCAAGGTGATGCGCTACCAACTGCGCTACATCCGCATTCCGCCGCGTTGCCGCGACCTGAATAACTATAGGGAAGCCTCGGCGGGGGTGCAAATCGGGGCGTCACTCCCGGGCGCGCCGCCCGCTGCGGCCGCGTATCGATGCGGATCTTGTAACTTTTCCCCCTGGCGGGGACGGGCGCGGATACTGTTGTCCCATGGCTGAAGGGGCGGCGGCGGTCGCGAAGCGATGGATCGGCTTCACCGTGTTCCTCGCCGTGGTCGCCGTCGCTGTCGCCGCCGTAATGTTCCGGCAGGAGATCAGCGATCATCTCGCGGGAGTGAACTTCGAGATGACGCCTCGGGTGAGCGCGCTGACCGATGATCTCGACCTCACGGACGCGGGCCGGCGCATCTTCCTCGCGACGCACCCCACGGTCGACGGCAGCCAGCACTTCAATGATCAGTGCGCTGAGGTCGACCATTCGGAGCAGGGTCACGTGCTCGGCTGCTACACGGCGGATCGCATCCATCTCTTCGACGTCACGGACGAGCGGGTGAGCGGGGTCGTGCAGATCACCGCCGCGCACGAGCTGCTGCACGCCGCATTCCACCGCCTGGGGGAGGGCGATCGCTCGCTCCTCGGCTCGCGGCTGCGCGCCGTGTACGAGGATCTCGCGCCCTCGCACCCGGACCTCGAAGAGCGGATGAGCGTGTACCAGCATCTTCCGGAGACGGCGTTCGCCAATGAGCTCCACTCCGTGCTGGGCACCGAGGTGCGCGATCTCCCGCCCTGGCTGGAAGAGCACTACTCGCAGTGGTTCACCGACCGAGCAGCCGTCGTCGACGACTTCGAACGGTATGTCACCGTCTTCAACGACCTGCAGAGCCAGGTCGACGCACTGCAGGGCGAGATGGCCGAGCTGCGCGAAGACGTGGAGGAGCGGAAGTCGACGTACGTCGATGCGGTCGAGGCGTTCAACGCGGACGCCAACGCGTACAAGGCCCGCATCGACCGCGACGAGTACCGCGACGCCCCCGAGCGCCTGCAGCGCGACTCGGACAGCCTGCAGAAGCGGCGCGCGGCCATCGACGCGGAGCTCGCGGCGCTGCAGGCGGACATCGATCGGTACAACGAGCTGCGCACCGAGCTCGAAGCACTGGGCGAGTTGAGCGCAGAACTGGACGAGCATCTCGACAGCGATCTCGCGCCGATCACGACACGCCCGGACGAGTGATCGTCGATCGGCGGAAACCCGCCGCTGCTCGCTGGAGATGCGCGAGGTGGCCCGCGATCCGTGTATGATCGTTCAGGTTGGCACGGACGAGGAACTCTCGGGTTCGCGGACGCGCAGACGGGCGATTGGCGCAGTTGGTAGCGCGCTTCCTTCACACGGAAGAGGTCATCAGTTCGAGTCTGGTATCGCCCACGGAAAAGCCCTGCGACTCGAAGAGTCGCGGGGCTTCGTCGTTGCCGGGCGGGCGTCGCGCACTCGCGCTCCAGGGGCCGCGTCTCCGCGTCCCACCACTGCGATAGTCTGGCGCGCATGCACGATCCGGCCGCCATCGCACTCGCCGTCCTGCCGGGCCTTCTCGCCCTCGCCCACGCCGTGCTCGGGCTCTGCGCGATCCTCTCCCTCGCGAAGGTCGGGCCGCAGCTCAGCTGGCCGAAGATGATCGCCTGGATCTTCTTCATCGCGGCGGTTCCCCTCATCGGCTCGACGGTGTGGTTCGCAGCGGGGCGCCGCCGATTCGCCCGCGCCGCCGGCGACGCGCGCCCGGGCGCCGCGAAGCCGCACTCCGCGGGAACGCAGTAGGATCGTACGGTGGTCGGCACCCGCGCCGGCCGAGCGCGTGCGCACCCGCACCCGCCGTTTTCCGACCTCCACAGCGAAGGAGTTCACCCGTGGCCGATGGCTTCTCCCGTTTCACCGACCGTTCGATCGTCGCGATGCGCGTCAACGGAGAACTCCGCGACCTCGCAGCTGAGATCACGGATGCGGACACGGTGGAGCCGGTCGCGATCGACTCGGAGGACGGGCTCGGCATTCTGCGGCACTCCGCCGCCCACGTACTCGCCCAGGCCGTGCAGCGCATCAACCCCGAGGCCCGCCTCGGCATCGGCCCGCCCATCACCGACGGGTTCTACTACGACTTCGATCCGGCCGAGCCCTTCACCCCCGAAGACCTCAAGGCCATCTCCGCGGAGATGCAGAAGATCGTGAAGCAGGGCCAGCGCTTCGTGCGCCGCGTGGTGACCGAGGACGAGGCGCGCGCTGAGCTCGCGGACGAGCCCTACAAGCTCGAGCTCATCGGACTCAAGGGCGGGTCGGCTGGAGACGAGAACGGCGAGAGCGTCGAGGTCGGCGGCTCCGAGCTCACGATCTACGACAACATCGATCCGAAGACCGGCGAGCTCTGCTGGAAGGATCTCTGCCGCGGCCCGCACGTGCCGAGCACGCGCATGCTCGGCAACGGCTGGGCGCTGATGCGCTCGGCTGGCGCGTACTGGCGCGGCAGCGAGAAGAACCCGATGCTGCAGCGCATCTACGGCACCGCCTGGCCGTCGAAGGATGAGCTGCGGGCGTACCAGACGCGCCTCGAGGAGGCCGCGAAGCGCGACCACCGCAAGCTGGGCGTCGAACTCGACCTCTTCAGCTTCCCCGACGAGATCGGATCGGGTCTCGCGGTGTTCCACCCGAAGGGCGGCATCATCCGCCACGAGATCGAGAACTTCATGCGCTCGGAGCTGCTGAAGAACGGCTACGAGGTCGTCAACAGCCCGCACATCACGAAGGGCACGCTGTTCGAGACGAGCCAGCACCTGAACTGGTACAAGGACGGCATGTTCCCGGCCATGCACCTCGACGAGCAGACCGACGGCGACGGCAACGTGGTGAAGCCCGGCCAGGATTACTACCTGAAGCCCATGAACTGCCCCTTCCACAACCTCATCTTCCGCGCGCGGGCCCGCAGCTACCGCGAGCTGCCGCTGCGACTCGCCGAGTTCGGCACCGTCTACCGCTACGAGAAGAGCGGCACCCTCTCCGGTCTGACCCGCGTTCGCGGCCTCACGCAGGACGACGCGCACATCTACGTCACCGACGAGCAGGTGAAGGACGAGATCAAGCGGCAGCTCGAGTTCGTCTTCGCGACGCTGCGCGCGTACGGGCTCGACGACTTCTACCTGGAGCTCTCGACGCGGGATCCCGAGAAGTCAGTGGGCTCCGACGAGCAGTGGGAGATCGCGACCGAGACGCTCCGCGAGGTCGGCGAGGAATCGGGCCTCGAACTCGTCGCGGACCCCGGCGGCGCCGCGTTCTACGGGCCCAAGATCTCGGTGCAGGCCCGCGACGCGATCGGGCGCACCTGGCAGCTCTCCACCGTGCAGCTCGACTTCAACCAGCCGGAGCTCTTCGAGCTCGAGTACGCGGCCGCCGACGGCACGCGCAAGCAGCCGATCATGATCCACCGTGCGCTCCTCGGTTCGGTGGAGCGCTTCTTCGCGATCCTGCTCGAGCACTACGCCGGTGCGTTCCCGGTGTGGCTCTCGCCGATGCAGGTGGTGGGCATCCCGGTCGCCGACCAGTACGGCGAGTACCTCGACGGCGTGATCGCCCGGCTGCGGGAGCACGGCGTTCGCGCCGAGGTCGACCACAGCGACGACCGCATGCCCAAGAAGATCCGCACGCACACCAAGGCGAAGATCCCCTTCCAGCTGATCGCCGGCGAAGAGGACCGAGCCGCGGGCGCGGTGAGCTTCCGCTTCCGCGACGGCACGCAGCTGAACGGCGTTCCCGTGGATGAGGCGGTCGAGCGGATCACCGCGGCGATCCGCTCGCACGAACAGGTCGACACGGCATGGGCGGAGTAGCCGAGGGCGACGGCTCCGCCTCGTCCGCGAGCGCCGGATCCGGCGTCTCGCCGGCCGACGAGCGAGCGGAGTCGCTCGACGAGAGCGGCGCCGTGGGAGTCGCGGACGACCTGCGGCGCCTCTGGGTGCCGCATCGCATGGTCTACGTCTCGGATCATCAGCAGCCCGCGCAGCACGACTGCCCGTTCTGCGCCGCACCCGAGCGGTCGGACTCGGACGCGCTGATCGTCGCCCGCGGCGAGCACGCCTATGTGCTGCTGAACCTGTTCCCGTACAACAGCGGCCACCTGCTCGTGTGCCCCTACCGGCACATCTCCACCTATGACGAGGCCTCGGCAGCCGAGACCGCTGAGATCGCGGCGCTCACGCAGACGGCCATGCGCGTGGCGCGCGCGACGCTCGCCTGCGACGGGTTCAACATCGGTATGAACCAGGGCGAGATCGCGGGGGCGGGCATCGCGGCGCACCTGCACCAGCACGTCGTGCCCCGCTGGGCCTCGGACGCGAACTTCTTCCCGATCATCGCGAAGACGAAGGCGATGCCGCAGCTGCTCGGCGAGGTGCGGGATCTCTTCGCCGACGCCTGGCCGCGCCCGTGAGCGCCCGCCCCGGCCCATAGACTGAATCCAGACCACTCACACCACCTACCGATCGAAGAGGAGCCCCCGTGTCCGGACACTCCAAGTGGGCGACGACCAAGCACAAGAAGGCGATCATCGATTCGCGCCGTGCGAAGGCGTTCGCCAAGTACATCAAGAACATCGAGGTCGCCGCCCGCATCGGCGGAGCCGACCTCTCGGGCAATCCGACGCTCGTCGACGCCGTGCAGAAGGCGAAGAAGAACTCGGTGCCCGGCGACAACATCGATCGCGCGATCAAGCGCGGTGCGGGCCTCGATGGCGATGCGGTCGAGTACATGACGATCGTGTACGAAGGCTACGGCCCGAACGGCGTCGCGCTCATGATCGAGTGCCTGACGGACAATAAGAACCGTGCAGCGGCCGAGGTGCGCACCGCGCTCAGTCGCAACGGGGGCACGCTCGCCGACCCGGGGAGCGTCGCCTACAACTTCGGACGCAAGGGCGTCATCGTGGTGCCCGCGGAGGGCACGACGGAGGACGACGTGCTCACCGCCGTGCTCGAGGCGGGTGCGGAAGAGGTCAACGCGGCTCCCAACGGCGAGACGTTCGACGTCATCACCGACGCGTCGCAGCTCGTCGCCGCGCGCACCGCCCTCGTCGACTCCGGCATCGACTACGACTCGGCCGATGTCGAGTTCGTGCCGAACCTGAAGGTGGAGGTGGACGCCGACACCGCCCGCAAGGTGTTCCGGCTGATCGACGCGCTCGAGGACAGCGACGACGTGCAGAACGTCTTCTCGAATGTGGATCTGACGCCTGAGGTGCAGGCCGAGCTCGCCGACGACGAGTGAGTGGCCGGTCGCGGTGACGCGGATCATCGGGATCGACCCTGCGCTCCGGCGCTCCGAGCAACGCCCCGCGTTGCTCGCCGCGTGCGCCTCGGCCGCCCCCGGCCGAGGCCCCGGGCGGTGGTCGCGGTGACGCGGATCATCGGGATCGACCCCGCGCCCCGGCGCTCCGAGCAACGCCCCGCGTTGCGCGCCGCGTGCGCCTCGGCCGCCCCCGGCCGAGGCCCCGGGCGGTGGTCGCGGTGACGCGCATCATCGGGATCGACCCCGGCCTCACCCGCTGCGGCATCGGCGTGGTGACCGCCGGGGCGGGTCGGCGGGTGACGTTCGAGCACGTCGAGGTGCTGGGATCGCCGGCGACGGCGGAGCTTCCCGCCCGCCTGCATCAGCTGGGTTCGGCGATCGAGCGCCTGCTCGACGGCGAGCAGCCGGCGGCGATCGCGCTCGAGCGCGTGTTCGCGCAGCAGAACCTCCCGAGCGTGATGGGCGTCGCCCAGATCAGCGGGGTCGTCATGTTCCTCGCCGAGCGGCGGGGGATCCCGGTCGCGCTCTACACGCCCAACGAGGTGAAGGCGCAGGTGACGGGGTACGGCAGCGCCGACAAGACGCAGGTGACCACGATGGTGACCCGCCTGCTGCGGCTCGGCGCGCCTCCGAAGCCGGCGGACGCCGCGGACGCCCTCGCGCTCGCCATCACCCACGCGTGGCACCTGTCGCGCGGCGGATCCGCGGACCGCTCCACCCGCGGCCGGGCTCCCACCGGCGAGACGCCGGCGCAGCGGGCGTGGCGCGAGGCCGAGGCGCGCGCTGGTCGACGCCGCAGCGGCCCGCGCGCCTGATGGCGGGCGGATCGGCGCCCGATGTTCAGCGCCCATTGCGGGGCGGCTCGGGATCGGCGCCGCAATCCGGCGCGTCGGGGCCGCGATGCGGCCCGTCCCCGTCCCCGTCCTCGGCACCGGGAATCGTCGTCGGGAGCGTGATCGCGCCCGTGTGCAGCGCCTCCTCGATGGCCTGCTCCACCTGACGCTGGCGCCGCAGTCGGATGCGGCTGAGGGCGCGCTGCTCGGGCAGGCTCCAGCCGAAGCGCACCGCGAGGAGCCGCACCAGGGCGGTGACGACGACGCAGACGATGCTCGCGGGGATCACGGCCATGCCGAGCGCGAGCAGTCCGAGCAGCACGGTCACGCCGACCAGGCTCGCCACCGCGTACAGCGAGCCGACGTGCATCAGCGCGATCGGGATGTTGAGCATGAGGTCGCGGAGCACGCCGCCGCCCACGGCCGAGACGGTGCCGATGAAGAGGGCGGGTACGACCGGCATGCCGAAGGCGAGCGCCTTCGTCGCGCCGATGGCGCCGAACATGCCGATGCTGATGGCGTCGAGCACGGTGATCACCGGGTCGACCTTCTCGAGGAGCCGCTGCAGCAGCATGCCGATGAACGCGGCGCCGGTCGCGACCACCAGGTACCAGTTGTCCGCGAAGGCGGCGGGCGTGGTGCCGAGGAAGACGTCGCGGAGGAAGCCGCCGCCGACGCCCGAGAAGATGCCGATGATCGCGACGCCGAGCAGGTCGAGTCGTTTGAAGCCTGCCGCGAAGAGCGCTCCCTGCAGGCTGCCGACGCCGACCGCGGCGAGGTCGGCGTAGAGCGGGATGCGGAAGGTCTCGTCGAGCACGGGTCCATTGTCGCGCACCTGTCGGCATCGACCCGAGCCCGGCCGGGGGCGTTGCGCCGCGGGCGGAATCCTGGCAGGGCGGCCGCCCGGGTGGAGGATACTGGAGTGGTGCCCCTGTACCGCGAACAAGGCGTCGTGCTCCGCACCCACAAGCTGGGGGAGGCCGACCGCATCGTCACGATGCTCGCTCGCGAGCGCGGGCTGCTGCGGGCGGTCGCGAAGGGGGTGCGCCGCACGTCGTCGAAGTTCGGCGCACGGCTCGAGCCGTTCATGGTGGCCGACGTGCAGTGCTTCGAGGGCCGGTCGCTCGACACGATCACCCAGGCGGAGACGCTCGGCGCGTACGGGCCGTCGATCAGCGCCGACTACGACCGGTATCGGGCGGGCAGCGTGATCGTGGAGACGGCGGAGCGCCTCGCCGAAGGGGATCCCTCGCGCCGGTTGTACGAGCTGCTCGTCGGAGCGCTCCGCACGCTCGCGGCGGCGCGCATCCCACCGGATCTCGTCAGGGACGGCTACCTGCTGCGCGCGCTCTCCATCGCGGGCTGGACGCCCGGGTTCGTCGACTGCGTGCGGTGCGGTGCACCGGGGCCGCACACCGCGGTCGTGGTGCAGCTCGGGGGAGTGGTGTGCGAGGACTGCCGCACACCCGGATCGCCGCGCCTCGATCCGGGCAGCATCGGACTGCTCGGATCGCTGCTCTCGGGAGACTGGGAGGCGGCGCTCGCCGCGTCGGATCGCGAGCGCGGGCAGGCGGCCGGGATCGCCGCCGCGTACACGCAGTGGCACCTGGAGCGCGGACTGCGGTCGTTCAGCGCGCCGCGCCGCTGACCCCGGCTGCAGCCGGGGCGTCGGCGCCGGCTCTACACTGGCAGGCATGCATCGCGCCCCGTCCTCGCTCGTGCCGGTCGACTGGACCGGCGAGCAGCCTCCGGTGTTCGCCGGCCCGCCACCGCAGCACGTCGCGATCGTGATGGACGGCAATGGGCGCTGGGCGAACCGGCGGGGGCTGCCGCGCGTGGAGGGGCACCGCATGGGCGAGCAGGCGCTGCTCGATGTCGTGGCGGGCGCGATCCAGGCCGGCGTCTCGCACCTGAGCGTGTACGCCTTCTCGACCGAGAACTGGCGCCGATCGCCCGACGAGGTGCGGTTCCTCATGGGGTTCAATCGCGACGTGCTGCGCCGCCGCCGCGCGCAGCTCGACGCGTGGAACGTGCGGATGCGCTGGGCGGGCCGGCGGCCGAAGCTCTGGGGGTCGGTGATCACCGAGCTGCAGGCGTCCGAGCGCGCGACCCGGGACAACACGGGGCTCACGCTCACCATGTGCGTGAACTACGGCGGCCGCAACGAGATCACCGACGCGGTGCGCGCCATCGCGTCCGAGGTGCGCACGGGCCGCCTCTCGCCGAACGGCATCACGGAGCGCACGATCGAGCGCCACCTGTACGTTCCCGAGCTGCCGAACGTCGACCTCTTCCTGCGCAGCTCCGGCGAGCAGCGCACGAGCAACTTCATGCTCTGGCAGTCGGCCTACGCGGAGATGGTCTTCCTCGACACGCTGTGGCCCGACTTCGGCCGGCAGCAGCTGTGGGAGGCGATCAGCATCTATCACGATCGGGATCGGCGCTTCGGCGGTGCGGTCGACACGCCCACGCGATCCTGATCTGCGAGAATGGACGCGATATGACTTCCCAGACTCTCGACGACACCCGCCTGCGCATCGGGCCGCTCGCGCTCGACGTGCCGGTCGTGCTCGCCCCCATGGCCGGCATCACGAACACCGCGTTCCGGCGTCTCTGCCGCGAGTACGGCGCAGGGCTCTACGTGAGCGAGATGATCACGAGTCGCGCCCTCGTCGAGCGCACCCCGGCATCGCTGCGCCTCATCAAGCACCACGAGAGCGAGACCCCGCGCTCGATCCAGCTCTACGGCGTCGATCCGAAGACCGTGTCCGAGGCCGTGCGGTTCCTGGTGGATCAAGATCTCGCCGATCACATCGACTTGAACTTCGGCTGCCCCGTGCCGAAGGTCACCCGAAAGGGCGGCGGCTCGGCGCTGCCGTGGAAGAGCGACCTCTTCCGCGCGATCGTCGAGGGCGCGGTGCGCGCGGCCGGCGACATTCCGCTGACGGTGAAGATGCGCAAGGGCATCGATGAGGATCACCTGACGTACCTCGACGCGGCGCGTGCCGCGGAGGGCGCCGGGGTGGCGGCGATCGCGCTGCACGGTCGCACGGCGAACCAGTTCTACTCGGGGCATGCCGACTGGAGCTCGATCGCGACGCTCAAGGAGACGGTCACCAGTGTGCCGGTGCTGGGCAACGGCGACATCTGGTCCGCGGAGGACGCGATCCGCATGGTGCACGAGACGGGCTGCGACGGCGTCGTCGTCGGGCGCGGCTGCCTGGGCCGACCGTGGCTCTTCGGCGATCTCGCCGCCGCGTTCCGCGCGGAGGCCGGCGAGATCTCGGCGGAGGAGGCCGCTGCGGCGATCGCGAAGCCCGCGCTCGGCTTCGTCATGGAGGCGATGCGGCGTCACACCGAGCTGCTGGTCGAGTTCTACGACGACGACGAGGCGCACGCCTGCCGCGACATCAGAAAGCACGTGGCCTGGTACTTCAAGGGCTACGGCGTCGGCGGCGACACGCGTCGCGCGCTGGCGGCGGTCGAGTCGATCGAGCAGATGGACGAGATCTTCGCGACGATGGATGCGTCGCTGCCGTACCCGGGCGAGGGCGCCGAGGGGCAGCGCGGCCGCGCGGGCAGCCCGAAGCGCGTGGTGCTCCCGGATCGGTGGCTCGAGAGCCGCACGAGCGAGAGCATCGACTACGCCGATCTGGCGCAGGCCGAGCGAGACGACTCGGGTGGCTGAGTCCGGGCTCCCCGTCGGGTACGGACCGGAGGACGCCGAGCGCTTTGTCACCGAGTCGCACTCCGGATCGCGGAGCGACTTCGCGCGCGATCGCGCGCGCGTGCTGCACTCGAGCGGCTGGCGACGGCTCGCCGCGAAGACCCAGGTGCTGAGCCCCACGGCGGGCATCGACTTCGCGCGCAATCGTCTGACGCACTCTCTCGAGGTGGCGCAGATCGGCCGCGAGCTCGCGGTCTCGCTGCGGCTCGCGCAGGATGTGGTGGATACGGCGTGCTTGGCGCACGACCTCGGGCACCCGCCGTTCGGGCACAACGGGGAGAAGGCGCTCAACGAGTGGGCGGCTGATGCCGGCGGCTTCGAGGGGAACGCCCAGACCCTGCGGGTGCTCGCCCGGCTCGAGCCCAAGCGCTTCACCCCTGACGGCGCGAGCGTCGGCCTGAACCTTACGCGCGCCACGCTCGACGCCAGCTGCAAGTACCCGTGGAGCCTGTCGGAGGCCGAGCCGGGCAGCATGAAGTTCGGCTACTTCGCCGACGACGCGCCCGTGTTCGCCTGGTTGCGGGCGGGGGCGCCAGAGCGCCGGAAGTGCGCGGAGGCGCAGGTGATGGATCTCTCCGACGACATCGCGTACTCGGTGCACGACTTCGAGGACGCGGTGGTCAGCGGCTTCATCGACCCCGAGATCCTGACGTCGCGCTCGGGGCACGACTCCCTCATCCGCGCGGTGTCGGAGTGGGCGGGGGGCTCGTTCTCGAGCGACGAACTCGGCGCCGCGTACGATCGCATCTCCGAGTCGGAGACCTGGATGACGCGCTGGGACGAGAGCCGCGCGCACCAGGCGCAGCTCAAGAACTTCACGAGCGAGATGATCGGCCGCTTCGCACGCGCGTCGATCGGCGCGACGCTGGAGGCCGCGGATGGCGCGCCGCTGGCTCGGTACGGGGCGTCGATCATCGTGCCGCGCGGTATTCGCGCCGAGATCGCCGTGCTGAAGGGGATCGTGGCCGCGTTCGTCATGGCGAGCGGCCGGCGGCAGCCCACCTACCGGAGGCAGCGCGAGCTGCTCGCCGAACTGCTCGAAGCGCTCTGGGATTCGGGCGAGCGCGAGCTCGAGCCGGCGTTCGCCGCCGACTTCCGGGCAGCGGGCAGCGACGCCGACCGTCGTCGGGCCGTCGTCGATCAGGTTGCCTCGCTCACCGATCAGTCGGCGATCGCGTGGCACAAGCGGCTCTGCGATGTGCCGCTGGTGTAGGCGAAACGCGTCGCGTTTCGCGCCAGCGGCAGCGACGCCACCGCGTCGCCTGGTGTAGGCGAAACGCGTCGCGTTTCGCGCCAGCGGCAGCGACGCCGCCGCGTCGCCTGGTGTAGGCGAAACGCGTCGCGTTTCGCGCCGGCGGCAACGACGCCACCGCGTCGCTCGGCCGGCGCGGGTCGGTAGACTGTGCAGCTATGGCAGGTCGAATTCGTGCGAGCGACATCGAGGAGGTGAAGCGTCGCACGAGCCTCGCCGATCTCGTGGGCGATTACGTCACGCTCAAGAACGCGGGAATCGACTCGATGAAGGGCTTGTGCCCGTTCCACGACGAGCGGAGCCCGAGCTTCCACGTGCGGCCGGCGCTCGGCTACTACCACTGCTTCGGGTGCGGGGAGTCGGGTGACGCGTTCACCTTCCTGCAGCGCATGGATCATCTCACCTTCGCGGAGTCGGTGGAGCGCCTCGCAGCGCGGATCCATTACGCACTCACCTATGAGGAGGGCGGCTTCTCGCGGGAGGAGGGGCCGAACCGGGCGCGCCTGCTCGCGGCGAACACCGCGGCGGCCGAGTTCTTCGTCGCGCAGCTCGCAGGAGCGGAGGCGGCGCCCGCCCGCGAGTTCCTCACGCAGCGCGGCTTCGATGAGGCCGCCTGCGAGCGCTTCGGCGTCGGCTACGCTCCGCGCGGCTGGGACGGGATGACGGGCCACCTGCGCGGCCTGGGGTATACGCCGCAGGAGCTGGTGCAGTCCGGGCTCGCGTCCGAGGGACAGCGGGGCGCTTACGATCGCTTCCGCGGTCGCATCGTCTGGCCCATCCGCGACACGAGCGGGCAGACGCTCGGGTTCGGCGCGCGCAAGCTCTACGACGACGACAACGGCCCGAAGTACCTGAACACTCCGGAGACCCCGGTCTACCACAAGTCGCAGGTGCTCTACGGCCTCGATCTCGCGAAGCGCGCGATCTCGCGCGGCAAGCGCGCCGTGGTGGTCGAGGGGTACACCGATGTGATGGCCTGCCATCTGGCGGGGGTGGAAGCGGCGGTCGCGACGTGCGGCACCGCGTTCGGCAAGGATCACATCGCCGTGCTGCGGCGCGTGATGGGCGACGACTCGGCGGCGGAGGTCGTCTTCACGTTCGATCCCGACGAGGCCGGGCAGAAGGCGGCGCTGCGGGCGTTCAGCGAGGAGAAGCGCTTCACCGCGCAGACGTACGTCGCAATCGCGCCCGAGGGGTTCGACCCCTCCGACCTCCGGCAGCATCGCGGCGATGAGGCGGTGCGCGAGCTCTTCACGCGCAAGGTGCCGCTATTCGAGTTCGCGCTGCGGCAGGCGATCGCCCGATTCGACCTCAACAGCGTGGAGGGCCGGGTCGCGGCGCTGCGCGAGGCGGCGCCGATCATCGCCGAGATCAAGGACCCCTCGCTGCGTCCGGGGTACACGCGCGAGTTGGCGCGCATGCTCGGGTCGGAGCTCGCGGAGGTGCAGCAGGCGGTGCGGGCGGCTGAACGCGCTCCCCGCGGCGAGCAGCGCGGAGCGGGCGGGGCAGCGGGTCGGCCGACCGAGCCGATGCGCGCCCCCGAGGACGGCCGGGGGCGGCAGGGGCATCCGGGCGATCCGGGGCCGGCGCGACGCATCGGCTTGGCGACGCTGCGCAACACGCCGACGACGTGGTTGGAGCGCGACGCACTCATGGCGATGCTGCAGCAGGGAGCGGCGGTCGGCGCGGAGTTGCTGGAGCAGGCCGTCACGGCGCAGGTCATGGATCCCGACCTTCGCGTCGTGCGCGATGCGATCGGCGCGGCGCTGCCGGCGCTCGGCCAGCCGACCTGGTGGGACGCGGTGCTGGGGGCGGCGCCGGAGACGCACCACGGCCTCATCCGCGAACTCGGGATGGCCCCCATGCCGCAGCGCAACCCCGATCACCTCGCCGCATACGCGCGCGATGTGGTGGTCTCGCTGCTGGATCGCGATCTCGTCGAGCTCAAGCGCGAGCTGCTCGCGCGGCATCAGCGCATCGGCGATTCCGCAGACCCCCGAGCGCGTCAGATCCAGCAGCAGCTGGTCGCGCTCGAGTCGGCCCGACGCAGTCTGCGCGCCGAATGAACGGCGTGCCGGGCGCGCTCCGGCGACGGGGTCGCCGATGCCCTAGGCTGCTTCTCAGTCGGAGCGCCCCACGATCCACCGAGGAGTTTTCAGGATGCCCCACCCCGTAGTCGACGCCGATCCCATGATCCGCGTCTCCGATCTCTCGCTCTCGTATCCGGCGCACGCCGGCGGGCGGGAGTTCGAAGCGGTGGAGGGGCTCTCCTTCGAGGTGGCCCGTGGCGACGTGTTCGCGCTGCTGGGCGAGAGCGGTTCGGGCAAGTCGACTCTGGCGAAGTTCCTCGCCGGGCGCGGCCCGGACGCGACGGAGAAGTCGAGCCGGATCCGTCTCACCGGAGGCGAGGCGACGGTGATGGATGTGCCGATGCGACGCCTGTGGCGGCGCAGTCGCGCCCGGCTGACCGCGTACGTCGGGCACCTCGCGCAGGACGCCGGGGCGACGCTCACCCCCGAGCTCAATGTCGGCGACATCCTGTTCGAGCCGATCGTGGAGCGGAGCAAGCACTTCGATCGCGACGAGCTCGGCGAGCGCATCGCCGAGATGATGGACATCGTCGCCCTGCCGCTCGCGAAGCTGCAGGAGTATCCGTACGAGCTGTCGAAGGGACAGCGCCAGCGGGTCGCGGTGATGCGCTCGTTGATGCTCGATCCCCGGCTGCTCATCGCCGATGAGCCCACGCTGGGCGTCGACGCGAACAATCGGCCGAAGATCGTCGAGCTGCTGCGCTGGTACCGGGAGCGCAGCGGCGCGACGATGCTGCTCATCAGCCACGACATCGGCATGCTCGAGGCGCTCGTCGAGGAGGTGCTCGTCATGCAGCAGGGTCGGCTCGTCGGACGGGGCGATATCAACGAGATCTTCCGCAACGCGGACCACGGCTATGTGCAGCGCTTGGCGCAGGCGCTGCGGGCCACTGCGTACGATGAGATCGCGGAGGAATAGTCCCGTGCATGTGGAGAATCACCGGAATCGCGCCGATTTGCACACGCCCTTCGGAGCTTGCTAACCTAAGTGCGTTGCAATCGCAATGATCCCCTGTAGCTCAGTTGGCAGAGCGCTTGACTGTTAATCAGGATGTCGCTGGTTCGAGCCCAGCCGGGGGAGCGACTGAAGCCCTTACCCTTGCGGTAGGGGCTTTTTCGTTTTCCCCGCACACGATCGCAGGAGGCGCCATGACGACGAATGAGGCACCGCACTTCCCGGGAGCGCGCGTGATCGCAGTGCCGCCCTACGGCGACCCGCAGATCGATCCGAGCGCATGGCTCGCACCGGGCGCGGTCGTGGCGGGCGATGTGCGCATCGGGGCGCAGTCGAGCGTCTGGTACAACGCGGTGCTGCGCGGCGACTCCGACGCCGTGCGGGTGGGGGAGCGCACCAACATTCAGGACGGTGCGGTCGTGCACACCCAGCGAGACGATGCGGCGGTGATCGGGGACGACGTCTCGGTGGGCCATCTCGCGATGATCCATGGCGCGACCATCGAGGACGGCTGCCTGATCGGCATGCACGCCACCGTGCTCACCGGCGCGATCGTGGGGGCGGGGAGCCTGGTCGCCGCGGGAGCCGTGGTTCCGCAGGGAATGGTCGTGCCCCCGCATTCGCTCGTCGTCGGCGTACCGGGGCGTGTGGTCCGGGAACTGCGCGACGAGGATCGGGAGGCCGTGCGCATGAACTCGGCGCGCTACCTCGACACCACCGCGCACCACCGCGACGCGACACGCGACGAATGATCGCCGGTTCGTCCCGCTGCGACTGATGCAGTATGATCGGTCAGGTGCTTCGGCACCGCGCGCTGCACGCAGCTCGGGGATGTAGCTCAATGGTAGAGCCTCAGTCTTCCAAACTGATTACGCGGGTTCGATTCCCGTCATCCCCTCCGCACACAGGCCCCGCTTCGGCGGGGCCTGTTTCTGTGTTCGCCTCCGCACCGGCCCCGACATCTCCGTCACGCGCCTCCCTCGAGTCTGCAGCACAGCGGTGCGCACATCGGCTAGACTTGCTCGGGTTGTGCGCGTGCTCGCGCCACCGTGACGGAACTCCCGGTCTTCCGGGGCGTAGCTCAGCTTGGCTAGAGCGCCCGCTTTGGGAGCGGGAGGTCGCAGGTTCGAATCCTGTCGCCCCGACCAGGGTCCGCCGGCCCGAAACCGGCATCCGAACGACATCCAGATGATGAGAGGCCAAATTGCCGAAGACGACAGCTGAGAAGCTCACTCCGACCCGCGCCAAGCTGAGCGTGGAAGTCACGCTCGACGAGCTGGAGCCCTACCTCAAGCGGGCGTACCAGACCATCTCCGAGCAGGTGTCGGTGCCCGGCTTCCGCAAGGGCAAGGTTCCGGCGCCGATCATCGATCAGCGCGTCGGCCGCGAGGCCGTCATCCAGGAAGCGGTCAACAGCTCGCTCGACGACTTCTACCAGGCGGCTCTCGCCGAGGCCGACGAGCGCCCGATGGGCCGGCCCACCGCCGACGTCGAGCAGTGGCCCGAGGCGAAGGATCCGAAGAGCACGCTCGTGCTCGCGTTCGAGGTCGAGGTGCGCCCCGACTTCACGCTGCCGAAGTACGCGGGGCTCAAGCTGACCGTCGACAACGTCGACGTCGACGACGACGCCGTCGAGGCGGAGCTGACGAAGCTGCGCGAGCGCTTCGGCACCCTCGTGACCGTCGACCGACCCGCGAAGACCGGCGACTTCGTCGAGCTCGACCTGACCGCGACCATCGACGGGACCGAGGTCGATCAGGCGAGCGGCGTCTCGTACGAGGTCGGCGCGGGCAACCTGCTCGCGGGCACCGATGAGGCGGTCGAGACCCTCACCGCTGGCGAGACGACGACCTTCACGTCGCAGCTGCTCGGCGGCGAGCACGAGGGCCGGGACGCCGAGGTCGAGCTGACGCTCACCGCGGTCAAGGAGCGCGAGCTGCCCGAGGCGGATGACGAGTTCGCCCAGCTCGCCAGCGAGTTCGACACCATCGCCGAGCTCCGTGAGAGCCTCAAGGATCAGGCGGCGAAGGCCGCGGTCTTCGCTCAGGGCCAGCAGGCGCGCGATCTCTTCACCGCCACGCTCATCGAGCAGGCCGGCATCCCCGTCTCGGAGGAGCTCGTGGAGGAGGAGGTGCACCGTCACCTGGAGAGCGAGGGCCGTCTCGAGGACGACGAGCACCGCGCAGAGGTGCGCAAGTCGTCGGAGGAGCAGATCCAGCTGCAGCTGCTGCTCGACGCGATCGTCGAGGCCGAGGGCGTCACTCCCACGCAGAACGAGCTCTCGCAGTACATCTTCCAGTCGGCGCAGCAGTACGGCATGGAGCCCACTCAGTTCCTCCAGGCGATCAGCCAGGGCAACCAGATGGGCATCATCCTCGGCGAGGTCACGCGCAACAAGGCGCTCGCGGTCGCGCTCTCGCAGGCCGAGGTCGTCGATCAGGACGGGAACGCCGTCGATCTCAGCGAGTTCACCGCCGTCGACTCCGATGAGGATGCCGAGACCGAGGGCGCCGACGAGGCCGCGGGCGAGGACGCGGCGTCTGCGCAGCCCGCCGAGGCCGAGGCACCCGCCGCGAAGAAGGCTGCGGCGAAGAAGTCGTCCGCGAAGCAGACCGAGGCGTCGAGCGACTCGGCCGCAGCCGACGATGCGGACGCCAAGAAGGCCGCGCGCTCGGCAGCGGCGAAGAAGGCTGCCGCGACGCGCGCCGCGAAGAAGGCCGCCGCTGAAGCAGAGGAGGCGGGCAAGTAAGTCCGCTCCTCCCTCTCAGATCCCCCGTCTCGGTTTCGAGGCGGGGGATCTGCGTTTTCGGCGCCCATGCGCCCACGGCGAACACGGCTCCCGACCCGGCGACGACTCGGTACGCTCGAACCAAGCAACAACGAATGGAGCGCCGCATGGCTGAACAGACGCCACCGAACAGCGTGTTCGAACGACTGCTGAAGGACCGTATCATCTGGCTCGGTTCCGAGGTCCGTGACGATAACGCGAATGAGATCTGCGCCAAGATCCTGCTGCTCGCCGCAGAGGATCCCGAGGCCGACATCTACCTGTACATCAACTCGCCCGGCGGTTCGATCACCGCGGGCATGGCGATCTACGACACGATGTCGTTCGTGCCCAACGACATCGTCACGGTGGGCATCGGCATGGCCGCCTCGATGGGTCAGTTCCTCCTCACGGCCGGCACCAAGGGCAAGCGCTACATCACCCCGAACGCGCGCGTGCTGCTCCACCAGCCGCACGGCGGCTTCGGCGGCACGGCGAGCGACATCCAGACCCAGGCGCAGCTGATCACATCGATGAAGAACCGCCTCGCCGAGATCACCGCGGCGCAGACGGGGAAGACGGTGGAGCAGATCAACGAAGACGGCGACCGCGACCGCTGGTTCACCGCAGATGAGGCGCTCGAGTACGGCTTCATCGACTTCATCCGCGATTCGGCCGCCGATGTCGTCGGCGGCGGCGGCACCAGCAACTAATCCCACGAACAGGAAGCAACTGATTCGATGAATACTCCTCTCATGCCTCAGGCCGGCGGGTCGGGCCTCCAGATGCCCGACGCCCGTTACGTGCTGCCCTCGTTCGAGGAGCGCACCGCATACGGCTACAAGCGACAGGACCCCTACGCGAAGCTCTTCGAGGATCGCATCATCTTCCTCGGCGTGCAGGTCGACGACGCCTCGGCTGACGACGTCATGGCGCAGCTGCTCGTGCTCGAGAGCCAGGACCCCGAGCGCGACATCACGATGTACATCAACTCGCCCGGTGGCTCGTTCACGGCGATGACGGCGATCTACGACACGATGCAGTACATCCGCCCGCACGTGCAGACGGTGTGCCTCGGTCAGGCGGCATCCGCCGCCGCCGTGCTGCTCGCGGGCGGTACGCCGGGCAAGCGTCTCGCCCTGCCGAACGCCCGCGTGCTGATCCACCAGCCGTCGAGCGGCCAGGGCGGCCACGGGCAGGCCTCGGACATCGAGATCCAGGCGCGCGAGATCCTCCGCATGCGCGAGTGGCTCGAGGAGACGCTGTCGAAGCATTCGAAGCGCAGCATCGAGGAGGTGAATCGCGACATCGATCGCGATAAGATTCTCAGCGCGCAAGAGGCCTTCGAGTACGGCCTCGTCGACCAGGTGCTGACGAGTCGCAAGAATCCTCAGCCGGTCATCGCGAAGTAGTCGCGAGGGGCCTCGGGGGCGACCCCGGGGCCCCGGCGCGCCGTCCATCGATGTCGGAGGCTCCCGCTAGTCTCGAAGACACGGATCAGACCGAGTTAGGTGAAGGAGCTCCGCATGGCGAAGATCGGCGAAAGCAGCGAGCTGCTCAAGTGCTCCTTCTGCGGGAAGTCGCAGAAGCAGGTGCAGCAGCTCATCGCCGGCCCGCAGATCTACATCTGCGACGAGTGCGTGGCGCTGTGCAACGAGATCATCGAGGAGCGCCTCGCGGAGCATCAGACGGGCGAGTCGTCCGACTTCACGCTGCATAAGCCGCGCGAGATCGCCGACTTCCTGGACCAGTACGTCATCGGGCAGGATCGCGCGAAGCAGTCGCTCGCGGTCGCGGTCTACAACCATTACAAGCGCGTGCGCGCGCTTTCATCGCTCGCGAGCGCGGAGGTGGCCTCGGAGCAGGTCGAGATCGCGAAGTCGAACATCCTGCTCATCGGCCCCACCGGGTGCGGCAAGACGTATCTGGCGCAGTCATTGGCACGACAGCTGGGCGTGCCGTTCGCGGTCGCGGACGCCACGGCCCTGACGGAGGCGGGGTACGTCGGTGAAGACGTCGAGAACATTCTGCTGAAGCTGCTGCAGGCCGCCGACTTCGATGTTCCGCGCGCCGAGACGGGCATCATCTACATCGACGAGATCGACAAGATCTCCCGCAAAGCGGAGAACCCGTCGATCACACGCGACGTCTCGGGCGAGGGCGTGCAGCAGGCACTCCTCAAGATCCTCGAGGGCACCGTCGCATCGATCCCGCCGCAGGGCGGGCGCAAGCATCCGAATCAGGAGTTCATTCAGCTGGACACCACGAATGTGCTCTTCATCGTCGCCGGCGCGTTCGCGGGCCTGGAGGAGATCGTCGGTTCGCGGCTGGGCAAGGGGGGCATCGGATTCGGAGCGCCCGTCTCGAGCAAGCGGAATGACGACCAGCTCTTCGCGCAGGTGCAACCCGAAGACCTGCACAAGTTCGGTCTGATCCCCGAGTTCATCGGTCGACTGCCGATCGTGGCGACGGTCGATCCGCTCGACGTGGAGGCGCTCACCCGCATCCTCACCGAGCCGAAGAACGCACTGGTGAAGCAGTACCAGCGCATGTTCGAGCTCGACGGAGTGAGCCTCGAGTTCGAGGATTCGGCGTTGGAGGCGATCGCCGAGCTCGCCGTGGAGCGCAAGACCGGGGCGCGCGGTCTCCGCGCGATCCTCGAGGGGATCCTCGGCCCGGTGATGTTCGAAGTGCCCTCCGACGGGGACATCACGAAGGTGATCGTCACTCGCGAGTCCGTCCAGGGCGACGCCGCCCCGCGCGTGCTCCAGGCTCGCGGCAGCCGGGAGAGCGCGTAGCGCGTTATTCGGAGTGCGCTCCGAGCGCCGAGTCGCGCGGGCCATCGCGGTCGGGCTGAAATGCCTGGCCCGATATCGTGCGCACGTGCCACCGGTGCGACTCGTCGCGCTCCACCTCCGACACGGAGATGTTCAGCGGACGCGGCACATCATCCGACGGCAGCTCCGTGATCTCAGCGAGCACGTGCCGGATGAACGAGCCGTGCGTCACGGCGATCGCACGGCCGTTCGCGTACCGATCCGCGATTCGATCGAGTGCGTGCACGCCGCGCCGTGCCACCGCCCCGTGCCCCTCCATGCTCGGATACTGCCGCGACGGCCACTTCTCGACGGCCGCTCCGTGCGAGAGCCCCTCCGCCGCGCCGAACGAACGCTCCACCAATCCGTCGCACACCTCGACCGCGAGGCCCAGCCCCTGTGCGAGAATCTCCGCGGTCTCGAGCGCGCGCTCCAGCGGACTCGTGACGACCGCGGTCCAGGGCTCCTGCCGAGCCAGCTCCTCGGCGAGCCCCCGCGCCTGCGCTCGCCCCGCCGCATTCAGCGGAACGTCGGTGCGCCCCTGCATGCGGCCCGAGAGGTTCCAGTCGGTCTGGCCGTGCCGGATCAGTGCGATGCGCGTGGTCATCCGCCCACGGCGGTGATGTCGTAACTCACCAGCATCGATCCGTCGTCCTGCGGAATCTGCAGCGCGAAGACGCTGAGCGCGCCGTTCGTCAACGTCGCCGACACGTCGCCGGCGTCGCCCTCGACGCGGTCGGCCTCTGCGAATCCACTGCCGCTCACCACCGACTGCCAGAGGGCATCGGCTTCGGACTGATCCTCCGCGGCGAGCACGAGATACCACGAACCGGGGGAGCGCTCTCCGGCGTCGTCGATCCGCGCGCCTGCAGGCACGACGAAACCGTCGCTCGGGAACGACTCGGGCAGCGAGGTCGACTTCGCTCCCTCCTGGGGGTCGCCCTGCTGCGGCCAGCCGCCGTCGGAATCGCCCGACGCCTTCTGCTCGCCGGAGTCCGCTCCCGAGTCCGCGCCCCCGCCCGCCGCTGCATCGGCATCGGCCGAGGCCGAGGCGCCGGTTCCGCCGTCGGGAGTCGTCGGCTCGGGCGCGCAGCCGCCCAGCCCGAGCAGGAGCACCGTCGCGACGACCGCACTCGCGCCGAGGCGCACCGCGGCCTTGGAATCACGCACAGCCATCAGAGCCCTCACTTCAGCCAATCGTCATCATCATCGTCGGGGTCCGCAGCCCCATCCGCAGCACCGCCCGCGGCACGATCGTGCGGCGCGTGAAGCGCGGATGCGGCGCCGTCGCCCTCGCGCAGCGGTCCGGTGCGGACCCGGCCCACCACGTCGAGCGTGACGAACGCGACGTCGTCGAGTTCGCACACCGGCCGGCCCTCGAGCCAGGTGAGGGTCCACGCCTCCGCCGACGGGTGCTGCGCCTCCTGCTCCGCGATCGTGCCGTGCAGCGCATCCGGAACGCCGCGGTGCGGGGCGTCGCCCGCCCGCCAGCGCGCTCCGAGCTGCACGATCAGGCCTCCACGGGGGCGAGCTGGATGTCGGCGACGGAGACGCCCGTCGCGCCATCCGCCGCCGCTTCGATGCGCAGCTCCGCGATCCTGCCGACGGCGGCGAGGTCGGCCGAGGCCGACTCGAGCCGTGCGAGGTCGGCCGCCGGGGCCTGCACCACGGCGAGCGAGACCGGAGTCTTCTGCGACGCCTTCGCGGCCGTCTTCGCCCCGCGGATGCCCACGAGCGCCTCGCCGACGAGCCCGAGCAGGGCCGCATCAGCGTCGTCGCCCGCGAGGGTCGTCACCTCGGATGCGACCGGCCAGGCCGCCTGGTGCACCGAGCCCTCGCCGAACCACGACCACACCTCCTCCGTGGCGTAGGGGAGGAACGGTGCGAGGAGCCGCACGAACACCGACAGCGAAGCGCGCAGCGCGGTGACCGCCGACGCCTGAGCCTGCCCGCTCCCGTTGTGGGCGCGCTCCTTGACCAGTTCGAGGTAGTCGTCGCAGAAGGTCCAGAAGTACGACTCGGTGAGCTCGAGCGCGCGGGCGTGGTCGTAGTGCTCGAACGCGCGAGTCGCGTGATCGATCACCTCGGCGAGTCCGCTCAGCACCGCGCGGTCGAGCGCCTCGGTGACGGTGCCGACGCCCGAGTCGTCGAAGCTCAGCGTGAACTTCGCCGCGTTCAGCAGCTTGATGGCGAGGCGGCGGCCGATCTTGATCTGCGTCGGGTTCTGAGGATCGAACGCCGCGTCGGTGCCGAGCTTCGCGGAGGCCGCCCAGTACCGCACGGCGTCCGATCCGTGCTGCTCGAGCATGCCGGCGGGCGTGACCACGTTGCCCTTCGACTTCGACATCTTCTTACGGTCGGGGTCGAGGATCCACCCGGAGATCCCGGCGTGCTGCCAGGGCAGGCGTCCGCCTTCGAGCTCCGAGCGCAGCAGCGTGGAGAACAGCCAGGTGCGGATGATGTCCTGCCCCTGCGGCCGCAGGCTGAACGGGTACACGAGGTCGAAGAGTTCGGAGTCGCGCTCCCAGCCGCCTGCGAGCTGCGGAGTGAGCGACGAGGTGGCCCACGTGTCCATCACGTCGACCTCGCCCTGGAAGCCGCCGGCGACGCCGCGCTGGTCGGCGGAGTACCCGGCGGGCACGTCGCTCGACGGGTCGACCGGAAGCTGATCCTCGGCGGGGAGGATGGGCTTCTCGAACACGGGATTGGCGTCGTCGTCGAGCGGGTACCACACCGGGATCGGCACGCCGAAGAAGCGCTGGCGCGAGATGAGCCAGTCGCCCGAGAGGCCCTCGACCCAGTTCTCGTACCGCACCCGCATGAAGTCGGGGTGCCACTCGAGCTCGCGGCCGTGCGCGAGCAGGCGCTCGCGCAGCGCCTCGTCGCGAGCGCCGTTCACGATGTACCACTGGCGCGTCGACACGATCTCGAGCGGCTTGTCGCCCTTCTCGAAGAACTTGACGGGGTGCGTGATCTTGCGGATGTCGCCGACGAGCTCGCCCGAGGCCCGCAGAGCGTCGACCACGATCTGCTTCGCGCTGAACACGGTCTTGCCGGCGATCTCCGCGTACGCGGCGCGGCCGTCGTCGCTGGTGATGGCGTCGGGCGCCTCGGAGATCACGCGACCGTCGAATCCGAGGATCGCGCGGTTCGGCAGGTCGAGCTCGCGCCACCAGACGACATCGGTGACGTCGCCGAAGGTGCAGATCATCGCGATGCCGGTGCCCTTGTCCTGCTGCGCCAGGTGGTGCGCGAGGATCGGCACCTCGACGTCGAAGAGCGGGGTGCGCACCGTCGTGCCGAAGAGCGGCTGGTAGCGCTCGTCATCCGGGTGGGCGACCAGGGCGACGCACGCGGCGAGCAGCTCGGGGCGCGTCGTGTCGATCAGGATGTCGCCCGACCCGTCCGACTTGTGGAAGGCCAGCGTGTGGTAGGCGCTCGGCTGATCGCGATCCTCGAGCTCCGCCTGGGCGACGGCGGTGCGGAAGGTCACGTCCCACAGCGTCGGCGCCTGCGCCTGATACGCCTCGCCCCGCTCGACATTCCGGAGGAAGGCGAGCTGGGAGGCGCGCAGCGACTCGGCGCCGATGGTGCGGTAGCTCTGCTTCCAGTCGACCGAGAGGCCGAGGGTGCGCCAGAGCGCCTCGAACTGCTGCTCGTCCTCCTCGGTGAGGCGCTCGCACAGCTCGATGAAGTTGCGTCGCGAGATGGGCTGCTGATCAGCCGCCTTGACGCTCTTGCCGTCACCGCCCTCGTGCGGGGGCACGAAGCCCTCGACGTACGGCAGCGACGGATCGCAGCGCACCCCGTAGTAGTTCTGCACACGGCGCTCGGTCGGCAGTCCGTTGTCGTCCCAGCCCATCGGGTAGAACACCGCTCGACCCTGCATGCGCTGGTACCGGGCGACGGTGTCGGTGTGCGTGTACGAGAACACGTGGCCGACGTGGAGCGATCCCGAAGCGGTGGGGGGCGGGGTGTCGATGCTGAAGACGTTCTCCCGCGTGGCCCGCTCCCGCGGGAAGGCGTAGGTGCCCGCCTCCTCCCAGCGCGGCCCCCACTTGGCTTCGAGGCCTTCGAGTACGGGCTTGTCGGGGATCGCGCTCATGCGTGGGGCTCCGCTTCTCGACGCCGCACGCCGGTGCGCCGTCGGGGTTCGATGTGGGCGGCACCGCGTGATCGTGCGGCGGCGACGCGTCGCACTGGTGCCTGATGGTCTGGCTCCAGCTTACCGGCGATCACTCGCCGTCGAGCTGCACGCCGATCAGTGTCTCGTTCGACGCCGGGTCGCCTCCGGGCTGCGGTTCGGTGAGGTACTGCTCCCACGCGAGGCCGGCCGCCCGCTCGCCCTGCGCCTCGATCCAGGCGTACAGGCGCTCGTAAGCTGCAGCGAGTCCGCTGAAGTCGCCGCGCAGCAGGAGCACGGCGGTGCGCGCGGCGGGCAGCGTCTCGCCGGTGACATCGCCGCGGGGCTCCGCGAGCGGATGCGGGATCGGCACGGCCACCGAGAGGTCGAGGCCTGCGGCGGTGGGGGAGCCGTGCATCACGCCGAGGGGCGCCGCCGCCGGCGCGATGCCCGCGGCGTCGAGCGCGGCGAAGATCTGCGGGTAGGCGCGATCGTAGAGCTCGGGGATGCGCTCGAAGGGGACGGTCTCGCGCACGACCGCGAGATGGACCTCGGGTCGCGTCTCGATCTCGGGTGCGGCGTCAGCGGCGCTCATGGGATCTCCTCGGGGTCTTCGGGGCCGGGGGCGTCGGCGGCCCGGACAGCGCCGGGTTCGACCGGCCCTGCCGATCCTACGTGGGGCCGACGCACCTCGGTAGCCCCGGGGAGCCGACGGGGCCTCGTGTCAGGAGGCCGCGCGGCACCGCCCCGCCGACGACGAGACGCCCCTCCCGCGCGCGCTGCGCGGAAGGGGCGTCTCGATGCCGGAGCGCCCGGCGGGCGCGGCGGTCAGCTCGCGAGCAGACCGGGGTAGGCGTCGCCGTACTCCTCGAGCCAGGCGTCGACGGCGCCCTCGGGGTCGTTCTGGTACTCGTCGCCGGTGACCATGCCCTCGAGCGCGCCGTACGCGGCGTCGTCGAGCTTGATGTCGGCGATGTAGTCGGCGACCTCGGGGTACTCCTCCGCGAGGCCCTGCTTGCCGAGGAAGTGCAGGGTCTCGGGTTCGCCCATGGCGCCCTTCGGATCCTCGAGATCCTTCAGCGGGAAGGCGTCGTTCGCCCAGAACGGGCGCCACAGCGTCACGACGACGTCCTCCTCGTTATCGATCTTGTCCTGGAGCGTCGCGAGCATGGTCGCGGTCGAAGAGGTCACGAGCTCGTAGTCGCCGTCGAGCCCGTACTCGGGCATCGCGACGTCCTGCGTCTGGGCGGTGAGGCCGGCGCCCGGCTCGATGCCGATGATCTCGCCGCCGAAGCGATCCGCCTGGCCCGCGAGATCCTCGATGGAGTCGATGTCGACGTACTCGGGCACGGCGAGGGTGAGCACGGCCCCGTCGTAGTACCCGCCCAGATCCTCGATCTGGTCGCCGAACTCCTTCATGTACTTGGCGTGGGTCACCTCGGGCCATGCGGAGGGGTAGATGTCGAAGTCGCCGCCCGCGAGGCCGGCGTAGAGCACGCCGGCGTCGGTGAGCTCCTCCATCTCGACGGTGTAGCCCATCTTGCCGAGCTGATCCTCGAGCAGGTACGCGGTGCTGAGCCCGTCGGTCCAGCCGGGGAGGTAGCCGAGGGTGATGGTGCCGTTCTCTCCGCCCGAGTCGGAGCCGCCTTCGGCCCCGGAGCCCGTGCAGCCCGTCAGAGCGAGGGCGGCGGCGGCTCCGAGAGCCGCCATGCCGGTGAGGGTGCGCTTCTGCATGCGTCGTCCTTTCGTTGCGTGCGCTGAGCGCACGGTGTGGGTGTACGTCTGGTGCGGGGTGGAGCGGGGCGTCACGCGGCCTTCGCGAGGGTGCCCGTGCGTCGCGCGTCGCGGCGTCGCCGCAGCGCGCCGAGCAGCGAGTGCTTGAACTCGCCGGGGTTGCCGAGCGCGGCGGTGACGCGATCGAGGAAGACGGCGAGGATCACGACGCTCAGACCGGCCTCCACGCCCTGCGCGATGTTCAGCGTCGAGATGGCGGCGACGACCTCCTTGCCGAGTCCGTTCGCACCGGCCATGCCGGCGACGACGGCCATGGAGAGCGCGAGCATGATCACCTGGTTGATGCCGGCCATGATGGTCGGCATCGCGAGGGGCAGCTGGATGCCGCGGAGGATCTTGCCGGGGGCGGCGCCGAAGGCGTACCCGGCCTCGACGGTCTCGGCATCGACGCCGCGGATGCCGAGCTCGGTGAAGCGCACGCCCGGTGCGACGGAGAAGAGCACGGTCGCGAAGACGCCCGGCACGAAGCCGATGCTGAAGAAGATCACCGCGGGGATCAGGTAGACGAATGCGGGCATCGTCTGCATGAAGTCGAGCACGGGCTTCAGGACGGCGCTGAACGCGTCGCTCCGAGCCGCAGCGATGCCGAGCGGCACCGCGACGACGACGGCGATGAGCGCCGCGATGAGCACGAGCGCGAGCGTGAGCATCGCGTTCTCCCATTGACCCATGCCGACGATGAGCAGCATGGTGATAGCGGTGCCCACGGCGAGCTGCCACGAGCGCAGCAGCCATCCGATGAGCGCGAACACGACGATGAGCACCGCGAACGGCACCGAGGTGAGCCCGTCGGCGAGCCCCTCGACGAGGAACTTGATGACCATGGTGACCGCGTCGAGGAATCCGTCGAACGTGGCCTTGAACCAGTTGAGCCCTTCGGCGACCCAGTCGCCGAGCGGAATGCGGAAGTCATCCATCAGCGCACCTCCTCATTCTCGGGCGACAGCCCGGGTTCGGCGTCGCCTCCGGGGGCGTCGCCCAGCGTTTCCGAGATCGTCGCCGCGGAGACGGTCGGCGTCGGCTCGATGATGGGGATCTCCGTCGTCATCGTCGGCAGATCGGTCAGCGCGGCGAGCAGCGTCACCCGCGGCACGACGCCGATCAGGCGATCCTGCTCGTCGGTGACGGCCACCGGGAGCGGGCTCTCGACGGCGAGCTCGAAGAGCTCGGAGATGTACTGATCGCGCTTCACGATCGACGGTGTGGGGCGCAGGAGCGCGGTGATGTCGGTGCCGCCCTCGCGCACCTGCCGCAGCACGTCCCTGTCGCGGACGACGCCGAGCAGCTTGCGCGACGCGGAGGTGACGAAGCAGGCCGAGGTCTGCAGGTCGCGCATGGTCCGCAGCGCGGTTCGGGGGCCGGCGCTCGCGGGCACGACCGCGCGAGGCGGCTCCATCACATCGCCGGCGGTGAGCACGCGGGCCCGATCGACATCCTGCACGAACTGCGCGACGTAGTCGTTGGCGGGGTCGGTGAGGATGTCGTTCGGCGTGCCGACCTGCACGATCCGGCCGTCGCGCATGACCGCGATGCGATCGCCGAGGAACATGGCCTCGTTGAGATCGTGGGTGATGAACACGATCGTCTTGTTGAGCTCCTGCTGCAGCTCGATCAGCTGCTCCTGCATTTCGCGTCGGATCAGCGGATCGAGCGCTGAGAACGCCTCGTCCATGAGCAGGATGTCGGTATCCGCCGCGAAGGCGCGCGCGATGCCGACGCGCTGCTGCATGCCGCCGGAAAGCTCGCCGGGAAGGTGCTGCTCCCATCCCTGCAGACCGACGCGCTGCAGCCAGTGCTGCGCGCGTTCGCGCCGCTCTGCGGGCCCGACACCTTGGAGCTCGAGCCCGTAGGCGACGTTGTCGAGCACGGTGCGGTGGGGGAGGAGCGCGAAGTGCTGGAAGACCATGGACATCCGGTCGCGGCGCAGCGCGCGCAGTTCGGGCCCGCTCAGACCGACGACCTCGGTGCCGAACACCGAGATCGAGCCGTCAGTCGTGTCGTTCAGACCGTTGAGCATGCGGATCAGGGTGGACTTCCCGGACCCCGAGAGGCCCATCACGACGAAGATCTCGCCGGGGTTCACGCTGAAGCTCGCGTCGATCACGGCCGCGGTGCCCTGCCCGCGCACCTCCTCGCGCGTGGCGCCCTTGCGCAGGCGCTTGACGACCTCTCGGGGCCGTCGTCCGAATACTTTATAGGCGTGGGACACGGCGATCGCGGGGACCGCCGCTCCGTCCGCCTCCGCCGCGGGCGAATCCGCCGCTCGCGCTGCGTCCGCCGCTGCGGACTGTTCCGTGGTACTGGTCACTGTAAACTCCTCGTTCTCGGCACGATGAAATCGGAGGCGCTCGGATGACGGGCGGGATCGATGCGATCGCGGCGCCGACGTCGGCCGACTTCCTCGCCATTGGCCAGCTGCTCGTGCGGAGGATCTGGCCGCGCGTGCTTCATTCGAACTCCAGGGCGCCGGATCTCGGCGCACGATCTTCCGGAGCGGATCGGAAAGCACGGCACGCGGCCGCCCTCAACGCTTCCTCGACGCTAACAACGTCGTGCACGGATGTGCAAGGCGCGCCCGGCGCCCCGAAGAGTGGTCTCCACCATGTAACACGCCGTGATCTGGGGTTCTTATCCCCAGTCATCGTTACCCGTTCGTTACGAACCGAGCCCCGCGATCCGCCCGTTCGCAACTTCGCGCACGCAGCCGGGCGGCCCGGCGCTGCGCTACACTGGTCCCATCGACTGCGAACCGACCATCATCGGGGAGTCTTCGGAAGAACAGCGGCGCATCCGCCCCACGCACGGGGAGTCGAGCCGCCCAGTAGAACCGAACGGGCCGGGCCCGTCACAGCCCAATGAAGAGGTCGCGCACCCTCCACCGAGGGCGCGAGCGGCAAGCGGGGTGGTACCGCGGGAGACGGATGCGATCCGGATCTCGTCCCGGCGCAGGCACATACCCATACGCCGGAACCGAGAAGGAACCCATGCCGTACCCTCAGCAGTCCACGGGAACCCCGTCCACCCCCGCCGCCTCGCAGGCGGGCGCCGCTTTCGGCGTCGCCGCATCGCCCCGGCTCCCCGAGATCGAGCGGGGCGTGCTCGACTTCTGGGCGTTCGACGACACCTTCCGCGAATCGATCCGACGCCGGACGGATGCGCCGGAGTGGGTGTTCAACGACGGCCCCCCGTTCGCCAACGGCCTGCCCCATTACGGGCACCTGCTGACCGGGTACGCGAAGGACGTCTTCCCGCGCTTCCAGACCATGCGCGGGAAGAAGGTGGAGCGCCGCTTCGGATGGGACACCCACGGTCTCCCCGCCGAGCTCGAGGCCATGAAGCAGCTCGGCATCACGGAGAAGTCGCAGATCGAGGAGATGGGCGTCGCCGCGTTCAACGGCAAGGCCCGCGCCTCGGTGCTGCAGTACACCCGCGAGTGGGAGGAGTACGTGACCCGCCAGGCCCGCTGGGTCGATTTCGAGCACGGGTACAAGACGCTCGACCTCGGGTACATGGAGAGCGTGATCTGGGCGTTCAAGCAGCTCTACGAACGCGGCCTCGCCTACGAGGGATCCCGCATCCTCCCGTACTGCTGGCGCGACGAGACGCCGCTGTCGAACCACGAGCTGCGCATGGACGACGACGTCTACCAGATGCGCCAGGACCCCTCGGTGACGGTCGCGTTCCCGCTGAGCGGCGACCGCGCCGACGCGCTCGGCCTCGACGGCGTGCGCGCCCTCGCCTGGACCACCACGCCGTGGACGCTGCCCACGAACGCCGCCCTCGCGGTGGGCCCCGACATCGACTACGCCGTCATCCCGGCAGGCCCGGCGGGCGCGGGCGACGGCGCCGTCGCAGGCGAGGCCCGCTACCTGCTCGCGAGCGAGCTCGTCGGCGCGCACGCGAAGGATCTCGGCTACGCCACCGCCGAGGAGGCCGTCGCGGCCGTCGCGCAGCACGTGCGCGGCGCCGATCTCAACGGCGTGCGCTACGCCCCCCTCTTCGACTACTTCACGGACGTCGAGGTCTGGGGCACCGAGCACTGCTGGCAGATCCTCGTCGACGACTACGTCTCGACCACCGACGGCACGGGCATCGTGCACCAGTCGCCCGCCTACGGCGAGGACGACTACCGCATCGCCACCGCAGCGGGCATGCCGACCATCGTGAGCGTCGACGAAGGCGGCCGTTTCATCGCTGCGGTCTCCGATGTCGCGGGCGAGCTGTGGATGGACGCGAACCGACCGCTGATCCGCCTCGTGCGGGAGCGCGGTCGCCTGCTGCGCGAGCAGAGCTACGAGCACTCGTACCCGCACTGCTGGCGGTGCCGCAACCCGCTCATCTACAAGGCCGTCTCGAGCTGGTTCGTGCGCGTCACCGACATCAAGCAGCGCATGCTCGAGACCAACGAGCAGATCACCTGGGTGCCCGAGAACGTGAAGCACGGGCAGTTCGGGAAGTGGCTCGAGGGCGCGCGCGACTGGTCGATCAGCCGCAACCGGTACTGGGGCAGCCCGATTCCGGTCTGGAAGAGCGACGACCCCGAGCACCCGCGCATCGACGTGTACGGCTCCGTCGCGGAGCTGGAAGCCGATTTCGGCGAGCTGCCCCGCAACGAGGCCGGCGAGGTCGATCTGCACCGTCCCTACATCGACCAGCTCACCCGCCCCAACCCCGACGACCCGAGCGGCAGATCCACGATGCGCCGCATCGAGGACGTGCTCGACGTCTGGTTCGATTCGGGCTCCATGCCGTTCGCGCAGGCCCACTACCCGTTCGAGAACCAGGAGTGGTTCGAGACGCATCAGCCCGCCGACTTCATCGTCGAGTACATCGGGCAGACCCGCGGATGGTTCTACGTGCAGCACGTGCTCGCCACCGCGCTGTTCGACCGGCCTGCCTTCACCAACGTGGTCAGCCACGGCATCGTGCTGGGCTCCGACGGCAACAAGATGTCGAAGTCGCTGCGCAACTACCCCGACGTGAACGAGGTGTTCGATCGCGACGGCTCCGACGCGATGCGCTGGTTCCTCATGGCGTCGCCGGTGGTGCGCGGCGGCAACCTCGTCGTGACGGAGGAGGGCATCAGAGAGGGCGTGCGCCAGTTCATCCTGCCGCTCTGGAGCACGTGGTACTTCTTCTCGCTGTACGCCAACGCCGACGGCATCGCCGCGGAGCGGCGCACCGACTCGACCGACCCGCTCGACCGGTACATCCTCGCGAAGACCGGGCGGCTCATCCGCGACGTCGAATCGCACCTCGAGGCGCTGGACACGACCTCGGCGGCCGAGGCGCTGCGCGCGTACGCCGAGGTGCTCACGAACTGGTACGTGCGCCGCTCCCGCGACCGCTTCTGGGCGGGGCTCGGCGGCGAGCACGGCGCCCCCGAGAACCGCCAGGCCTTCGACACCCTCTACACCGTGCTCGAGACCGTCGCTCGCGTCGCCGCACCGCTCGCGCCCCTCGTCACGGAGGAGCTCTGGCGCGGCCTCACCGGCGGACGGTCGGTGCATCTCACGGACTGGCCGGACGCTGCGGAGTTCCCCGACGACCCCGCGCTCGTGCGCGCCATGGACGAGGTGCGGCAGATCACGTCGCAGATGCTCGCGCTCCGCAAGAGCCGCGGCCTGCGCGTGCGCCTGCCGCTCGCATCGCTGACCGTCGTCGCAGAGCATCCCGCGGAGCTCGCGCCCTTCGCCGACATCCTGCGGGAGGAGCTGAACGTCAAGGCGGTCGAGCTCGTGCAGCAGACGGAGACCAGCGCCGAGGAGCACGGCATCGTGCAGACGCTCTCCGTCAATGCGCGGGCGGCTGGGCCGCGGCTCGGCAAGCAGGTGCAGCAGGCCATCAAGGCGGCGAAGTCGGGCGACTGGAGCGAGCAGAACGGCGCCGTGGTCGCCGGCGGCATCGCGCTCGAACCCCACGAGTACGAGCTCACCCTGCGGGCCGGCGACGACGCGGACGCCGGCCCGGCGCTGACGCTGCTGCCCGGCGGCGGCTTCGCGATGCTCGATACGACCCTCACGCCGGAGCTGGAGGCGGAGGGAATCGCGCGAGACGCGATCCGCGCGGTGCAGGAGGCCCGCAAGAACGCCGGGCTCGAGGTCAGCGACCGCATCGTGCTGGCGCTGAACGCCGAGCCGGCGCACGCCGCCGCCTTGGAGGCGCACGCGGCGCTCATCGCGAGCGAGACGCTGGCCGAGGGCTTCGCCGTGCAGGAGGCGGTCGGAATCGACGCGATCATCGACGACATCCCGTCTCCCGGCAACGGCGTCTTCGTCACGGCAGCCCGCGGCATCGGTTCCGAGAAGGCCGCGATCGTCATCACGATCGATGCGACCGAAGCGGCGTCCCTCCGCGCGGGAGGCGCGGCGTGAGCGGCGCGGAGGCGGTGTACGCCGCCCTCCTCGAGCGCGTCGGCGAGGCGCACCCGCGCCCGCGCATCGACCCGGTGCGTCGACTCGCCGAGCTCGCCGGATCGCCGCAGCTCTCCTTCCCCGTCATCCAGGTGGCCGGCACGAACGGGAAGACCTCGACCAGTCGCGCGATCGCGTCGCTCATGAGCGCCCACGGGCTCCGCACCGGGCTCTTCACCAGCCCGCACCTCGTCGACTTCACCGAGCGCTTCCAGCTCGACGGAGCGCCGATCGACGGCGCCGTGCTCGCCGCCGCCTGGGAGGAGCTGCACCTGCCGCTCGAGGTCGTGGACGCCGAACTCACCGCTGCGGGCCACGGCCCGATCACCTTCTTCGAAGCGCTCGCCGTGCTCGCATTCGTCGCATTCGCCGATGCTCCGGTCGATGTCGCCGTGATCGAGGTCGGCATGGGCGGCGAGTGGGATGCGACGAACATCGTCGATGCCCGCGTCGCGGTCTTCACGCCGATCGACCTCGATCACACCGCGGTGCTCGGCCCGGACGTCGCGACCATCTCGCGCACCAAGGCGGGCATCATCAAGCCGGGGTCGGTCGTGGTGTCTGCGCTGCAGGACCCCGATGCGCTCGCCGAGATCACCGACGCCGCGACGCGCCACGACGCCGCCCTCGCCGTGCAGGGCCGCGACTTCTCGCTGGTGGACGACCGGGTCGCCGTCGGCGGGCGTCAGATCGACGTCGTCGGGATCGGCGGCCACGCCTACGACCCCATCTTCCTGCCGCTGTTCGGGCACCATCAGGCCGAGAACGCGACCCTCGCGATCGCCGCAGTCGAGGCGTTCTTCGGGGCGGATCGCCCGCTGCCCGAGGAGGTGCTCGACGCGGGCTTCGGCGCGCTCACCTCGCCGGGCAGGCTGCAGCTGATCGGCACCGATCCCGTGATCTACGTGGACGCCGCGCACAACCCGCACGGTGCGGCAGCGCTCGTCGCGGCGGTTGCCGAGTCGTTCGACTTCTCCGAGCTCGCGCTCGTGGTCGGCGTGCTCGAGGAGAAGGACACCTCGGGTCTCCTGGCGGCGCTCGCGCCGATCGCGCACCGCGTGACCGTCACCCCGGTCGATTCGCCCCGCAGCACCACGTCGGAGGAGCTGAAGCGCATCGCGGAGGACGAGATCCCCGGCACGCCGATCGAACTCGCCGACTCGCTCCCGGAGGCGCTCGCAGAAGCCCGCGGCTGGGCGATGCGCGCCGAGGGGCGCGCGGTGCTGGTGGTGGGGTCGGTGCTGCTGGCGGGCGAGGCGATCGCCTTCGCTCGCTCCGAGGGCTGGAGCGTCGCGTGACCCGCGCAGCCGACGGCCGAGGCGCCGAGCGGCGACCCGGCCCGGGCGAGGGCTCGGAGGAACCCGAGCTCGTGCTCTCGCCGTCCGAGAACGCCGCCCACAATTCGGCGATGCGCATCGCGGGCGCGCGACGCGGACCGACCTCCACGCAGAAGGCCCTCGCCTCCATCGTGCTGGGCTTCGAGCTCTGCATCGTCGCCCTCTTCGGCCTGACGATCTTCGGAATGGCGGTGCTCGAGCCCCGCGAGCTGGGGCTCTTCACCGGGGGCGGACTCGCACTGCTGATCCTCGTCGCGCTCGCGGGCATGCGGCGCGGTCGGTTCGGCATCATCGTCGGCTGGGTCGTCCACGCCCTCATGCTGCTCACCGCTTTCATCCTGCCCATGTCGCTGATCGTCAGCGTGCTGTTCTCGGCGCTGTGGGTCTACTGCATGATCCGCGGGGCGCGGATCGACCGCGACCGTGCGGCGTGGCTGGCCGCGCAGGGCGACGCAGCCTGATTCGATACACTCTCTGATCGGGCCCGGCCCGCGCGGCCGTCCGAATGTCCGTCACGATTTTCGTCCTGAGTAGAAGGAGTCCGCATGTCGGCTGAAGAAACGTTGATCCTGGTGAAGCCCGACGGTGTCGCCCGCGGCCTGACCGGCGAGGTCATCCGCCGCATCGAGGCCAAGGGGTACCGGCTGACGGATCTCCGCTTCGTCGCCCCCGACCGCGAGCTCCTCGCGGCGCACTACGCCGAGCACGAGGGCAAGCCGTTCTACGAGCCGCTGCTCGACTTCATGTCTTCGGGACCGTCGGTCGCGATTCGCGCCCAGGGGGAGCGCGTCATCGAGGGCTTCCGCTCGCTCGCCGGCACGACCGATCCGACCACCGCCGCACCCGGAACGATCCGCGGCGATCTCGGCCGCGACTGGGGCGAGCGGGTGCAGCAGAACCTGGTGCACGGCTCCGACTCGCCCGAGTCGGCCGCGCGCGAGCTCGCGCTCTGGTTCGCCTGAGCCGACTCGCCGCGCCGGTGCGAGTCGGGCCGATGCGGATCGCGCCGGTGCGGATCGCGCCGGTGCGGATCGCGCGGCGCGAGTCGCGATAGCGTACGGGCATGGTGCTCTCACTCTCTCCCGCCGAGGCGCGTCGCGTCGCGCTCGCAGCGCAGGGCTTCGCGAACGTCGCGCGCATCCGCGCACGCCGCCCCTTCGACGCCGCTCTGTCGGCGTTGCACGTGCTGCAGATCGACTCGGTGAACGTCTTCGCGCGCAGCCACCACCTCCCCGTCTTCTCGCGGCACGGCGTCTACGATGCGGCGGCGCTCGATCGGCACCTCTGGGGCAGCGGAGAGTTCACCGAGTACTGGGCGCACGAGGCCGCATTCATCCCGGTGCGGGATCGCCCCTGGTTCGGGTGGCGCATGGCCGAGCGCAGGGCCCGTGACGAGTCGAACGGCCGAGCCGCTCAGCTCGCGCCCGTCTTGGACCGGGTGCGCGCGCAGCTGGCCGCCGAGGGGCCGTCGTTCGTGCGCGAACTCGAGCAGGGGCGGCGGGCGAACCGGGGCCCCTGGTGGGACTGGAGCGAGACGAAGCGCGCCGTGGAGACCCTCTTCGCCTGGGGCGAGGTCGTGTCGGCGGGGCGCGAGGGGTTTCAGCGCCGGTACGCGCTCGCGGAGCAGATTCTGCCCCCGTCGGCGCTCGGCGCCGTACCGACCGCGGAGGCTCAGCGCGCGCTCGTCGCCCGTGCTGCTCGGTCGCTGGGCGTGGCGACGCTCGCCGACCTGGCCGACTACCACCGCCTGCGAGCCGGGGCGGCCCGGGCCGCGGTGACGGAGCTCGAGGAGGCGGGGGAGCTCGTGCCGGTCGAGGTGGCGGGGTGGCGCACCGGTGCCGGCAAGCCGGAGCGCGCCTGGATGCATCGTGATGCGCGGGTGCCATCGCGCCTCGCCCCCGATGCTCTGCTGACCCCGTTCGACCCGGTGGTCTGGTTCCGCCCGCGGGCGGAGCGCATGTTCGGATTCCACTACCGCATCGAGATCTACACGCCGAAGGAGCAGCGGCGGTTCGGGTACTACTGCCTGCCGCTCATGGTCGGCGGCGCCATGGTGGGCCGCATCGATCTGAAATCCGATCGCGCCGGGCGCGCGCTGCTGGTGCAGGCGGCGTGGCGCGAGCCGAGCGCACCGCGCCGCACGGGGGAGGCGGCGCGCGACCTGCTCGCCCGTGCCGCCGCGTGGCAGGGACTCGACGAGGTGCGTTGGTCGGGTGCAGGAGATCTGGAGCTGCCGGATCGCTTCGCAGCGGCGTCTTGACGCCCGGAGCGTACGCCCGCCGCGGAACGCTCCCATGAATGTCGGTGGTGCCGAGTACTCTCGGAGACATGGAACCCACCCGCAGCGTCCGCCCATTCGAAGTGGTGAGCGAGTTCGAGCCGAGCGGCGATCAGCCGGCCGCCATCGAAGAGCTCACCCGCCGGATCAACGCCGGTGAGACCGACGTGGTGCTGCTCGGCGCTACGGGAACCGGCAAATCGGCGACCACCGCGTGGCTCATCGAGGCCGTGCAGCGCCCCACCCTCGTGCTCGCCCACAACAAGACGCTCGCCGCGCAGCTCGCGAGCGAGCTGCGCGAGCTGTTCCCGAACAACGCGGTCGAGTACTTCGTGAGCTACTACGACTACTACCAGCCCGAGGCGTACGTGCCGCAGACGGACACCTTCATCGAGAAGGACTCCTCGGTGAACGCGGAGGTCGAGCGGCTGCGGCACTCGACGACCAACGCACTGCTGAGCCGACGCGACACGATCGTGGTGTCGACCGTCTCCTGCATCTACGGTCTGGGAAAGCCCGAGGAGTACTACGAGGCGATGGTGCCGCTCGCCGTCGGCGACCGGCTCGATCGCGACGTGCTGCTGCGGCGGTTCGTCGACATGCAGTACCAGCGCAATGACATCGAGTTCGTGCGCGGCAACTTCCGCGTGCGCGGCGACACCGTCGAGATCATCCCCATGTACGAGGAACTCGCCGTGCGGATCGAGTTCTTCGGCGATGAGATCGAAGCGCTCTACTACCTCCATCCGCTCACCGGCGAGGTGATCAAGCAAGTCGACACGGTCTCGGTATTCCCCGGCTCCCACTACGTCGCGAGCCGAGACGTCATGCACCGCGCGATGGGTCAGATCACGAACGAGCTCGAGAGCCGCACCCGCGAACTGAAGCAGCAGAACAAACTGGTCGAGGAGCAGCGGCTGCGCATGCGCACCACCTTCGACCTCGAGATGATGGAGCAGATCGGGTTCTGCTCCGGCATCGAGAACTACTCGATGCACATGGACGGCCGACGGCCGGGCGAGGCGCCGCACTGCCTGCTCGACTACTTCCCCGACGACTTCCTCGTGGTCATCGACGAGTCGCACGTCACGGTGCCGCAGATCGGCGCCATGTTCGAGGGCGATGCCTCGCGCAAGCGCACGCTCGTCGACCACGGCTTCCGTTTGCCGAGCGCGCTCGACAACCGCCCGCTGAAGTTCAGCGAGTTCAAGGAGCGCGTCGGCCAGACGGTCTACCTCTCGGCGACCCCCGGCAAGTACGAGCTCGAGCTGGCCGACGGCGTGGTCGAGCAGATCATCCGCCCCACCGGGCTCGTCGACCCCGAGATCGTGATCAAGCCGAGCGAGGGTCAGATCGACGACCTGCTCGAGGAGGTGCGGGCGCGCGCCGAGCGAGACGAGCGCGTGCTCGTCACCACGCTCACGAAGAAGATGGCCGAGCAGCTCACCACGTTCATGGAGGAGGCGGGCGTGCGCGTGCGGTACCTCCACTCCGACGTCGATACGCTGCGACGCGTCGAGCTGCTCACCGAGCTGCGCGCGGGTGTGTACGACGTGCTCATCGGCATCAACCTGCTCCGCGAGGGCCTCGATCTTCCCGAGGTCTCGCTCGTGTCGATTCTCGATGCCGACAAGGAGGGCTTCCTGCGCTCGAGCACGTCGCTCATCCAGACCATCGGCCGCGCGGCGCGCAACGTCTCGGGCCAGGTGCACATGTACGCCGACACGGTCACCCGGTCGATGCGGGAAGCCATCGATGAGACGGCCCGACGACGCGAGATCCAGATCGCCTACAACACGGAGCGCGGCATCGACCCGCAACCGCTCCGCAAGAAAATCGGCGACATCACTGCGATGCTGAATCGGGAGGCCGCCGATTCGGAGGACATCCTGTCGCGCTCCGGCGCCCACGCGCAGCGCAAGAGCCCGGCGCCGCAACGAGCCAAGGGCAAGGCCGCCGCGCGCGCCGGAGCGATCGCCGGAGAGGGCGCGGCGAAGCTCGAGGAGCTCATCAGCGACCTCACCGACCAGATGCTCGCCGCAGCGGAAGAGCTGAAGTTCGAGCTGGCGGCGCGACTGCGCGACGAGCTGTCCGAGATCAAACGCGAGCTGCGCAGCATGGACCAGGCAGGCCACCTGTAGGACCCATGTACACGGAGCGTGCAGTCGCGGGGCTCGGCGTGATCTGGCGCGTGGAGCAGCCCGAGGCGCCCGCGCCGGTCGGCGTCAGCTCCACCATCGTCCCCGCGGACGGCTGCGCCGACTTCGTGCTGCGCGGAGACGAATTGCACATCGCCGGCCCGTCGACGACGTGGATGCGCACGCAGCTCGACGCCCACGGGCCGACCATCGGCATCCGATTCCTCCCCGGGACGGCCGCCGCCGCACTGCGGCGACCCGTCGCGGAGCTGCGCGACCTGCTCGTCCCGGCAACGGACGCGGTCGGCGCCGCCGTCGCGGAACGCGTCGCCGGAGCGCTCCGCACGATGGCCTCCCCATCGGGTTCCCGAGCGACCGGCCAGATCACGGGCAGGCGGAGCACGCCGGCCGCCGCGGGCGCGCGGCTCGCTGACGACGACCGCGTGCACGCGCTCGCGCATGCGATCGGTGCCATCGGACCGATCGAGCGCTCGCTGGAGGGCTGGGCGCGAGCGGCCCTGCGGGGCGCCGATCGTGGGGAGTCGCTCGGCGCGATCGCGCTTCGGCTCGGCTGGTCGGAACGGCACCTGCACCGCAAGATGCTCGCCGAATTCGGGTACGGGTACGCGGCGCTCCGCCGCCTCCGTCGCGGTCTGCGCGCTCGGGCCGCAATGCACTCCGGCGCGGCGCTCGCGATCGTCGCAGAACAGTCGGGGTACAGCGACCAATCGCACTTCACGCGGGAGTTCGCGCGCCTGAACGGCGAGTCGCCGGCCGCGTACCTGCGCTCCCGTCAGACCGGCGGGAGCTCCGAGTCGGGCGATGCGGGGAGCGGGGCGTAGATGTCGACCGTGTTGCCGTCGGGATCCCGCACCGTCGCGTACCGCTGGTCCCAGGGGGCGTCCCAGGGGGCCGTGTGCGCCGCAGCGGGATCGCGTTCGACGAGGGCGGAGTACGCCGCATCGACATCGGCCGGCGACTCCGCGCTGCACGCGAACCCGATACGGCTCTCGCCCGAGGGGAGCGAGAACCCGGGGGAGAAGGTCTCGATCGTGGAGACCGGATCCCACGCCAGCTTCAGGCCGCCCGGCAGCACGACCTCGACGTGGGGGGCGTCATCCAGGCCCTCCGGAATGGCGATGCCGAGGGATCGGTAGAAGGCGAGGGACCGAGCGAGATCGGCGGTGACGATGCCGATGAAGTCGAATGTCAGGTGCAGATTCAGATTCATGGGGACAGGCTACGTCGCCCGCGGCTCCCCGGTCTTGCACGAATCGGACAGAGGCGCGCCGCCGCGCTCCGCACTCGTCGCCTCCCGGCTCGGAGCGTCGCGCTAGGGGAGCACCACGTAGCCGTAGCGCTCCGCGATGCGGTTGATCGCGCCGGTGAGCTCGTCGCGATCGAGGCGGAGCTGCGCCAGCGGGTGCCGCGGCAGCGCGTCCAACGCCGGGCTCCACAGCGCGACCACCCGCGCCGAGGGCACGACCGAGGATGCGGAGATCACGCCGTCGAGGCCCGGGTATCTCGTGCGGATCGCGCGCGCCCAGGCGCGCGACGCCATGCGATCGCCCGACGAGATCGCCCCGTTGCCTCCGGCGACCGCCACCCAGTCGCTGTCGCTGAGGTCGAGCAGCCGCAGGGCGCGGGTGCTCTCGAATACGGCGAGCGTCGGGTCGCCGCTCGAGCGGCGCACGATGCGCGTCGCCTGGAATACTTCGAGCAGGCAGGCGGCGAACGCTGACGCCGTGTCCTGCTCCGCGTCCGCCTGCTCGAGCACCGCGTAGAGCACGCCCTCGTCCGGAGATTCGGCGGGCGGTTCCGGGTGCGGATCGAATCGCGCATCGAGTGGTCCGTAGGTGCGGAAGGAGTGCCACGCCGCCGGGTGCGGGCCTCCCGCACGGAAGACGCGCGCCAGAGCGGTGCCGCTCCGCACCTCGCGCACCCAGCCCGCATCGTTGCCGAGATCGGGGAACGCGGCCGCGTCCGGTGGCGGCAGGAATTCGCTCACGGGAGCCGGTGCAGCGCGTCGTCGACGGCCGCTGCCGCCGCCGACGGGTCGCCGCCCTGCGCCAGCCACTCGAACGGGGCGAGCTCCTCGCCTTCGGTCACCAGCGCGGGCGACGGCGACGTCAGCACGCGCTCCGCGAACAGCAGCGGGGTGCCGTGCGGAATCGCAGTCGCAACGGCGGCCCATCCCGGAACCTCCCGGTCCTCCGGGAACTGGAAGCGGGGAAGGTGCCAGCCGTCGCTCCGGCGTTGCGCGAGCAGCGTGCCCGCCGCGCAGCGCTGACGCACCCGTGCAGGCGTCACCCCGAGCATCTCCGCCGCTTCGGCGACCGACGCGCTGCGGTCGGCGAGAGCCCGGTCGGCGAGCAGGCCCTGCGCGGTGGCCCGCAGCGCATCGGGTGCGCGCAGCCCGCCCTCGGACATGCCGAAGCGCCCGAGTGCCGACACCTCGGTCTCCGTCAACGTGCGCGTGTCGGCGTGCTGATGCGCGAGCAGCGTCGAGAGCAGGGTCTCCGCCGAGTCCATCCGCTCGGCGTCGAGGTGCGTCACCAGGTCGAGCAGCCGCGCCCGGGCGGCACCGGTCCGCTGCGGGGCGGGAGCCGCAGCGGCGGGGGTGAGGTGCGCGATCGACATGACGATCCTTTCGTTTCCTTTCATCAATAGTACCCGATAATCCGCCGGAGGCGGGGTGCGCTCCTGGCGAAAGTCTCGTAGGTATGTTCGAATTCGCGGCGCGCACCGCGTAGAATGAGCCGGTGACTTCGAAGCACTCCACCCCCATCCGGTCCTCCGCAGCGCACGCCCAGATCAGCGTCCAGGGCGCCCGCGTGCACAACCTGCAGAACGTCGACCTCGCGATTCCCCGCGACTCGATGGTCGTGTTCACCGGACTCTCGGGCAGCGGCAAGTCGAGCCTCGCGTTCGACACGATCTTCGCCGAGGGGCAGCGCCGATACGTCGAGTCGCTCAGCGCGTACGCCCGCCAGTTCCTCGGGCAGGTCGACCGGCCCGACGTCGACTTCATCGAAGGGCTCAGCCCGGCGGTCTCCATCGATCAGAAGTCGACGAACCGCAACCCGCGATCCACCGTGGGCACGATCACCGAGATCTACGACTACATGCGCCTCCTCTGGGCGCGCGTCGGGGTGCCGCACTGCGCCGTCTGCGGTGAGCGTATCGAGGCGCAGACGGTGCAGCAGATCGCCGATCGACTCATGGGTCTCGAGGAGCGGACGCGCTACCAGGTGCTCGCCCCCGTCGTCAGCAAGAAGAAGGGGGAGTTCGTCGACCTTTTCCAGGATCTCGCCGCCAGCGGCTACTCGCGCGCGATCGTCGACGGCGACATGATCCAGCTCTCCGACCCGCCGAAGCTCAAGAAGCAGGTGAAGCACGACATCTCGGTCGTGATCGACCGACTCGTCGCGGGCCCCGAGATCCTCGGCAGGCTCACCGATTCGCTCGAGACGGCGCTGCGCCTCGCCGGCGGCATCGTCTCCGTCGACTTCGTCGACCGCGACGCGAAGGCCGAGGACCGCGTGCAGCAGTTCTCGGAGCAGCTCTCCTGCCCGAACCAGCACCCCGTGCAGCTCACCGAGATCGAGCCGCGCACCTTCTCCTTCAACGCGCCGTTCGGCGCGTGCCCCGTGTGCTCGGGGCTCGGCACCAGCATGTCGGTGGACGAGGACCTCGTGCTCGGCGACCCGGAGCTCTCGATCGCCGAGGGCGTCATCGTGCCGTGGACCAGTCAGGGCAAGAGCCTCTACCAGTACTACGAGAAGCTGCTGGTGGGCCTCTCCGACGACCTCGGGTTCTCGCTGAAGACCGCGTGGTCGGACCTGCCCGAGGCCGTGCAGCAGGCCGTGCTCCACGGCAACGACTTCAAGGTCAACGTGCGCTGGCGCAATCGCTTCGGCCGCGAGGTGAAGTACTCATCGGGGTTCGAGGGTGTGATCCCGTTCATCGAGCGCCAGTACGCGGAGGCGGAGTCCGACGCGAAGCGGGATCGCTGGTCCGAGTTCCTCCGCGAGGTGCCCTGCAGCGCCTGCAACGGCCAGCGGCTCAAGCCGGAGGTGCTCGCGGTGACCGTGAACGGCCGCTCGATCGCCGCGGTCGGCGAGTTCAGCCTGCTCGACGCGAAGGGCTTCTTCGACGACGTCGAGCTCACCGAGCGGGAGGCGAAGATCGCGGCGCAGGTGCTGCGCGAGATCCGGCTGCGGTTCGACTTCCTCATCGAGGTGGGCCTCGGGTACCTCACACTGGCACGCGCAGCCGGCACGCTGTCCGGCGGCGAGGCGCAGCGCATCCGTCTCGCGACGCAGATCGGCTCCGGCCTCACCGGGGTGCTCTACGTGCTCGACGAGCCGAGCATCGGGCTGCATCAACGCGACAATCGCCGGCTCATCGAGACGCTCATCAAGCTGCGCGACCTCGGCAACACCCTCATCGTCGTGGAGCACGACGAGGAGACGATCGAGGCCGCCGACTGGATCGTCGACATCGGCCCCGGCGCGGGCGTGCAGGGCGGCACCGTCGTCCACTCGGGCCACTACGAGGACCTGCTGCGCAACCGCGAATCGCTGACCGGCGACTACCTCGCCGGTCGTCGCAGCATCGAGACGCCGAAGCGCCGCCGCAAGCGGGATCGCAAGCGGGAGCTGAAGGTCGTGGGCGCGCGCTCGAACAACCTGCGCAACGTCGACGCGACGTTCCCGCTCGGGGTCATGACCGCCGTGACGGGCGTCTCCGGCTCGGGCAAGTCGACGCTCGTCAACGACATCCTGTACCGCGTGCTCGCCAATCAGCTCAACGGGGCGCGCCTCGTGCCGGGCAAGCACACCCGCGTCACCGGACTCGAGCACCTCGACAAGGTGGTGCACGTCGATCAGGCTCCGATCGGTCGCACGCCCCGCTCGAACCCGGCCACGTACACGGGCGTGTTCGACAAGATCCGCAATCTGTTCGCAGAGACCCAGGAGGCGAAGACGCGCGGCTACCTCCCCGGCCGCTTCAGCTTCAACGTGAAGGGCGGCCGCTGCGAGGCGTGCTCGGGTGACGGCACGCTGAAGATCGAGATGAACTTCCTCCCCGACGTGTATGTCGCCTGCGAGGTCTGCGGCGGTTCGCGGTACAACCGCGAGACGCTGCAGGTGCGGTACAAGGGCAAGAACATCTCGGAGGTGCTCGAGATGCCCATCGCCGAGGCGGAGCAGTTCTTCGAACCGATCTCGTCGATCCACCGCTACATGAAGACGCTGGTGGATGTGGGCCTCGGCTACGTGCGCCTCGGGCAGAGCGCGACGACCCTCTCAGGGGGCGAGGCGCAGCGGGTGAAGCTCGCGACCGAACTCCAGAAGCGCTCGAACGGACGCAGCATCTACGTGCTCGACGAGCCCACCACCGGTCTCCACTTTGAGGACGTGCGCAAGCTGCTCCTCGTGCTCAACGGACTCGTCGACAAGGGCAACACGGTCATCACGATCGAGCACAATCTCGATGTGATCCGCAGCGCGGACTGGGTCATCGACCTCGGCCCGGAAGGCGGCTCCGGCGGCGGGATGATCGTCGCCGAGGGCACCCCCGAGCAGCTGGTCGACGCGGAGGGCAGTCACACGGGCCAGTTCCTCAACGAGGTGCTGAACGGCCGGGCGAAAGCGTCCGCTTGAACGCCTCGGATCATCGCGCGTCATTCCGCCCGGCGCAGGGGGAGATTCCCACCTCGCCGGGCGTGTACCGCTTCAGCGACCGGCACGGGCGCGTGCTGTACATAGGCAAGGCGAAGAATCTGCGGGCCCGCCTCGCGAACTACTTCCAGCCGATGCACTCGCTCATGCCGCGCACCCGCACAATGCTGTCGATCGCGGCGAAGCTCGATTGGACGGTCGTCGCGACCGACACCGAATCGCTCGTGCTCGAGCACACCTGGATCACCGAGTACAAGCCGCCCTTCAACGTGCAGTTCAAGGACGACAAGACGTACCCCTATCTCGCGGTGACCCTGCGCGAGGAGGCGCCCCGACTGGTGATCACGCGCAACGAGCGCATCCGCGGTGCACGCTACTTCGGCCCCTACCCGAAGGTGTGGGCCCTGCGCGAGACGACGGCCCTGCTGCAGCAGGCCTTTCCCATCCGCACCTGCAACGACGCGGACTACCAGCGCGCGATGAGTTCGGGCAAACCCTGCCTCGCCGGTCAGATCGGCCGGTGCAGCGGCCCGTGCTCGCAGAAGCTCACCATCGAGGAGCATCGCGCACGCGTCGGCGAACTGGTCTCGTTCCTCGGCGGGAGCGACACCAGCCACCTCAAAGCACTGCAGCGCGCCATGCGCGAAGCCGCGGCCGACCAGCGATACGAGGACGCGGCCCGCCTGCGCGATCAGGCGCAGGCGGTGGAGCACGTCATGGAGAAGAACGCAGTCGTGCTCGGCCTCGACGTGAACCTCGACGTGTTCGGGCTCCGGTCGGACGAGCTCGCGGCCGCCGCCCACCAGTTCATCATCCGGGGCGGGCGGATCCGCGGCGAACGCAGCTGGATCGTCGACGTCGAGCTCGACGACTCCCCGGAGACGCTGCTCGAGCAGGTGCTGCAGTCGGCCTACGAGGGCGAGCGGGAGCCGCCGCCGCAGATCCTCGTCCCGCAGCTCCCCGCCAATGCGCCGGCGCTCGAGGAGGCGCTCGGCGCACGGCGGCCGCGACGCGGGCGCGTGCGCGTGCGCATTCCCGAGCGCGGCGACAAGGTGCAGCTGATGGACCGGGCGATGCGGAACGCGGGGGAGCACCTGATCCGCCACAAGTTGAAGCGGGCGGCGGACCTCACGGCCCGGACGGACGCGCTGGCGGAGCTGCAGCGCGCGCTCGGCATGGACGAGGCCCCGCTGCGGATCGAGTGCATCGACGTGTCGCATCTGCAGGGCACGGGCGTGGTGGCTTCGCTGGTGGTGTTCGAGGACGGACTCCCCGCGAAGGGCGCCTACCGCAAGTACCGCATCGAGCAGACCACCGACGACACCGACTCCATCCATCAGGTCGTCTCACGCCGCGCCGCGCAGCTCAACGCAGCTCGAGAGGCGGGCGAGCAGCCGACGGGCGTCTACCGCGATCGCCCGCAGCTCCTCATCGTGGACGGCGGCGAGCCGCAGGTGAAGGCGGCCGCGCGCGCCCTGAGCGAGGCCGGCATCACCGACATCGCGCTCTGCGGCATCGCGAAGCGTCTCGAGGAGATCTGGCTGCCCGGCGATCCCTTCCCGGTGATCCTGCCCCGCACGAGCGAAGCGCTCTTCCTCGTGCAGCGCGTGCGCGACGAAGCGCACCGGTTCGCGATCACCTTCCAACGCCAACGGCGAAGCACGTCGATCTCGAGCCGACTCTCGGAGATTCCCGGGCTCGGCCCCAAACGCGTGCAGGCGCTGCTCAAGTACTTCGGCTCCGTCGCGCGTCTGCGCGCCGCCTCACTCGCGGAGCTCGCCGCGGCGCCCGGAGTGGGTCCGAAACTGGGGGAGCAGATCCTCGCCCATCTGCAATCCGACTCGGGGGCGGGCGCTAAGCTAGGAGCTCAGGTGGAAGCGGAGCAGGGAGAGGAACTCGGCGCATGAACGACGCGGCATCCCAGCAGGAGATTCTCATCGTCACGGGAATGTCCGGAGCGGGCCGCAGTACCGTCGCGAATACGCTCGAGGATCTGGGCTGGTACGTCGTCGACAACCTCCCGCTGCCCATGTTGAAGACGCTCGCCGACATGGCGGACCGATCGGGCGGTGCACTGCCGCGCATCGTGGCGGTCGTCGACGTGCGGGGCCGCGATCTGTTCGCCGACATCCAGGCCACCGTCGACGAGCTGCGCGACAACGCGACCGTCCGCGTCGTGTTCCTCGACGCCACCGATGAGATCCTCGTGCGGCGCTACGAATCCGTGCGCCGCCCGCACCCGCTGCAGGGCGACGACCGCAGCCTGCTCGACGGCATCCGCCTCGAGCGCGAGCGGCTGCAGGAGCTGCGGGCATCGTGCGACGTCGTCATCGACACCTCCCGGTACAACGTGCACGACCTGTCGACGGCGACGCGAGAGCTGTTCTCCGACGACAACACTCCCGGGCTGCAGCTCTCGGTGTCGAGTTTCGGCTTCAAGTACGGCGCACCGACCGACGTCGATCTCATGGTCGACATGCGCTTCCTCCCGAACCCGTTCTGGGAACCCGAGCTCCGCGCACTGACGGGCGTCGACCCGGAGGTCAAGGAGTACGTGCTCGGCCGCGAGGGCGCCGCCGAGTTCCTCGACCACTACGTCGCCGCGCTCACCCCGGTGCTCGCCGGGTTCCAGCGCGAGAACAAACGGCACGCGTCGCTCGCGGTAGGATGCACCGGCGGCAAGCACCGCTCGGTGGCCACCGCCCGAGAGCTCGCCGATCGTCTCGCCGGGCTTCCCGGCGTCAGCGTGAGCCTGCGTCACCGCGACCTCGGTCGCGAGTAGTCGACGCTTCGCGCGTCGACCGATTCACTGAAACACCCTCTCCGAAAGGACCCATTCGTGCTGTCTACCCCCGAGGTCAAGAGCGAACTCGTGCGATTCCCGGTGCAGAGCACCGGCGAACGCATCGCCGAGGTCGCGACGATCCTCCGTCTTGCAGGCGGGCTGCACACCATCTCCGGCCGTATCGCCCTGGAAGCCGAGCTCCACACCCCGCAGATCGTGCAGCGGGTGCGCAAGGATCTCGCCGAGCTGTACGGCATCCGCTCGGATGCGAAGCAGCTGCCCCCGTCGAGCACCCGCCCCGGCGCTCCCCAGTTCCTCGTCCGCGTGCTCGACGGCGAAACGCTCGCTCGTCAGCTCGGGCTCCTCGACCAGCGCCGTCGGCAGATCCGCGGATTGCCGAACCGGCTCACGACCGGCGCCCCGGCGGAGCTCGCGGCCATCTGGCGGGGGGCGTTCCTCGCCCGCGGCGGTCTCACCGCGCCCGGGCGGTCCGCGAACCTCGAGATCGTCTGCCCGAGCAACGAGGTCGCGATGGCGCTCGTCGGAGCGGCCAGCCGCATCGGCGTCGACGCGAAGAGCCGCGAGATCCGCGGACAGCACAAGGTGCTCATCCGCGACAGCGAGGCGATCAGCGAGATGCTCGGCCTCATGGGCGCGCAGCAGGCCCGCACGAGCTGGGACGAGCTGCGCCGCGCGCGGGAGACCCGAGCCACCGCGAACCGCCTCGTCAACTTCGACGACGCGAATCTGCGCCGCTCGGCACAGGCGTCGGTGGCGGCGTGCGCTCGCGTGGAACGCGCCATGGAGATCCTGGGCGACAGTATTCCCGAGCACCTGCGGTACGCGGGCGAGCTCCGGCTGACGCACCGCGAGGCGAGCCTCGACGACCTCGGCGCCCGCGCCGAACCGCCGCTCACCAAGGATGCGGTCGCGGGCCGGATCCGGCGACTGCTGGCGATGGCCGACAAGGAGGCGGAGCTGCGCGGCGTGCCCGGCACCGAGGCCAGCCTCCCCGAGGAGCTCGACCGGATTTAGCGGGTGGCGAACAGGGCGGCGGCGTCGGGCGACGTGCGCCGCCTTTTCCCACCGCGGGCAGGAGTCGCGCCATAGACTGAAGCCGACAACTGTTCACCGAGAGATTGGATCGCCACATGGCCGCCTACTCACTTCCCGAGCTTCCTTATGATTACGCTGCTCTCGAGCCGCACATCAGCGGCAAGATCATGCAGTTGCACCACGACAAGCATCACCAGGCGTACGTGACCGGGGCCAACACCGCGCTCGAGCAGCTGGCCGAGGCTCGCGAGTCGGGTAACCTCGCCTCCGTGAACAAGCTGGAGAAGGACCTCGCGTTCAACCTCGGCGGTCACGTCAACCACACGATCTTCTGGAACAACCTCTCGCCCGAGGGCGGCGGACGCCCGGAGGGCGAGCTCGCTGCAGCGATCGACGAGTTCTTCGGCGGCTTCGAGAAGTTCCAGGAGCACTTCACGGCGACGGCACTCGGCGTGCAGGGGTCGGGTTGGGCCGTGCTCGCATGGGATGCGCTCGGTCAGCGCCCGAACATCGTCCAGCTCTTCGACCAGCAGGGCAACCTCCCCGCAGGGACGATTCCGCTCCTGCAGCTCGACGTCTGGGAGCACGCCTACTACCTCGACTACCTCAACGTGCGCGCCGACTACGTCAAGGCGTTCTGGAATATCGCGAACTGGCAGGACGTGGCGCGCCGCTTCGAGGCCGCTCGCTCGCAGACGCCCGGCCTGATCTGATTCCGCACCTCGAGGAGCCCACCTTTCCATGCGCACCATAGAATCACTCGGGTCGCTGCAGTCGAAGACGGTCATCGTCCGCTGCGATCTGAACGTTCCCCTGAGCGACGGCGTCATCTCCGATGACGGCCGGATCCGAGCCTCGCTGACCACGATCCGCGAATTGCGGGACGCGGGCGCGAAGCTCGTGCTCATCAGCCACCTCGGACGCCCGAAGGGCGAGCCGGACGCGCAGTACTCGCTGCGGCCGGTCGCCGAGCGCATGAGTGAACTCCTCGGGGCGCCGGTGGGCTTCGTCGACGAGACGCTGGGCGATGCGGCTTCGGCCGCGGTCGCCCAGCTCTCCGACGGGGAGGTGGTGCTGCTCGAGAACCTGCGGTTCAACGCCGCGGAGACGAGCAAGGATCCGAGCGAGCGCCGAGCATTCGCCGGCGATCTCGCGGAGCTCGGTGACGCCCTCGTGTCGGACGGCTTCGGCGTCGTCCACCGCCAGCAGGCGAGCGTGTACGAGCTCGCGCAGCTGCTGCCGAGCGCCGCCGGCCGCCTCGTCGCAGCCGAGCTCGACGTGCTGCAGCGTCTGACCGCCGACGCGGCGCGTCCGTACACCGTCGTGCTCGGCGGGTCGAAGGTCTCCGACAAGCTCGGCGTGATCTCGCATCTGATCGAGCGCGTCGACACGCTCCTGATCGGTGGGGGAATGGTGTTCACCTTCCTCGCCGCGCAGGGGCACGCGGTGGCGTCGAGCCTGCTGGAGTCGGATCAGATCGACACGGTGCGCGGATACCTGGACGATGCGGAGCGCCGCGGCGTGCGCATCGTGCTGCCGAGCGATATCGTCGTCGCCGAGAAGTTCGCGGCCGATGCCCGGCACGAGGTGGTCGCGGCGGACGCCATCGAGTCGTCGCAGTTCGGCTCAGCCGGCCTCGGCCTCGACATCGGCCCCCGATCGGCCGAGACGTTCGCCTCCGCGATCGCCGAGTCGGAGACGGTGTTCTGGAACGGGCCCATGGGCGTGTTCGAGCTCGACGCGTTCGCCGGGGGAACCCGCACCGTCGCGCGCGCGCTCACGGAGACCCACGCCTTCACCGTGGTGGGAGGCGGGGATTCGGCAGCCGCCGTGCGCGCCCTCGGCTTCTCCGACGACCAGTTCGGCCACATCTCGACCGGCGGCGGTGCGAGTCTCGAATATCTGGAGGGCAAGTCGCTGCCCGGACTGGAGGTACTGTCATGACCGATCAGCACGCTGCGCCCGCCGAGGCGCGTCAGCCGCTCCCGCTGACGGAGCGCACTCCGCTCATCGCGGGCAACTGGAAGATGAACCTCGATCATCTGCAGGCCATCGCGCTCGTGCAGAAGCTCGCCTGGGGACTCGCCGACGTGCGCCACGACTTCTCTGCGGCGGAGGTCGCCGTGTTCCCGCCGTTCACCGATCTGCGCTCCGTGCAGACCCTGCTCGCCGCAGACAAGCTGTCGCTCACGCTCGGTGCGCAGGATGTCTCGCCGCACGAATCGGGGGCGTACACCGGCGACATCTCAGCGGCGATGCTCGCGAAGCTCGACGTGACCTATGCGCTCGTCGGCCACTCGGAGCGGCGTCACGGCCACGGCGAGAGCGACGAGACGGTGGGGCGGAAAGCTCGCGCGGCGCAGGCCGCCGGCATGGTCCCCATGATCTGCGTCGGCGAGACCGCCGAGGACCTCGAGCAGCACGGCGCTGCCGCGATCCCCGTGGCTCAGCTGACCGCGGCACTCGCCCACCTGCCGGAGGGCGCCGAGTTCGTCGTCGCGTACGAGCCGGTCTGGGCGATCGGCAGCGGACAGGCGGCGACGCCGGAGCAGGCGCAGGAGGTCGCCCGCGCGCTGCGGGAGCATCTGCGCGATCTCGTCGGCGACGAGCGCGCCGCGCGCACGCGCATTCTCTACGGCGGATCGGTCGCGAGTCAGAACATCGCGGGCTTCATGCGACAGCCCGATGTCGACGGTGCGCTGGTGGGCGGAGCGAGTCTCAAGGTCGACGAGTTCACCCGCATCATCCAGTTCCAGAAGCACGTGACGGCTGGCTGATCCGGCTCCACGCTATACTGGTCGTTGGCCTCACGCGCCCGCGACCTCGAAAGGTGCACTTCGTGCTCATTCTGAAGATCATTCTGCTCGTCATCCTGGTGATCACGAGTCTGCTGCTCACGCTGTTCATCCTGCTCCACAAGGGGCGCGGCGGAGGGCTCTCCGACATGTTCGGCGGAGGCGTCACCTCCAGCCTCGGGTCTTCCGGAGTCGCGGAGCGCAACCTGAACCGCATCACGATCGTCGTCTCCCTGATCTGGGCTGCTTCGATCGTCGCGCTCGGGCTCATCGCGCGCTTCTCGGTCGTCTGAACGCGCACCCGATTCAGCAGTAGAAAGGCATTTCGTGGCAGGCAGTAACGCCATTCGTGGCGCCCGCGTCGGTTCCGGCCCCATGGGGGAGAAGGATCACGGCTCGCGGGCCGAACGCACGCAGATCTCCTATTGGGATGCTCTCGGCAACGAGACGATCCGCTATTTCGCGGCGGATGTTCCCGAGGAGGAGATCCCGGAGCAGATCGATTCCCCGACGACGGGCCTCCCCGCGGGGCGCGATCGCGAGAACCCGCCGATGCTCCCGAAGAACGAGCCCTTCAAGACGCACCTCGCGTACGTTAAGGAGCGCCGCACGCCCGAGGAGGCGGAGGAGCTGCTCGAGGCGGCGCTGCAGAAGCTGCGCACCCGCCGCGGCACCGCGCGCAAGTCGGCGTAGCGGATCAGTACACGCAGAACGGCCCCGGGCGATCGCGCCCGGGGCCGTTCTGCGTATGCGCGGCTCTCAGGAGCCGAGAGCCGCCAGCGCCGCGTCGAGCTCGCGCACCGTCGCGGCAGGGTCGGGGCAGGCGAGCGCGAAGACGGGGCGCCCGCGCTCCGCGAGCACCGTCCGATCGCCGCGCGCCTGCGCCTCGATCAGGGCGTCGAAGCCGCGATCCGCGCCCGGAATGGGGAGCGACTCAGGGCCGGTCGCCGTGAGCTGCAGGAAGACCGCAGCGGCGGGTCCGCCCTTGTGCAGCTGGCCCGTCGAATGCAGGTAGCTCGGGCCCCAGCCGAGAGCGACGGGGAGACCGAGCACCTGCGCGAGACGGTCGCGGAACCGATCGAGCGGCTCCGCCTCCTCGCCGTGCGGATCGAGGTATGCCTGCAGCGACAGATACCCGGCACCGGCGGCCGCATCCCGGAGACGAGCGACAAGTGCGCCGGCATCCGCCACCTCGACGTCGTCGGGAACCGCGAGCAGTCGAGCGCCGGCGGCGGCGCGCAGCTCCGCGTCGTCGGCGTCCTCCGACGACGCGTCGCCGTCGAGCGCAGTGCGGGCCGCCACCTTCGCAGACTCCACATCCGGCTGGTTGAACGGGTCGATCTCCATCAGGCGTCCGAGCACCGCGGTGGCGACCTCCCACGTGAGCAGCTGCGCCCCGAGACCGCCGGCGACGGCGATGGCCGCGCCGGTCGGCCCCGAAACGTCATCCGTCGCGTCGCCCGCGCCGGCATCCGCATTCGCGGGCGCATCGGAGAGTTCCACGGTCACGACGCTCTCCGGCACACGCTCGAACTCGGGGGCATCCGCGTCGAGCGCGATCGGGAGCACGCCCCGACCGTCCTTGCCGGTCGATTCGGCCACCAGCTGCTCGATCCAGCGCCCGAGACCCCACGACGCCGAACGGTCCTCGCGCACCGCGAGCACGAATCGGCGCGGCAACCCGGCACCGAGCGCAGACGCCAGGCGCAGGGCCGGGTTCGCCGCATCATCGGCGGCGACCGCCGAGCGCACACCCTCGGCATCCGCGAGCAACCGGCGCAGATCCGCGCCCGCCAAGCCGGCGGGCACGAGCCCGAACGCGGTGAGCGCCGAGAAGCGCCCGCCGACGTTCGGGTCGGCCGTGAAGACGCGCCGGCCCGCCGCGCGAGACTCCTCGTCGAGTGGGGATCCGGGATCCGTCACGATCACGATGCGCTGCGACGGCTCGATCCCGGCAACGCGGAAGGCGTCCGAAAAGGCGGCCAGATGGCTGCGCGTCTCGATCGTTCCGCCCGACTTCGAGCTCACGACGACCGCGGTACGCGAGAGATCGCCCGACAGCGCGCGCCGCACCACATCGGGGTGCGTCGAGTCGATCATCGTGAGATCGACACCGCTCCACCGCGTGATGACGGCCGGCGCCAGACTCGATCCGCCCATCCCGCAGAGCACGATCCGATCGACGCCGGTCTCGCGCAGCTCGGCCCGCAGGCTCTCGATCTCCGGGATCAATCGCTCCGCGTCCGCGGCGACATCGGTCCAGCCGAGACGGATCGCGGCCTCGTCGGCGGCGTCGGCGCCCCACAGCGACGCATCATGCGCGAAGATGCGGCTGGCGACGCGATCCTCGACCAATCCGGCGACGGCCGCCTCCGCGTCGCGCAGGCCCCCGTCCACCGCGACCTGCAGCGCCATGATCAGCGCGCCTCTCGGAGCGCATGCTCGACGGTGCCGAGCAGCTCGGACCAAGAGGCGTCGAACTTCTGGAGCCCCTCCTGCTCGAGCAGCTCCGTGACCTCCGCGTAATCGACGCCGAGCGCGTCGATCGCGTTGAGCACCTGGTTCGACTCGAGGTACGCACCCGTGACCGTGTCGCCGGGAACGTGGCCGTGGTCGGCGAACGCCTGGAGCGTCGCCTCCGGCATCGTGTTCACGGTGTTCGGAGCGATGAGGCCCGTCACGTACGCCGTGTCGACGAGCGCCGGATCCTTCACCCCGGTCGACGCCCACAGCGGTCGCTGCGGGTTGGCGCCCAGCCCGATGAGGAAGCGCGCGCGCTCCGTGTCGAACGATTGCTCGAACACCTCGTAGGCGAGACGCGCGTTCGCGATCCCCGCCTGCCCGGTCAGTGCGAGCGCTTCGGGGGTCCCGATCTCGCGCAGGCGACGATCGACCTCCGAGTCGACGCGCGAGACGAAGAAGGAGGCGACCGAGTGGATCGTCGACAGATCGATGCCCGCAGCACGAGCGCGCTCGAGGCCCGCGAGGTACGCGTTGATCACCTGGCGGTACCGCTCGAGACTGAAGATGAGCGTGACGTTCACGCTGATGCCCGCCGCAATGGTCTCGGTGATCGCGTCGAGCCCCTCGACGGTCGCCGGGATCTTGATCATGGCATTCGGGCGGTCGACGCGCGCCCACAGCTGACGCGCCTGCTCGGCCGTTCCAGCGGTGTCGCGGGCGAGGCCGGGCTCGACCTCGATCGACACCCGACCGTCGCGGCCCTCGGTCGCGGCGTACACGCCGGCGAGCAGATCGCACGCGTCCGCGACGTCCGCCGTCGTGAGCTCCACGATCGCCGCATCGACGTCGAGGCCGCGCGATGCGGCGTCGGCGAGGCGTTCTCCGTAACCGTCACCGCCGCCGATCGCGTTCGCGAAGATGGTCGGGTTCGTGGTGACTCCGACGACGTTGAGCGTCTCGACCAGCTCGGCGAGCTCGCCGCTCTCGAGTCGACGGCGCGACAGGTCGTCGAGCCAGATGCTGACGCCGGCCTCGCTGAGAGCGGAGGTGTGGGGATTTGTCATCGTGCGATGATCCTTTCAGAGAGGCGAGTTCAGGCCGCGAGCGACTCGTGCGCGGCCGCGACGACCGCGTCGGTCGTGATCCCGAACTCGCGGAAGAGCGTCTGGTAGTCGGCGGAGGCGCCGAAGTGCTCGATGGAGACGGAGCGGCCGCGATCGCCCACGATACGGTCCCAGCCGAGCGACAGGCCGGCTTCGACGCTCACACGAGCGGTGACCGACCGGGGGAGCACGCTCTCGCGGTACTCGTCGGTCTGCTCCGCGAACCACTCGAGGCTCGGCGCCGAGACGACGCGCGCGCCCACGCCCTCCGCGGCGAGCCGCTCGCGCGCCTCGACGGCGAGCTGCACCTCCGACCCGGTCGCGATCAGCAGCACATCCGTCGTGCCGGTCGGGGAGTCGGCGAGCACGTACGCCCCGCGGCGCACGCCCTCCGCTGCCTGTTCGGCCGTCGCGAAGTCGCCTCCGCGCGGCAGCACCGGCACGTTCTGCCGTGTCAGCGCGAGCCCCGCCGGGCCCGCGGTGCGGGTGAGGATCTCATGCCAGGCGATCGCGGTCTCGTTCGCGTCGGCCGGGCGCACCACCGCCAGGTTCGGGATCGCGCGGAGCGTGGCGAGCTGCTCGATCGGCTGATGCGTCGGGCCGTCCTCGCCGAGGGCGACCGAGTCATGGGTCCAGACGAAGATGGACGGGACGTTCATGAGCGCCGCGAGGCGCACCGCCGGCCGCATGTAGTCGCTGAAGATGAGGAACGTGCCGCCGTAGCTGCGCGTCTTGCCATGCAGCTGGATGCCGTTGAGAATCGCGCCCATCGCGTGCTCGCGGATGCCGAAGTGCAGCACGCGGCCGTAGGGGTCGCCCTGCCAGGTGCTCGTCGACCGCTCGGCGGGAACGAAGGACGGCACGTTCGGGATCGTCGTGTTGTTCGATCCGGCGAGATCCGCCGATCCGCCCCACAGCTCCGGCATCACCGGCCCGAGCGCGGCGAGCACCTTGCCGCTCGCCGAACGCGTCGCCACGCTGTCGCCCGGTGCGAACTCCGGCAGCACGTCGAGCGCCTCGGGCGGCAGCTGCCGCGACTCGACGCGATCGAAGAGCGCCTTGCGATCCGGATTCGACGCAGCCCAGGCGTCGAACCGGGCCTGCCACGCGGCGCGCTTCTCCGCTCCGCGCTGCACGGCGGCGCGGGTGTGCGCGATCACCTCGGGGGCGACCGCGAAGTGCTCCTCGGGATCGAAGCCGAGCGCCGTCTTCAGGCCTGCGAGCTCCTCGGCTCCCAGCTTCGCGCCGTGAATGCCGCCCGTGTTCTGCTTGCCGGGGGAGGGCCAGCCGATGATCGTCTTCACGATGATGAGCGACGGCTTCGCCGTCTCCGCCTGCGCGGCCTCGATCGCGGCGTGCAGCTCGGCGACGTCCTCGACGTACTCGCCGGACTTCTTCCAGTCGACCTCGATGACCTGCCAGCCGTACGCCTCGTAGCGCTTCTTGACGTCCTCCGAGTACGAGATGTCCGTGTCGTCCTCGATGGAGATCTGATTGGAATCGTAGATCGCGATGAGGTTGCCCAGCTCCTGGTGGCCCGCGAGCGAGGAGGCCTCGCTCGTCACGCCCTCCTGCAGGTCGCCGTCGCCCGCCACCACGTACACGAAGTGGTCGAACGGGCTCGTGCCCGGCGCGGCCTCGGGATCGAAGAGCCCGCGCTCGTAGCGCGCCGCGTACGCGAAGCCCACTGCGGAGGCGAGGCCCTGCCCGAGGGGGCCGGTGGTGATCTCCACGCCGTCGGTGTGGCCGTACTCCGGGTGACCGGGCGTCTTCGAACCCCACGTGCGCAGCGCCTGCAGATCCTCGAGCTCCAAGCCGTAGCCACCGAGGTAGAGCTGCACGTACTGCGTCAGCGAGGAGTGGCCGACCGAGAGGATGAAACGGTCGCGCCCGACCCAGTGCGGATCGGCCGGATCATGGCGCATCACCTTCTGATGCAGCAGATACGAGACCGGCGCGAGGCTGATCGCCGTTCCCGGGTGACCGTTGCCCACCTTCTCCACGGCATCGGCCGCGAGTACCCGCGCGGTGTCGACCGCGCGATCGTCGAGTTCATCCCACTGCAGTTCGTTCGCCAAGACGTTCCTTTCCGGCTGAATGCGGGAGAACGCCGCCCTGGCGCACCCCCGAACAATCTTATCCAACGGCGGGGTACCATAGAAGGCGATGTCCACGCAGATCCCAGTCCAGACTCAGGCCCGCGCCGCCGCCGGGCGACCCACGTTCGGCCGCACGGTCAAGAACTACGTCGCCCTGACGAAACCCCGGGTCATGGAGCTGTTGCTCGTCGTCACCGTGCCCGCCATGATCCTCGCTCAGGGCGGCCTGCCGAACCTCTGGCTCGTGCTCGCGACGCTGATCGGCGGAGCCATGAGCGCCGGGGCGGCCGGGGCCTTCAACTGCTACATCGACCGCGACATGGATCGCAAGATGAAGCGCACCGAGAACCGCCCCCTCGTCACCGGTGAGATCTCCGACCGCAACGCCCTCATCTTCTCCTGGGTGATGGCGAGCCTGTCGGTCGTGTGGCTCGCGGCGACGACGAACTGGCTGGCCGCCGCGCTCTCCGCGGCCGCGATCTTCTTCTACGTGGTCGTCTACACGATCGTGCTCAAGCGCCACAGCGAGCAGAACATCGTGTGGGGCGGCATCGCGGGCTGCTTCCCGGTGCTCATCGGCTGGGCGGCCGTCACCGGATCGCTGGACTGGCCCGCATGGGTGCTCTTCCTCGTGATCTTCCTCTGGACGCCGGCGCACTACTGGCCGCTCTCCATGAAGTACCGCAACGACTACGCCGCGGCCGGCGTGCCGATGCTCGGCGTCGTGCGCGGCCGCGTCACCGTCGGACTGCAGGTGATCCTCTACACATGGGCGACGGTCGCCGCCAGCCTGCTGCTGATCCCGGTCGCCGAGATGGGCTGGACCTACACCGTGGCATCGCTCGTCTTCGGCGGGTACTTCATCGTGCAGGCCCATCGCCTCTACGCCCACGCGATCCGCGGCGAGGCCGGCAAGCCCATGCAGGTGTTCCACACGGCGAACATCTACCTCTCGGTGCTGTCGCTCGTCATCGCCGTAGACGCGCTCCTGCCCTTCTAGTCGCGCAGGCGCACCGCTGCCCCCGCTGCCACCGCGGCCCCCGCTGCACCCACCGCTCTCTCCGCCTCCGCGTGTTCGCGCCCTTCGAGAGCGCGATATGTGCTCCGTCTCGAGGGCGCTGCATGCCGAACTGCGCTCTCGACGAGGGCCGCGCCCTCCCTGCCGCCTCCGGGTCTGCACACTTCCGCGCGCAACCTCCGCGCCCCAAGCGCGAGCCTGTGGAGCGCACCTGCACGGCCGGACGCCCGGTGCCAGACTCGGGACATGTCTCGACAGCTGCAGCGCATCACCCGAACCTTCGGTACGGAGCCCTTCTCAGTCGAGACCGCGCTGCACGCCGGCTTCGGCAGGGGAGCGCTCCGCAATCGAGCGCTCGCGCGCCCGCACCGCGGAGTCCGCGTGAGAGACGAGATCGACGCCTCCCTCGTGAGTCGGGCCCTCGCCCTCCTGCCGAAGCTGCGACCGGGTGACCGGTTCAGCCATGCGACCGCGCTCGCACTGCTCGGCTGCCCGATTCGGGTGCGACCGGCAACCCCGGTCGACGTGTCCTCCGCCCCGGGCACCACGCCCATGCGCCGAGCGGGCGTCGCCGGGCATCGATCGGAGCACGCGTCTGCCGTCGCCCTGCAAGTGGCTGCACGGTGCTGGACGAACGACGGTGCACTGAGTCTCCCCGTCTCCCTTCCCGCCGCCGCCGTCGGCGAAGCGGCCGCCCTGCTCCCCGGCCCGGAGCTGGTCGTCGCAATCGATTCCCTCCTGCACCGCGGCGCCACCCACTACAACAGCGCGGTCGCGATGCTGACCGAGCGCCTCCTGGAAGATCTCCGCGGTGCGCCGAGCTCGCGAGGCGCCGTGCGACTCAGACTCGCGGTGGGACTCGCGAGGCATGGCGCCGAGTCGAGAATGGAGACGCTTCTGCGTCTCATCGGAGAACGTGTCGGGATCTCGGACCTCACGCTCCAGGGCACGATCCGGTCGGGCGACACGGAGATCGGCAGGTTCGACCTCACGGACGAGCGAACGCGAAGCTACTTCGAATACGACGGCGGTCAGCACCGCACGTCTCGCTCCCAGTACCTTCGGGACATCGCCCGATACGACGGCGCACGTGACGCGGGCTGGCGCGGAGTGCGCTTCCACTCGGAGGACGTGCTGCTCACCCCCGATCGCACGGCGGAGCGAATGCTCGACCGTCTCGGACGCGCACCTAGGCGAATACCCGCCCCTGTCGCGAAGTTTCTCGCCGAAGGTGCGGCTTCGCCGCTCGTCCCGGCCTCCCCGCACGCAAGATAGTCGCCGAAAGCGCGAAAAGTGCGGCCCCAGGGCACGCGAAGGTGCTGAACTGCGCTTTCGGCGACTATCTT
>NZ_LDRK01000041.1 GCF_001477055.1 Leucobacter chromiiresistens
GCGATCCGCCGCCCGCCGCGTCCACGGCGTCAATGCCCGCCCGATCGCCAGCACGGCGGCGTCGAGCAGCAGCGCGAGCAGCACGGTCGCGATGACGCCCGTCCAGATCTCGGCGAAGATGCCTCGCTGGAACCCGTCGGTCAGCAGTGTGCCGAGGCTCGGCACGCCGATGAGGGCGCCCAGGGTGACCAGACTGATGGTCGACACCGACACGACCCGGATGCCTGAGATCAGCACCGGCACGGCGAGCGGCAGGTCGACGCGCCAGAACAGCCCGCGCGGGGCGAATCCGATGGCGAGCGCCGCGTCGCGCAGCTGCCCGTCGACCGAGGCGAACGCGTCGCACGCCGTGCGCACGAGCAGCGCCACCCCGTAGACGCTCAGGGCCGCCACCATGGTCTGCCACGAGCGCAGCGACGTACCGATCAGGGCGGGGATGATGATGAGGAGCGGGAGCGCCGGGATCGCGTACGCCAGCGACGCGATCGACAGCAGCGGCCCGCCGATGCGCGGTCTGCGGAACGCGAGGCGACCGATCGGCACCGCCACGACGATGCTGATGAGGATCGCGGGCACGCTCAGCAGGAGATGCTGAAGCGCGAGCTCCAGCACGAATTCCCGGTTCGCGATCGGCCAGTTCACTGCCCGAGCACTCCCACGGGCCTGCCTGCCGCGTCCACGGCGAGGCGCTGCCCGCCGTTCTCTACGACGTGCAGGCGGCGCTCCCCGCGGTCGGCGCCGACGAAATCGCGCACGAAGTCGTTCGCCGGACTGCCGAGAATCTCGGCGGGGGTGCCGCTCTGCGCGATCCGCCCGCCCGCCTCGAGCACGACGACCTCCTCGCCGATGAGGAACGCCTCGTCCACGTCGTGCGTGACGAAGAGGATGGTCTTGCCGAGTTCCGCCTGCAGGCGCAGCAGCTCCTGCTGCAGGTCGCGCCGCACGATCGGATCGACCGCTCCGAACGGTTCGTCCATGAGCAGGATGTTGGGATCGGAGGCGAGCGCCCGGGCGACGCCGACGCGCTGCTGCTGGCCGCCCGAGAGCTGAGCCGGATACCGGTCGCCGAGCGCGGGATCGAGACCCACGCGCTCGAGCAGCGCACCTGCGGCTCGACGCGCCTCGCGCCGGGAGGTGCCCGTGAGCACCGGCACGGTGGCGACGTTGTCGGCGACGGTGCGGTGCGGGAGCAGGCCGCCCTGCTGCAGCACGTAGCCGATCGATCGTCGCAGGTCGACCGCGTTGCGATCCCTCACGTCCTCGCCGTCGATCAGCACCCGGCCGCCGCTCGGCTCGACCATGCGGTTGACCATGCGCATCAGGGTCGTCTTGCCGGATCCGGACGAGCCGACCAGCACCACGGCACGATGCGAGGGGATCGTGTACGAGAACTCGTGCACGGCGGTGGCTCCGCCCGGGAACACCTTCGACACCCGCTCGAATTCGATCACGTCGCCCCCTCGGTGCATGCGCCGAAGGCGGCGCTGAAGTCAACCCTAATGCGCGGGGGCCGACCTCGTGCAAGGCCTTGTGATGAAATCGTGCTCTGCGTTATGCGTCGGCGCCGAGCGCGGCGGCGAGCGCCTCCCGCACGACGGCGATGCCGCGATCGAGTTCCTCGGCCGTGATGGTCAGTGCGGGGAGGAACTTCAGCACCTCGTCGCGAGCACCCGATGTCTCGATCACCACGCCGCGCTCGAACGCCTGCTGCGAGGCCGCCGCTGCGAGCTGCGGCATGGCCGTCGAAGCGAGCCCGTACATGAGACCGCGACCGCGCACCGTGAACTCCGCCGCCGGGAACTCGGCGGCGATTCCTTCGAGTGCTGAGCGCAGCTGCTGCTCCCGCTCCGCGATCGCGTCGGTGAAGGCGCTGTCGGCCCAGTACGTCTCGAGCGCGACCCGTGCCGAGACGAACGCGAGATTGTTGCCGCGGAACGTGCCCGTGTGCGCGCCGGGCTTCCACACGTCGATCTCCGGTCGCATCAGCAGCATCGCCATGGGCAGGCCCGAGGCGGAGATCGACTTCGACACGGTGACGAGATCGGGCACGATGCCCGACGCCTCGAAGCTGAAGAACGCCCCGCTGCGCCCGACGCCCGACTGGATGTCGTCGACGATGAGCAGAATGCCGCGCTGCTCGGTGATGGCGCGCAGACGCTGCAGCCAGCCGGCACCGGCCACGTTGATGCCGCCCTCGCCCTGGATCGTCTCCACGATCACGGCGGCGGGCAGGTCGAGCCCCGAGCCGGGATCGTCGAGCATGCGCTCCAGCAGGTCGAGCGTGTCGACCCCGGCGCCGAGATAGCCGTCGTACGGAAGTCGCGTGACGTCGCCGAGCGAGACGCCCCCCGCGGTACGATACTTCTCGTTGCCGGTCGCGGCGAGCGCGCCCAGGCTGAGGCCGTGGAACGCGTTCGTGAAGGCGACCACGTTCTGCCGGCCGGTCGCCTGGCGGGCCAGCTTCAGCGCCGATTCCACGGCGTTCGCCCCGGTGGGACCGGTGAACTGCATCTTGTAGTCGAGGCCGCGGGGTGCGAGCACGAGACGCTGGAATGCTTCGATGAAGTCGCGCTTCGCCGACGTGGCCATGTCGAGGCCGTGGATGATGCCGCCGCGCTGCAGGTAGTCGATCAGCGCGTTCGTGAAGACGGGGTTGTTGTGCCCGTAGTTCACGACTCCGGCGCCGCTGAAGAAGTCGAGGTACTCGCGACCGTCGTCGGCGGTGAGCACCGATCCCTGTGCGCGCTCGAAGACGACGGGGAACGAGCGGATGTACCCGCGCACCTCCGACTCGTACTGATCGAATACTGCAAGGTCGCTCATGGCTCAGCTCTCTCCATCCACCGTCGCGTGGCGCGGGGATGCCGCACCGCCTCTCGGACCGACGCGGGGTTCTGCGCCGATCGCCTGCTATCGAGGATAGGCGGTTTCGGCGGCTGCCCGACTCAGGCGGGCGGCGAAGCGCGGGAACGTGACGAGAGAAGGGAGGATTGGCCGCTTTAACGCGTACGGGCGTGAACCGAGGTTCCAGAGCGGCCAATCCTCCAGCGAGATGCGATCATTGCACCTCTGAGCAGCGTGCCCCCAGTCGCTAGGGGGGTGGGTGGTCTGCGGGCTTCTGCTGTACGGCAATACTCTCCCGGCACCGGGCCCCTGCGACGCTCTTGAGCCGAATCCCGGTATCGCCGGCCCATTTTGCAGTAGTGAAAACCGCCGCTTACGCATCTGAAACGGCATTCTCAGCACTTCTCGGCGCAAACTACGCAATTCTGTCGAGTGAATTTGCGTATTGCGCGTTGTCGCCGCTCCCCCGTTGCAGGGCCCGGCGCACGACCGGGCGCAGCGCGTTCGGCAGTGACAGAGGAATCTACGAGACGACCGCTGCCGCGTGCGCCGCCGCGTCGGCGAGCGACGAGGACCAGTCGAATGGCAAGGCGTCGAGCTTACCGGGGTGCGAGGTGACGACGGCCACGACCACCGACTCGGGGAGCTCTGTCGAGAGGAGACGCTGCAGGGCGCTCAGGAAGCGCGGTGCGGTCGCGATGAGCACCGGCGCGAGATCGACGAGGACGAAGCGCTCGGGTGCCCCGGCGAATCGGCTCTCGGCGAGGGCGTCGAGCGCTGCGATCGCCGCCTCTCCATGACGGACGTCGTATGCGAGGTCGTATTCTTCGAGCTGCACGTCGTCGGGCAGCAGCACCAGCGGTTCTCTGCCGGTGAGTCGGATAGCGGTTTCGAGAATCGAGGTGCAGCGCACCGACCAGTTCTCGTCGAACTCGCGGCCGAAGAGCATCCGTCGGGCCGACGCCCACGAGGGCTCGAATTCGCGTGGCGCGCGTCTCAGTTCCTCCGAGTGCTGATCGGCCTGCCAGTCCACGAGCAGCATGCGCTCCCCTACTTCGTACGGAGTGGCGCGCGTCGCACGAATGGCGCGCGCGCAAATGGACGACCCCGGCGTTCGACGATCATGCGCGATGCGCAACGTCGAACACCGGGGTGGGGCACGGGCGCTGTACACGCCCGTGCCGAGAGGACGCCTTAGACGTCCCGGGTCTGACGAACGGCTCGCCGATTCCGGCCTCCCCAGATCAGGGCCGCGACTCCGCCGCCGAAGAGCGCGACGATCCAGCCGTGGAGCGGCGAGAGCGAATCGCCGCCGGTCGTCGCGAGCGCCGCCGGCGGGGCACCCGCGTCCTGCGACGATGCGGGCGACCCGACGCTCGTCACCGCAGGATCGGCCGCGCCGGGCCCGGGCGCGTCGGGCGCAGCAGTGCCGGGAGTCGAGCCTGCGGCGTCGGGCGCCGGAGCCTCGGGGGCGGCGACCGGTGCGGGCACGGTCACCGTCGGCGTGTACGACGACGTCACCGCATTCCCCAGGGAATCCGTCACCCGATACTCGACCGGAGTGGCCGTACCCGAGAACGACGGTTCCGGAGTGAACACGATCACCCCGTCCTCGAGCGTGTACACGCCCTCACCCGGCACAGTCACCGTGGTCGTCGGAGCACCATCGGCATCCAGCAGCGTCAGCGAACCCGGATCCAACGGAGCCGACTCAGCACCCGCGGAATCATTCGCGAGCGGGTCGACCGACTGCGGCTCGGCCTGCGAACCCGTCGACTCATCAGCCACGGCGGTCGGCACCACCGGGATCACCGTCGGCGTGTACGACGCTGTCGCCCAGTCGCGGGAGAGCACGTCGGTCACCTGGTACTGCACGGGAGTCGCGGTTCCCGTGAAGCCGGGCTCGGGGGTGAACACGATCCTGCGGTGCTCGACGGTGTACACGCCCTCGCCGGGCACGGTCACCGTGTTCGTCTGCTCGCCGTTTGCGTCGAGCAGCGCCAGGGAGTCGGGCTCCAGCTGCAGGTCATCGGACCCGGCGGAGTCGTTCGCGAGCGGGTCGACCGACTGCGGCTCGCCCTGGAGCGCCGAGGACTCGTCGTCCACGGCGACGGGCGGCGGCGTCGTCCCGACCTCCACGGTCTCCGATGTGGTGCCCCGGGCGGTCAGGCCGTTGGGATTGGCATAGCTGACCTCGATCCCGACGATGTTGACGCCCTCGCCCAACCCATCGACCACCAATGTGCCGTCAGCGTTCAGGGTGACGGGGTGTTCCTCGCGAACGCCGTTGTTGACAACGATGAAGGTGTACTCGAGCCCGGGGAGGGTCGGGGAGACGGTGTGCTTCGTCTGCACCGTGTTCCCCTGCGAATACTCGAGGAGCTCCACCGCATCGACGGTCATCGTGACCGAGTACTGGCCGCTGCTGTTCCACGGAAGGTACTCCTGATCCAGGATCATGCGAATCGTGACGGAGGAGATATAGCCGTCCGGTGCGAGCTCCAGCGAGCTCCGCTCAGCGACTGCTGCGTGCACGGTCAGCGGAGCTGCGAAAGCCGCTGTCCCCGGGGCGACGAGCAATGCCGTGGCCGTAGCGGCAGCAGCGATGGTTCCTCGCATCCGCCTCTGCTTCCGCCCCATCTGACCTATTTCACTTCGAATGAACACTGCAATGAACCCCCTGCATGATTGAATCTGGCGCAACGCGCGACCTGAAGATTCAAACAAGCGGATGCCGCGCATTTCGGCGAATGAACGAAATGCAGTAGTGTTCGGCTCGGTTTTAAGTAGTGCGGAACGCTAAAGCAGTGATCCGCTGCCCACTTTTGCGGAGAGAGACTCGCGACTCGACACCCCGAGTTTCCTCATAATGCGGTACATGTGGCTGTCGACCGTGCGCACGCTGACGACGAGCCGAGCTGCGATCTCCTGGTTGCTCAGCCCGTTCGCCGCGAGCACGGCCACCTCCCGCTCGCGCTTCGACAGCGCAGTTCCCAGGCCTCCGAAGCGCGTGGAGTTGAAGACCCGTCCGCTGTGACGAATGCGCAGCCGCCGCTCGTGCGTCATCGCCTGCTCTCTGAGCTCGGGATTATGGCCTTCGGAGCAGAGGTCGACGGCGCGGCCGTAGGCGGCCATCGCCAGCCCGATGCGATGATGCGCTTCGAGTTCTTCGGCTGCGGCGAGCACCGCCCGAGCATCGCCGCGGGAGGCTCCGATGAGGTACTTCACATGCGATGCGTGCACCACGATCTCGGGCCGCTGCTCGATCAGTTCGATGGCCGCGGCGAGCCGCGTCTCGGTCATATGCATCTCGAGCGATGCCAGCATGTTGAGTTGAGCCGCGAAGATCGCTCCGCGATCCCGCAGCGCGATCGCGGAGTTCCAGAGGATGCGCGCCGCGCTCTTGAGATTCCCGTCGAGCACCTGCACCTGCGCCTCGCCCCAGGCGATGCTCTGCCCGGGCAGCGCGAGGTCGGCAGTGCCCTCCGAGCGCAGCAGACCGACGTACTTCGAGCACAGATCGTGCTGACCTCGGCTCGCCGCGAGCACCGCTGCCGCCACGAGCGCGATCGTACGGCTCCCGGGCGGGAGGGGAGCGAGATCGCCCGTGGACAGCACGACGTCGAGCAGTTCGCCCTGGAACTGCATATCGCCGCTGTGCAGGTTCGCATAGGCGACGGCCCCGGCGAAGGCCCGGAAGGACTGGAGATCGAGATTGCCGCGGGCCTCGTCGAGCCCGTTCGTCACATCTCGATACCCGGACTCGAAGTCCCCCTGAGCGAGCAGGCTGATTCCCTGGATCGCACGAGCGAAAGCCCGCTCGCCCTGGGGGTCGAGAGCGCGGAGTTCGGCATACACGCGATTGGCATCGCGCAGTCGTCCGGCGATGACGAGGACGTGCAGCTGCGCCTCGAGCAGTGCCGCCTGCACCGGCGCGGGCAGGTCGTCGGTGATCTCGAGCACCGCCTCGAACCCCTCGGGCACGGAGCGGAAATCGGCGCGGATGCTGATGCCCCGCGCGTCCAGGACTCTGCCGAAGCTGGCGAGCTCCCCCGAGTGGAGATCGAGGAACTCCAGTGCCTCGTCCACCCTGCCCAAGCCGTACGCCAGCCAGTCCGCTCGTCTCGCGAAGAACTCCGCTCGGGCGGCGATGTCGCCGCTGCGGGAATCCGTCTCGGCGTACACGCGCTCGATGGTCGCCCCCGACGCCGTCACGCCGGCCTGCGTGAGCACCTCGATGTACGCGTTCGCGGTGTGCACGTTGGGGCTCTTCTCCCACTCGTAGCCCGCGACCAGTTGACGCGTCTTCAGCGACTCCCGGAGCATGCCGGCGAACAGCGCGTCCTGCGTCTCACCGGCGGTGTTCAGATCGCTCCACACCTCGTCGAGCTCGAAATCGGGAGAGGCGCCGCCGAGCGTCGTGAGGATCCTCTCGGTGAGGCGAATGCGCCGTGCCGAGAGCGGATCATGCCGGAAGTAGCTGGTGAAGAGCGGGGGGACGACGGAGACGTAGTTGCTTCGCGTGCCCTGCGCGAAAGCGATCATCGCGCGCTCCTCGAGCAGTTCGAGCGTCGGCCAGTCGACGAGCGTGCGCACCGTGTCGATGTCGGCGAGCCCGATCATCGCGATCGTCTCGAGCGCATCGCGAGCGGCGGCGTCGAGGCTCTCCAGGTGCATCTCCATGACCGCGCGCAGCGTGGGGCTCCACAGCTCGCCGATCGCCGTCCACGGGTCGCCGTCGATCTGCACCAGCCGCCCCTCCCGCACGGTCGCGTCGATCAGGGAGAGCGCGAGGCCGACATTGCCGCCCGACTTCGAGTAGAGCCGACGGGAGGTACCCGGCTCGATGACGCCGCCCAGGTACTCGCTCATCGCCGCGTCGAGGTCTTCGAACCGCAGCGGAAGCATGTCGATGACGTAGGTCGGGGCGAGCGTCGCGGCCGGAAGACCGCTCGGCGTGTGGCGCGCGCGGAGACCCTGCAGGCGCGAGATCACGACCGGCACACCCGTCGACCGCCGGAGGAACTCGATGACCCCCCAGGACGCCTCATCGAGGTCGTCCCAGTCGTCGACGAAGAAAGCGCACCGATCGTTGGCGACGCGTTCGGCGAGCTGCCGCCCGACTTCTTCGATCACGTTCTCGGTCCGCCGCACCGACGCGAGTTCCACTGTTCCGGAGAGCGCGAGCGCGGCGAACGGATTCTCCTGCAATGAGGCGACACCGTGAATCTGGTGCACGGTCCACTCGTTGTCGTCGAGACGATTCGCGAGCGCCCCCATGAACGCAGTCCTGCCGCTTCCGCGGCTCCCCACCACGTCGACGCTCAGCCCGCTCTCGATGAGGCTCTGCGCCTTCGCGAGGCTGCGATCCCGACCCTTCACCCGCGGCGCTCCCCTCCTCATCGAGTACCCCGTTCGCGGCCCACGCTAGCACGGGGCCTCAGCGGGTGACACGGGGTCTCTCCGCGGACGAGCCGAACGGGTGCCGGGTCAGCACGCGCACTTGCACGGGGAACGCCGGGGCATCGTGCACACGGACGAGCACCCCCGACACCCCCAACGCACATGAACTCCCCCACACTCTGATCGCGGCCAACCTGCAGCCTAGAATCCAGCGCGCGGCTGAAACGCAAAAAGCGGGATTTGCAGCAATGAGTCGCGGTTCTTCACGTATCGAATCGCCGAAATGCAGTATGCAGAAGTGCGTTTTGCAGTAGTGAGACCCTGATACTCATCAACCGCAGCACGTGCTTCCGCAATTCCGAGCGCCGGTCGGCGAACGGCAGCATCGCGCTTGCGCGTGCGAGCGATCGTCGCCGGCACAGCACGAACCCCCGGCGAGCGCTGCGCGCTCACCGGGGGTTCGGCAGAGGTGCTCGGTGCGGGGACTCAGCCGGTCTCAGCTGCCTCCCCGCACCGATGGGTCAGGCGTCGACGGTCGCCGCGACGGCCTCCACATCGGCTTCGAGATTGCGCCGCAGCGCCGCCCCGAGCTCGGCGTCGACCTGGGTCCAGTACGCGATCGCCCGCTCGCGGATCTCGGGGCTCTGCACGGCTCCCACCGCACCGGTGATGGTCTTCAGGAACCGCTCCTGCGCAGCCGCATCGAACACCTCGCGGTAGAGCGTGCCGGCCTGACCGAAGTCGTCGTCCTCGGCGTGGAGCGTGGCGGCCGTGCGCACCAGCTCGCCGTCCGACTCCCAGGAGCCGACGCCGGCGGCTGCGGCATCCGCGGTCGGGCCGCCCTTCGAGTTGGGAGCGTAGACCGGGGTGCTCGGTGAGTTGAACCCGTGGCGCTGCGCGCCGTCCTGCGAGTAGTTCGCCACGGGGGCGACCGGCGCGTTGACGGGGATCTGGTTGTAGTTGGTGCCGACGCGGTACCGCTGCGCATCGGGGTACGAGAAGACGCGGGCCTGCAGCATGCGGTCGGGGCTGATGTCGATGCCGGGAACGGTGTTCGCCGGCGAGAACGCCGCCTGCTCGATCTGCGCGAAGAAGTTCTCGGGGTTGCGGTTGAGCGTGTGCACGCCGACCTCGATCAGCGGGTAGTCCGCGTGCGGCCACACCTTGGTGAGGTCGAACGGGTTGAAGCGGTACGTCTTCGCGTCCTCGTAGGGCATGACCTGCACCGACAGCTTCCACGACGGGTACTCGCCGCGCTCGATCGCCTCGTAGAGATCGCGGCGGTAGTAGTCGGCGTCGGCGCCGGCGATCGCCTCCGCCTCCTCGCTCGACATCTCGACGTTGCCCTGCAGGGCGTCGAAGTGGTACTTCACCCAGAACCGCTCACCCGCGGCGTTGATCCACTGGTACGTGTGCGAGCCGAATCCGGGCATGTGGCGCCACGAGCGGGGCAGGCCGCGGTCTCCCATGAGGTAGGTCACCTGGTGGGCCGACTCGGGCGAGAGCGTCCAGAAATCCCACTGCATGTCGGCGTCGCGCAGGCCGGAACCCGGCAGTCGCTTCTGCGAGTGGATGAAGTCGGGGAACTTGATGCCGTCGCGGATGAAGAACACGGGGGTGTTGTTGCCGACGATGTCGTAGTTGCCCTCGGTGGTGTAGAACTTCACCGAGAAGCCGCGCACGTCGCGCCAGGTGTCGGGCGATCCCTGCTCGCCGGCGACGGAGGAGAAGCGCTGCACGGTCTCCGTACGGGCGCCCGGCTGGAAGACTGCGGCACGGGTGTAGGCCGAGACGTCTCCGGTGACGACGAACTCGCCGAACGCGCCGCCGCCCTTGGCGTGGACGATGCGCTCGGGGATGCGCTCGCGGTTGAACTGCGCGAGCTTCTCGACGAGGTAGCGGTCGTGGAGGGCGATCGCGCCGTCGCGACCGGCGGCGAGCGAGTGCTCGTCGCTTGCGACGGGAGTTCCGGTCTGGGTCGTGGTGTCGGGTGTACTCATGTTGCTCCTCAGGAGTGTCGCGCAAGACGGATACCGCTCCGGGGCCGGAGCGAACGTGCGTATTCGGCTATGCGGCCGAGGCGGCGCAGTCGGGGCAGGTGCCCCAGAACGTCACCTCGGCGGTCTGTACGGTGTAGCCCCCCGTCTCGGACGGGGAGAGGCAGGGCGCGTGGCCGACGACGCAGTCGACATCCGAGATCGCACCGCACTGGGAGCAGACCACGTGATGATGGTTGTCGTTCACGCGCCGCTCGTAGAGCGCCGCGGATCCCGCCGGCTCGATGCGGCGGGTGAGCCCCGCCGCGGTCAGGTCGGCGAGAATGTTGTGCACCGACTGGATCGATGTGGTCGGCAGCGCACTGGAGACCACTCGGAACACGTGCTCCGCATCCGAGTGGGGCATGGAGACGAGTGCCTCGAGCACGGCGATGCGCCCCGCCGTGGCCCGCAGGCCGGCGTCGCGCAGCGCGTGCTCGGTGGTCGTCTCCATGCACCCCACCCTAGCCCGTTGTTTTGAGCAATTCAAATATAGGGCGCCCCCCGGCGCGGCGGAGTGGCGAGCAGAGCGCCGCAGCCCGCCGCGATCACTGCGCGCGCACGGCCTCCGCGATCGGCGTCTCTCCCGAGTTGAAGCGGATGGAGCGATGCACGGTGCTCTCGTCGGCGAGCACCGCCGCGATCGTCGCCGCGACATCAGCGCGCGCCACCGTCGACGCCTCGGCGGGATCGACGTCGATCGCACCCGTTCCCGGATCGAGGGTCAAACCGCTCGGCCCGAGCACCGTCCACGCGAGCCCCGACTCCCGCAGGTGCTCGTCGGCCTGCGACTTCGCCTCGGCGTACGTGTAGAAGGAGTTCTCGGGGTCGACGCCGTGATCGCGGGAGGCCCCGAAGTACGAGACCATGACGTAGCGCTGCACCCCGGCGCGAGCCGCGGCGTCCATCGTGCGGATCGCCGCATCCCGGTCGACCGCGAGGGTGCGCCGCGCGTCTCCCCCGCCCGCACCCGCCGACCACACCACGGCGTCGTGGCCGGCGACGACCTCGGTCAGCTGGTCGACGTCGAGCTGCTCGACGTCGACCACGAGCGGCTCGGCGCCCGCGGCGCGCACGTCGTCCGCCTGATCCGGGTTGCGGATCACCGCCGTCACCGCGTCGCCCCGCCCCGCGAGCAGGGGTTCCGTGAGCAGTGCGATCTTGCCGTGTCCGCCGAAGATGATGATGCGTGCCATGCGCTCCACACTACGCCGCAGCGGAGCCGGTTTCTCCAGGGGCGAAACGCGATCGGCGGCACCTCGGGGCTGCTTCGGCGCGCCCCGCTCGCGCGTCTAGCGCCGCGCCCGGCGCCTCGCAACGGGGTGCCGCTCGGGGCCCGTCTCGGGGAGAGTGGAGATCGTCGGCCCGGAAACCGGGTCTCGACGGACAACGAACTCCCGAACCCAGGAGGTACTTCCATGTCACATCTCACCGGTAAGCGCGTCGCGGTTCTCGCAACGGACGGCTTCGAGGACTCCGAGCTCACCGAACCGATCTCGGCGGTGCAGGAGCACGGCGCAGAGGTCACCGTCGTCTCCACCAAGACCGGCTCGATCACCGGCAAGAACGGTCACGAGCAGGAGGTCTCCCTCACGTCGGCCGACGCGAACGCGGACGACTTCGACGCGCTCGTGCTCCCCGGCGGCGTCGTCAACGGCGATCAGATCAGGCTCGACGCCGACGCGGTGGCGTTCACGAAGAGCTTCTTCGCCCAGCACAAGCCGGTCGGAGCGATCTGCCACGGCGGGTGGATTCTCGCCGATGCCGACGTGCTCGGCGGCCGCACCGTCACCTCCTACGCCAGCCTCCGCACCGACCTGCAGAACGCCGGTGCGACGTGGGTCGACGAGGAGGTCGTGGTCGATCAGGGGCTCGTCACGAGCCGCACGCCCGACGACCTCCCGGCCTTCAACGCCAAGCTGGTCGAGGAGATCGGCGAGGGCAAGCACCCCGGCCAGACCGCGTAGCCCTTTCGCCGCGCGGGCGGCGGCGACGCCCGACACGACTCGGCCGCTCGCGATGCGGGTCCCCTGCAGGGATCCGGATCGCGGGCGGCTGCTTCGTCTCCGCGGGTTCCCGCCCGCTGCACCCGCAGCGCGCGAACGCGCCGGCTCAGGTTCCGCAGAAAGTGACGTGCGCCGGCCCGCCCTCGGGGGCCGGCCGCTCGTACCGCTCGCTGCCGCTCTGCTCCTCGAACGGACGCGCCAGCACGTCGAGCAAGCGGGAGAACGGCGCGAAATCGCCTCGCTCCGCCGCGTCGAGCGCCTCTTCGACCAGGTGGTTGCGGGGAATGTAGAGCGGGTTGGCGCGATTCATCTCGTCCGCGTCGGGCCCCGCGCCCAGCCAGCGCTGCACCCAGTGCCCGGAACCCCCGTCGCCCGCTCCGCTCCCGCCGCCCTCGCGGGGCAGCACCCCGTCGAGCGCGGTGGAATCGCCAGCGGCCGCCCGGCCCAGGGCACGGAAGAAGCTGGTGTAGTCGATGCGGTGACGCTGCAGGTCCGTCAGCATATCGGCGGTGAGCTCGGCGAGCGCGCCATCGTCGACCGCCACCCGGCCCGCGGGGTGCGCGAGCCCGAGCTTGCCGCGCATTCCGGCCATCCAGGCGTCGTTGTAGAGCCCCCCGAAGCGATCGAGGGAGGCGACCGCCGTCGCCTTCGCCGTTTCGACGTCCGGGTCGAGCAGCGGGAGCAGTGCCTCCGCGAACCGCGTGAGGTTCCAGAGCGCGATGGAGGGCTGATTGCCGTAGGCGTACCGACCCTGGTGATCGATCGAGCTGAAGGACGCCGCGGGGTCGAAGGCGTCGATGAACGCGCAGGGCCCGTAGTCGATGGTCTCGCCCGAGATCGTCATGTTGTCGGTGTTCATCACCCCGTGCACGAAGCCGACCAGCACCCACTGCGCGACGAGGCCCGCCTGCGCGCGCACCACCGCGTCGAGCAGCCCGGCGTACCGATCGGGGGCGCCGGCCAGCTCGGGTGCGTGCCGCTCGACGGCGTAGTCGGCGAGGCGCGTCAGCACCTCGCCGTCTCCGAGCCCCCGCGCGAACTGGAACGAGCCGACGCGCAGGTGGCTGCTGGCGACGCGCGCGAGCACGGCTCCGTCGCGCAGCTCGCCGTCGCGCGGCACGCGCCGCCCCGTTGCGACCACCCCGAGCGCGCGGGTGGTCGGCACGCCGAGGGCCGCCATCGCCTCCCCCATGAGGTACTCCCGTAGCATCGGGGCCACCGCGGCGAACCCGTCGGCCCGCGCGAAGGGCGTGCGCCCCGATCCCTTGAGGTGCAGATCGCGGAGGCGCCCGGCCGGGTCGCGCATCTCGCCGAGCAGCAGCGCGCGGCCATCGCCGAGTCTCGGCGAGTAGCCGCCGAACTGGTGCCCGGCGTACGCCTGAGCCACGGGGGCGCTCCCCCGGGGCAGCGCGTTGCCGAGCAGAAAGCGCGCGCGCAGCGGCTCGGGGAGGCGATCGGCGTCGATGCCGAGCTCTGCGGCGAGCGCGTCGTTCCAGACGAGCGTGCGCGGCGTCTCCGGGTGGAACGCGCGCCACGGCACGGCGAGCTCGGGCAGCCGCGAGGCGAAGTCGTGCTCGAGGGTGATGCCGGCGGAGGCGGGGAGCGCATCGACGCGCTCCGTCCGTGCGGCGTCGGCGCGCACCGACTCGGTCGAGGGCGGCTCAGTGGGCAGGGGCTCGATGGATTCGGCGTCGGCTGACATGCGGCGAGTCTACGGAGCGCGCGGGGCTCGGCAACGGGGGTGGACACGGGCGGCGCGCCGTGGCACGTCGGTCGCGAGATGATCTGCTGCCGCTCTCGGCAGCCTCCGACTTCCGCTTTCGAGACGAGAGCGCTACAGTTTTACTAGCTTGGCTAGATACTTTCCTTGGGAGATAGTAGAGAATTGTCTCAACAACGCACCGATCCTGACGCCACCCCCGCCCGCGCCGCCCACCCCGCGCACGCCGCGCACGCCGCATCCGCGGCTGCAGCAGCCCCGTCACCCCCGGGCTCGACGCCGCGGCGCGGACGCCGCTGGCTCCGCATCTTTCTCCCCGCCGTACTGATCGTGCTGTGGTTCGCCGGCGCCGGGGCCGGGGGCCCGCTCTTCGGCAAGGTCGACGAGGTCTCCTCGAACGACCAGACGGCCTACCTCCCCTCCTCCGCCGACGCGACCGCGGTGCGCGATGTGCAAGACGACTTCCTCGGCAGCGACTCCATCCCGGCGATCGTCGTCTTCTCGTCCGCCGACGGCTCCGCCCTCTCCGACGAACAGCTGAGCGCCATCGACACGGCCGCCTCCGACGCGGCCGCGCTCCCCGGCATCGGCGACGAGAGCTCCCCCGCCATCCCGTCCGAGGACGGCCAGGCCGTGCAGCTCTTCGTGCCGATCGACGCCGATGCCGAGGTGACCGAGGTCGTCGAGCAGCTCGGCGAGACGCTGCGCGACGACGCCCCGGCAGGAGTCGACGTGCACGTCACCGGACCGGCGGGATTCACCGCGGACCTCGCCGCAGGCTTCGCCGGCATCGACGGCATCCTCCTCCTGGTCGCGCTCCTCGCGGTGCTCGTCATCCTCGTGATCGTCTACCGCTCCCTCCTGCTCCCCCTCGTGGTGCTCAGCACCAGCCTGTTCGCCCTGTGCGTCGCGCTCTTCGTGGTCTGGCACCTCGCGGATGCCGGCGTGCTGCTGCTCAGCGGGCAGACCCAGGGCATCCTCTTCATCCTCGTCATCGGCGCGGCGACCGACTACTCGCTGCTGCTCGTCGCCCGCTTCCGGGAGGAGCTGCGAGTCGCGCAGGATCGCGGTGCCGCGATCCTCGCCGCGATCAAGGGCTCCTTCGAGCCGATCCTCGCCTCGGGCGGCACCGTGATCGTCGGCCTGCTCTGCCTGCTGCTCAGCGACCTCAAGTCGAACAGCACGCTCGGCCCCGTGGCGGCGATCGGCATCGTCTTCGCCATGCTCGCCGCCCTCACGCTGCTGCCCGCGCTGCTCTTCGCGTTCGGCCGCGCCGCCTACTGGCCGCGCCGCCCGAAGTTCGAGCCCGACGTCGTCGCCGCCGAGAACGGCATGCCCACCCGCGGCCTGTGGCGGCGCCTCGCCGAGGTGATCCGGCGCCACCCGCGCCCCATCTGGATCGTCACCACCATCGTGCTGGCGCTCGGGGCGGTCGGCGTCGCGCAGTTGCAGGCGAGCGGGATCCCCCAGTCCGATCTCGTGGTCGGGCAGTCGGAGGCCCGCGACGGCCAGGCTGTGCTCGGCGAGCACTTCCCGGGAGGGTCGGGCAGCCCCGCCTACATCCTCGTCGACGAGGATCGCCTGCAGCAGACCGCCGACACCGCGCTCGCGCAGGACGGCATCGACAGCGTCGCCGTCACAGCCGAGGACTCGCCGAGCGGCACCGCGCCGGTGACTGCGGACGGGATCCAGGCCTTCGGCCCGCCCGGCACCCCGGCCGCGGAGCCCACGGTGCGCGACGGCAAGGTGCTGCTGCAGGCCACGCTCTCCGACGCCGCCGATTCCGACGCGGCGGCGGAGACGATCACCGGCCTGCGCGCCGAACTCGACGGGACCGCCCTCGTGGGCGGCGTCACCGCCACCGCGGTCGACACGAACCAGGCGTCGATCCACGATCGCAACCTCATCATCCCGCTCGTGCTCGGCGTGATCCTCGTGATCCTCATGCTGCTGCTGCGATCCGTCCTCGCCCCCGTGCTGCTCATCCTCACGACGGTGCTCTCGTTCGGCACCGCGCTCGGGGTCTCGGCGCTCGTCTTCAACCACGTGCTCGACTTCCCCGGCGCCGACCCGGCCGTGCCCCTCTACGGGTTCGTCTTCCTCGTCGCCCTGGGCATCGACTACAACATCTTCCTGATGACCCGAGTGCGCGAGGAGTCGCGACGGCACGGCACCCGCGAGGGCATTCTCCGCGGACTCACCATCACCGGCGGCGTCATCACCTCGGCGGGCCTCGTGCTGGCCGCGACGTTCGCCGCACTGTCGGTGATCCCGATCCTGTTCCTCGTGCAGATCGCCTTCATCGTCGCATTCGGGGTGCTGCTCGACACCTTCATCGTGCGTTCGCTGCTCGTGCCCGCGCTCTCGACCGATATCGGCAGGGCGATCTGGTGGCCCTCGAAGCTGTCGCGCACCGAGAATGGTGAGTGATGGATACTCAGAGCACTCCCGCACCCCAGCCGCGCCACGTTCCGCGGGTCGTGATCAGCGGCGCCTCCGGGCTGATCGGCGGCGCCCTCGCGCGCTCGCTCGAAGCCGACGGAGTGGCCGTCACCCGCCTCGTGCGCCGCGCCCCGCGCCGCCCGAACGAGGTCGAGTGGCGTCCGGGCGATGAGCCGCTCGACCCCGAGACGCTCGCGGGCGCCCGCGCCGTGGTGTGCCTGAACGGGGCGAGCATCGGCCGGCTGCCCTGGTCGCCCGCCTACCGCACCGCGCTGCTCGAATCCCGGATCGCGCCGACGCGCACCCTGGCCGCCGCGATCCGCGCACTCGGCGCCGAGGCGCCCGCCTTCCTCAGCGCCTCGGCCGTCGGCTACTACGGCGACCGACCCGGGGAGCGGTTGACCGAGGCGAGCGACCCCGGAAGCACCTTCCTCGCCGAGATCTGCGTCGCGTGGGAGCACGCGGCGCTGGAGGCGGGATCGGAGGCGCGCGTCGTGCTCCTGCGCACCGCCCCGCTCATCGACCGCGGCGGAGTGCTGAAGCCGCTGCTGCTGCTCACCCGGCTCGGTCTCAGCGGCCCGCTCGGCGGCGGCCGGCAGCGGTGGCCGTGGATCTCGCTCGCCGACGAGGTGCGCGCGATCCGCCACCTCATCGACGGCGACGTGTCGGGCCCGGTGAATCTCACCGGCCCCACCCCGGCGACGGCGAACGACACCGGGCGGGCGATCGCGAGAACCCTGCGCCGCCCGTTCCTGATCCCCGCCCCGGCGTGGGCGCTGCGGCTCGTGCTCGGTCGCGACGCCGCGGACGCACTGCTCCTCTCCGACGCGGAGGTCGCCCCCGACGCGCTGCTCGCCTCCGGGTTCCGCTTCACCCACCGCACCGTCGAGGAGGCCGTCGACGCGGCGCTCGTGAGCGACCGCTAGTCGTCGCGGTCGATCGCCGCACCCAGCACGCGGAACGCGCGCTCCGCCACCGCGAGCTCGGCGGCCGAGAACCGGGCCATCGCCTCGCGCATGGCGTGGAGGTGCGGGCTGAATCGCCGGAAGAACTCGTGCCGCGCGGCGTCGGTGAGCTCGATCACGCGCGCACGCCGATCGCTCGGGTGCGGGGCGCGGCGCAGGTGCCCCGACGCGCTGAGCCGATCGATCAGCTTCGTCGTGGACGCCGTCGAGATGCGCAGGTGGGCCGACACGTCTCGAGGGGTCACCAGGCGGCCCTCCTCCTCGCGGATGATGAGGAGGCGCAGCGCGGCCAGGTCGCTCGCGTTCATCGCCATGCCCTGCTTCATCCCCGCGGACATGCGATCGTGGGCGTCGCCGAATCCGCGCACCGCGCGCATCACGGCGAGCACCGCTGCGTCGTGCTCCGCATCCCCCTGCATCATCGGTGCCGCGCGCCGCTACGCGACGACGAGGCCGACCAGCAGCACGAGCACCGCGAGCAGGGGCAAGGAGCCCTGCTTCACAGCGGCTCCCCGCTTGTCGGGCGACGACACGAGCAGCACCGCGGCAGCGGCCAGCATCGAGCCGGCGCCCGCGAACACGAGCGCGTACCCCGCCGTCGGCGCACCGAACAGCGCGAGCGCGACGCCCGCCAGGGTGACGATCGCGAGGAACAGGTTGTAGAACCCCTGGTTGAACGCCATCTCCCGCGTCGCATCGGCCTGCTGGGCGCTCAGACCGAAGGTAGCGCGCGTCTTCTCGCTCGTCCAGGTGATCGACTCCATCCAGAAGATGTACACGTGCAGCAGCGCGGCGAGCGCCGCGAGCACCAGTGCGAACACGATCATTCCGACTCCTATCGACGTGCGTCGAGACTACTCCGGTCGCCACTCAGCGTACCGAGGCTCGCGCGGCGCCGCTCGCGGCGCTCGGCACCGGTGCCGCGAGCGCTCACTCGGGCAGGCCGCCGCGCGCGCGGAGCGCGCCGTCCGATCCGATCTCGATCACCGTCTCGATTCCGATACCCGCGAGGAACGCGAGGTCGTGGCTGACGACGAGGATCGCCCCGCGGTAGGCGTTCAGCGCATCCGTGAGCTGCGCGACGCTCGCCAGATCGAGATTGTTCGTCGGCTCGTCCAGGATGAGCAGCTGCGCCGGCGGCTCCGCGAGCAGCAGACGGGCGAGCGACACCCGGAACCGCTCGCCGCCGGAGAGCGTGCCGACCGGACGGTCGGCGCTCGACCCCCGGAGGAGGAGCCGCGCGAGGCCGTTGCGCACCTCCCCCGGAGCGGTGCCCGGAGCCACGGATCGCACGTTCTCGACTGCGCTGGCGGCGTCGTCGAGACCGTCGAGGCGCTGCGGCAGATAGCCGAAGCGGTCGGTGAGGAGACGACCGGTGGCGTGCGGGAGCTGCGCCAGGGCGCCGCCGGGCGCCGCCTCCGCGGTCGGCCCCGCGCTCGCCGCCCCGCCGCGCGACCCCACCAGCCGGTCGAGCAGACTGGACTTGCCGGTGCCGTTCGCGCCGACGAGCGCGACGCGCTCGGGGCCCTGCACCACGATCTCCCGCTCCGCGCCCGTGAACTCGATCAGCCGACGACCGCGCGGCACGGCCGGATCCGGCAGGTCGATCGAGATCCGCTCATCAGTGCGCACGCGCGCATCGGCCTCGTCGACCGCCGCCTGCGCCGCCCGCACCTGACCGTCGAGCGTCGTGCGCAGCGAGCCCGCCGCGACCTGCGCGCTGCTCGCGCGCCGCCCCGCGAGAATCTTCGGGATGCCGCCGCCGAGCTGCGTCTGGCGGCCTGCGCGCTCCCGTCGCGCGAGCTTGGTCTCAGCCTCGATGCGCTGCCGCTTCTCGACCTTGAGCGCCTGCTGGGCGGCCTTCGCGGCCTGCTCGGCCGCCGCCTGCTCCGCCTCCTGATGCGCGCGCCAGGCGCTGAACGGCCCCCCGAACACCGTCAGCGCGCCGTCGTGCAGCTCGGCGGTGTGCTCCATGCGCTCGAGCAGCTCCACATCGTGACTGACGACGAGCAGCGTGCCCGGCCAGTCGTCGATGAACTCCCCGAGCCGGGCGCGCGCCACCCGATCGAGGTTGTTCGTCGGCTCGTCGAGCAGGGTGATCGGGGCGCGGCGCAGCCGCAGGCCGGTGATCGCGATGAGCATCGCCTCGCCCCCGGAGACGGTGGCGACGCTGCGGTCGAGGTCGAGCGCCGAGAAGCCGATGCGATCGAGTGCGACCGCCGCTCGCGCCTCGATGTCCCAGTCGTCTCCGACGGCGTCGAAGTGGCGCGGGTCGACGTCGCCGGCTTCGATGGCGCGCAGCCCGGCGAGGGGGCGGTCGATGCCGAGCAGCGACGCGACCGTCGTCTCACGGTGCAGGGTGAGCAGTTGCGGCAGGGCGGCGACCTCTCCGCCGACGCTGATCGTGCCGGAGGAGGGCGTGAGCGCCCCGGAGATCACGCGGAGCAGCGTCGACTTGCCGGAGCCGTTGCGGCCCGTCAGACCGGTGCGCCCGGTCGGGAAGGTTCCCGAGACGTCGCGGAGACCCGGCGAACCGTCGGGCCAGACGTACGAGAGGCGGTGCAGCGAGATCGCTGGGGATGCAGACATGGAGCTCGATTCGGGTCGGCTCGGCCCCGTGCGAAGCGGACGGCGGTCGAGCGGAGAACAGAGGGTTCTCGCCAAACCCGCCCGACACTCAGCGGTGTCGCGCGGCGGCGGGTGACGTTCTGTCGACCTCGATATCCATGCCGAGCATCCTACCCGACGCCCCGCTGCCCCGCTCCCCGTTACCTCTGGAGCACCCGCACGACGCAGGCGGCCCCCGCGAAGACGATCACCACCGCCCCGTATCCGAACGCCACGGGCGCGAGTCCCGCGAACTCGACGAGCAGCCCGGCCACGACGGTCGGCACGCCGAAGGCGAGATACGACACCAGGAAGACGACCGCGAACACGTCGGCCCGCTGCGAGGCGGGGATATGCGGAGCGAGCGAGCTGACGACGCCGAAGAAGGCGGTGCCGAAGCCCGACCCGGTCACCGCGACCGCCGCGAGATACGCCGGCAGCGACCCTGCGGCGAGCGCGCCCAGCGAGCAGGCGGTGCCCACCGCGAGCGCGGCGGTGCCGAACACCGCGATCGCGCGCGGCGAGCGACGGCGCAGCAGGAACGCGGCGACGGCGCCCGAACCGGCGAGCACCCCGACCGCGAGCCCCTGCCACACGTGCGCAGCTCCGCCGAGCTCCGCGTGCACGATGCTCGCGCCCAGCGAGAGGAACAGCCCTCCCGTCGCCCACCCCGCGAAGATGGCGGGAACGCCCCGTGCGAACTCGGCGCGCATCTCCGCCGGCACCGTCAGGCGGAACCCGAGCGACCGCAGGGCGCCCGGCGCCCGCGGCGCGGTCTCCGGCACGAAGCGGGTGAGCGCCGCGAGCACCAGGTACACGACCACGAGCGGAGCGAAGACCACCGCCATCGCGTCGTGCGATCCGTCGAGCGCGAGGCCTGCGGCGAGCGCGCCGATGCCGAGCCCGAGCATCGGCGCCACCGCGTTCCACACCGCGGCCGATCCGGGCCGGCGCGGCGATTCGAGATCGGTGATCGCGGCCGATACCGCGGAGAGGAGCAGCCCGCTCGCGACCCCCTGCAGCACGCGGGCGAGGATCAGCACGGGCACCGATCCGGCATGCCAGAACACGAACACGCTCGCCGCGAGCAGCACCAGCCCCGAGCTCGCGACCGGGCGGCGCCCGACGTGGTCGGAGAGCGAGCCCGCCGTGAGCAGCGTCGCGAGCAGCGCCAGCGCGTAGACCGCGAACACGGAGGTGGTCACGAGCGGCGAGAAGCCGATCGACTCGGCGAGCACCGGGTAGAACGGCGACGGGGCGCTCGCACCCGCCATCATCGCGGTGACGCTCGCCACCGCCAGCGCGAACCCGAACCGCCTGCGGGGCACTCCACCGCCCGCCTCCGCATCTCGATCCGTCACGCTTCCCCCGTTCCGTTCGAGACACTCGAACTGAACGAGTTTAGTGGCTCTCCCCCACCCGCTCGCGCACCGGCAGAGCGTGCTCGGACTCGGTGCACGACGCGCGTGGGGACGCCGGAGCCCGCTTCTCCGTCACCTCGAAGTGCTCCCGGTAGGCGCCGACGAGCAGGCGGTACTGGGAGACCACCGCGCTCGCCGTGTTGTAGCAGAGCAGCGTGGCCGGCAGCAGCACCCACTGCGCGAGCATGCCGAGACCCCGCATCGGCGACACGTGCGCCGGCCGTCTGGGAGTGAGCAGCATGGTGAGCACGATCGTGACGGCGACCCCGAGGAGGGCGAAGCGCTGCGCCGTGCCCACCATCCCGGGCAGCTCGGCCGCGAGCTGCGCCGCCGAGAACGGTGGTGCGGCGAACCGGTCGTTCCAGTGGGCCGACCCGGCGAAGGCCGACGCGCGCACCGCCTCCACCGCGGAGGAGACCGGGATGCCGAGGGCGTGCGTCGCCCAGGCGGCGCCGTTCGCGCTCGCACTGCCCGCCTCGCGCAGCAGCATCGCGAGCGGGGTGCCCGCCCCGCCCGAGAGGCTGCCGACGACGATCGGTATCCACGCGCCGAACGCGACCATCGGGGCGACGCAGGCGAGCGTCACGTGCGAGTCGAGCAGCGCCGCGAAACGGGCGAGCGTTCCCCCGAACGGCGCCCGGCGATCCTTCGCGAACAGGCGAACGCCCACGAACGCGATGTCGGAGGCGCCGTACGCCCATCGGCAGAGCTGCGTGAACTGCGCGCGCAGCGTGCGCGCCAGCGAGGCGCCGAGCACCGCATCCTGCGAGACGGGCAGATGGATCGGCGTCACCCCGTACCGGCCGTCGAAATGGAAGTAGCTGCGCCAGTACTGGTGGCCGTCCTCGACGATCGTGCGCCGGCTCCAGTAGTCCATGTCGATCAGCGCGTCCATCGGCTGCGAGTGCGAGGCGAAGTTGCGGAGCGTGAAGGGGCGCACCGTCGAGATCAGGTTCCAGAGCGTGTTGCCGGCGGCCACCACGCGCGTGGGAGCGGGGGCGTGCCACAGGTTGTTCACGAACGTGGAGATCGGCTGATACGACCTGCGCGCCCGATCGGCGTCGCGCACGAACGCGTACGTCACATTGGCGAAGTAGTGCGGATGCACCCGGTTGTCGCAGTCGAGCGTCGTCACCATCACGTCGGTCGGGGCGATCTCGCGCAGTTGCAGCCAGGTGCGGAGCCGCCGGGCAGCGTACGTGATGTTCGCCCCCTTCCCGGCGATCTCATCGGGCAGCCCGGCAGGGTGCTCGACGGCGAGGAAGGCCGCGAAGTGCGGGGCGAACGCATGGCGCAGGCGCACGGCGCGCTCCCGCATCGCGGCCCCGCCCCGCTCCTCGTACGCGAAGACCACCACCAGCCGCTCGGCGCCCGAAGACGCGGCGAGCGAGCGCAGGCTCGGCTCGATCACCTCGAACGGCTCGTTGTACGCGGCGACGATGACCGCGTGCACGAGTTCGGAGGGCAGCGGCACCGCATCCGCCGCCCCAGGCGCCGCCAGCCTCCGCAGGAACGCGTGGTGCGCGCGGGCGAACGGCTCGGGGAGCGCCCGGGTCGCGGGGCCCAGCAACTGCGCGACCGGCACCTTCGGGCCAGCCCGCACACGGCGCACCGCACCCTCCGTCTCTACCGCCACCGCCGCCCAGTCGACGCGCACGGCGAGACGCATGCGGCGGAACCCGCGCAGGGCGTCGACGCCGCCCCGCACGGCCCGCACGAGGGTCAGCGCGATGAAGGCGGCGACGAACAGCACGCCGATGCGCAGATCGACCAGGGAGAGCAGGATCGCGGCCAGCGGTACTCCGAGGCTCAGCATCGCCGGCAGCATCTCGAAGAAGCGGTAACCGGCGTCGCGGCGCCCGCGCGGTATCTCGTTCGCCTCGTTCGCCTCGTTCGCCGCATTCGCTGTGCTCGCCGCGCTCGCCTCGCGCGACGACGACGGCTGCGGCGCCGGGGGGCCCGCCGACGCCTGCGGACCTTTCGCGGCGGCGGTGTCTGCGACCCAGGACTCGGCAGTGGTGGAAGAGCGCCTCACCGGACCGAGTGTATGGCCGCGTGAACAGGAAGAACGGTCGCATCGCAGGCTGTTCACCAGCCGTTGATGGACCGTTCTCGCCCGATTCCCCCCAGGGCTTCGCGCCGTTAGACGATGTCGGGATTCTTCTTCGCGTACGCCATCGCGTCCTCCTCCGACAGCACGACGAGCCCTCGCGCCGTGTGCGACAGTGCGGCCAGCACCTTGACCCATGCGACGTTCAGCTCGGGCGGTCGGCTCCCGGAGAAGCGGAAGGCGACGGTCGTGTAGGGCGACAGCCACACCGAGACCCGCCCGCTCCCCTGCTCGGGAGTCTTCGTCCAGCTCAAGAAGAAGCACTCCTGCTTCTTCAGCTTCTGCCCGATCACCGTCTTCAGGTGCGCGAGCAGGCGATCCTCGAACTCGTACTCGTTCCCACCGTGTATAAGAAACCCCATGGTCACATCGTGCCAGTCGCGGCGCGTCTCCATGCGCGCCGTGCCCGATGCCACCTCGACCCGTACAGTATGCGAAACTACCTTTCGTAGAGGACGGCCGTTTCGCGCGCCGATGAGATCGGTTCGGGGGCGGCAGTGGAGATTCAGCGGTTCCGCGCGACCGACCCCGAGCAGGTCGCGCACACCTGGCAGGCGTTCGCCCCATCGGCCCGCCTGCTCGACGTCGACGAGGAACGGTGCCAGCTCGACTGGTTCTCGGCCACGGTCGAGGGCTTCTCGCTGATCCGCTACGAGCTCTCCGCGTCCGTCGACTCGTCGGTCGCCCCCGAATCGCAGTTGTTCACCTGCAGCGTGCAGGCACCGCGCGGCGAGGTCACCGCCGGTCAGCGCTCGCTCCCCGCGGGCAGGCCCTGGGCCTCGCACGGGGCCCCCGTCACCGCGCACTGGGAGGATCGCGCCATCGTGCAGGCGCTCGTGTTCGATCGCGACTACGCCCAGCGGCTGGCCCGCCAGATCTCGGGCGATGACAACCTCTCGATCCAGGTGCGCTCGCCGGAGGCCCGCGGGCCCCACGAGGCCGCGCAGTGGGAGCGCACCTACAGCTACGTCGCCTCATCGGTGCTCTCGGGAGACGCCACGCTCGACCCCGACACCGTCGTGGGAGCGGGGCTGCTGCGGCACACGCTCTGGACCGTGCTCTCGAGCTTCTCGACGAGCTTCTCTCAGACGATGGAGCGCACCCCGCAGCGATCCGCCGCCCCGGCCACCGTGCGCCGGGCGCTCGCGTACATCGACGCCCACGCCCACGAGGCGATCACGGTCGACGACGTGGCGCGCGCCGCGCACATCTCCACGCGCGGCCTGCAGTACGCGTTCCGCCGCTCCCTCGACTTCACGCCGAGCGAGTACCTGCGCCGCGTCAGGCTCGCGGGCGCGCACGGCGACCTGCGCCGGGCGGACACGCCCGCACGGATCGCGACCATCGCACGCCGCTGGGGGTTCACCAACACGTCGCGCTTCACCGCGGCGTACCGCGCCCAGTACGGCGTCCACCCCGGCCGGTAGCTCGAGCCTGCGCATCGTCCGCCGGGTTCGCGCAAGGCCTGTTCCATGCGGCCGCGCGCGGCTAGGGTCGAACCATGGCTGATCTCGAAGAGTTCCAGGTCGACGAGAGCGTCGTCGCTCCCTCGGGCGCGCGCGGCGTCATCTGCGACGTGCGTCGGATGACGAACGGGGCGACGGCGTACGGCGTGCTCGACACCACCGGGTCGATCCGGTACTACACCTCGGACAGCATCAAGCGGGTGCTCTGACGCGCACGCGCAGCAGAGCACCCGCTCTCCGAGATATCTCCGAGCCGAACGGGCTCAGGACTCCTCGTCGGGGGTCGGCGTCTCCTCGCCGGTCGACGGGCGGCGGATGAGCTCAGGGTTCTCCTGGCCGTACCGGGGGTTCTTCTCCTGACCCTCCTGGCCGTAATCCTCGGTCGATCCGTCGAGCACCGGGCGATCGAGGGTCTCCCCATCGCGAGGGGTGTTCACGGTGCCGGCACCGTTCGATGCCTCGAACTCGTTCGAATCGTGCGGTTCGTTGTGCGATACGTGATCGTCTGCTTCGCGGTGCGATGCGTTCATGAGTGACTCCTTCCCGAAGTAGCTCTCACGTTACCCACGCGCAGCGGAGTGCGGCTACCCCCGTGCGGCGGTTGCATCGTTCGTGCTAGCGCCCCTCACGGCGAGAATGTCGGCGCCCTCCCGTAGCATCCATGAGTGCCGGCTTTGTCGGCGCATAGGAGACGAGGGTCTCCAGTCTCAGTCGTAGAAGTGCACGGTACGCCTGATGTCCTCCGCGAAGCGGTAGATCTCGTCGAGCGATTCGATGGGATGACGCGTCTCGTTCTTCTCGGCGTCGAAAATGCCGATGTACTTCTGACTGGTATTGAACCAGAGCCTCGCGAGCGGACGCCGGTTGTTGTTGTCGAGAAGCACGCCGAAATACGTCTTGGCATCACGTTGAGCGATACGAGAAGGTGCCACTTCACTGCAGGCGATCGCTCGGACGATCTGGAACGCCTCGATCTCCTCGAGTGTCGTTTCGATTCCATCGGACCGCCGGGATTGCTCCACCGAGGCCTCAGCCACTCGTTCGCTCGCATCCGAGGCGGACACCGACGTGTTGTCGCTCGTCAACGCTTGGCCCCCGAGCGCGGCCTTCAGGCGATCGTTGACACGATCGTTCAGAAACTGCTTGGCAGCCTTCTCGACCAGGCCCGTGAACTGTTCTCGCACCTTCTGCGTAAAGGCACCCTCGTAGACTCTGGCGGTCAAGAACTTCACCCAGTCCGAATCCGGCGCCGAGAATTGAGCCGCGAGAACCCGCTTGAGCTCCCCGACGTACTTCAGCTCCTCGGCCGCGTTCACGATCGAGTCGATATCGAAAGCGTCCTTCGTCAGTTTGCGAAGCTCCGGCACGAGTGCGGAATCCAGATCGGAGATCTGGATGACGAGGAACGGCTTCTCGTCCATACGGTTGGGGGCATCCAGATCGGTGAAGAACTGGTACTCATCGCCGTTGGTGAGGATCGCAATACGCGCGTGCGCGACAGCGAAGTAGCGGAACAGCTGGGAAGTGTGCTTGATGTTCAGGGGTGCGCCGATGTGTTTGCACTCGATCAGGATCTGAACCTCACCATCCTTGACGATGGCGTAGTCGATCTTCTCGCCCTTTTTCGTTCCCACATCAGCGGTGAACTCGGGAACGACTTCGCTCGGGTTGAATACGTCATAACCCAGTACGAGCGATATGAACGGCATCACGAATGCGTTCTTCGTAGCTTCCTCCGTCTCGATGTTCGCGCGCTGCTGCTGAATCTTCGTCGCAAGGCTCCCGAGACGCTCCGCTATTTCTACCGACATCGACACTCCTATGTGTTCGCCGAACCATTCGAGCCTCACCCTATCGAAAGAATGAGGCTTCCTATGAACAGGATCGTTCGTGCTAGCGCCCCTCACGGCGAGAATGTCGGCGCCCTCCCGTAGCATCCATGACAGCGAAGGGGGAACCATGGGGATCAGAGAAGAGCACACGCTCGCGAACGGGTACTCGCGATTCGACGCCGCCACGGCGGAGGAGACGCTGCGCGAGCTCGAGGCGCAGTTCGAGGCGGGCGAGCTGAGCCGCCACGCCTACTTCGAGAAGAAGCGAGCGCTGGTGCGCCTCTTCGTCAAGTCGACGACCTCACCCCGCCGCAAGCGCCGCGAGACCGACTACGACGCGGAGCAGGCCGGCCAGTAGCGACGCCGCGCGGGGCGCCGTCAGTGCCGCCTCCCTACGCGCGGCGGTACTGCGCCGTGATGGGGCAGTCGAACGGGTCGCGGGCCGCGAGGCCTACCCGGTTCAGGTACTCGATGACGATCGCGTACGAACGCCACAGCGACGTTTCCGTGTACGGGACGCCGAGCGTGCGGCAGTGCTCGCGCACGATCGCGCGCGCCTTCGAGAGGTGCGGCCGCGCCATGCTCGGGAACAGGTGGTGCTCCACCTGGTAGTTGAGGCCGCCCATGAGCCACGTCGCCCACCACCCGCCGCGGATGTTGCGCGACGTGCGCACCTGCTTCGAGAAGAAGTCGAGCTTCGCGTCGTGCGCGATGACCGGCATACCCTTGTGGTTGGGGGCGAACGACGCCCCCATGTAGACGCCGAAGACGGCGAGCTGCACGCCGATGAAGGCGAACGCCATGCCGACGGGGAGCAGCAGGAAGACCGGAACGAGCACCAGCGCGAACCGCACGAGGATGATCGCGAGCTCCGTCCGGCGCCCGTTCACCGGCTCCCGGCTGAACAGGTACGTGAAGCTGTGGAAGTGCAGGTTCAGGCCCTCGAGCGTGAGCAGCGGGAAGAAGAGCCACCCCTGCCGCCGCGTGATCGCCCGCACGAGGCCGCGGGCCTGCACCGCGTCCTCCTCGATGAAGGAGATGGTGTCGACCTCGATATCGGGATCCTTGCCCACCCGGTTCGGATTCGCGTGGTGCCGGGTGTGCTTCGAATCCCACCAGGAGTAGCTCATGCCGATCGCGCCCGCCAGCCAGCGCGCGAGCCGGTCGTTGGCCGGGCCCGACGAGAGGATCTGGCGGTGCGCCGCCTCATGGGCGAGGAACGCGATCTGCGTGAAGATGATTCCGAGGGCGCCCGCGATGAGCAGCTGGAACCAGCTGTCGCCGAGCAGGATGAACCCGGTCACCGCACCGCCGAGGGCGAGGGCGATGCCGACGGCGACGCTCGCGTAGAACCAGTGCGCGCGCCGCAGCAGGCCCGACTCGCGCACGACCTGCGACACCCGCGTGTACGCCTTGGCGATCGGCGGGAAGTCGCTCGCGCGCGCCCGCGTCGGCTGCAGTCGGCCCAGGCCCTCGAGGGTGGGGGTGTTCGCTGGCGTCATCGTCGGCACCGTTCCGTTCCGGGCCGCTCGTGCGCGAGCCCTGGGTAAGCCACAGGCCGTGTGCCGATCGCTGTGCTCACGCTATCGGCCGCACCATGCGTCCCGCTGAATATGCGCATGCTGCACAGCGCACGCCCAGCTACCGCGGTCGCGGGCCGCGCGATCCGGCACTCATGAGATGAGGATCGCGGGCCCTCACCCGCCGAGCGTCGCGTCGCGGCTCAGCTCGAGGATCCGCCGCAGCGCCGCCGGATCGACCCGCGCGAGCCGCGTCACGTACAGGCACGCACGACCCGCCCGATGCGGGCCGAGCGCCGCGAGCGCCTCCGGCCACCGCTCGGAGAAATCACTGACCAGGTAGAGGGTGTGCTTCGCCGGCCCCGAGGCGAACGCGAGCACCGGCGCCGTGCCGGAGTGGCCGCTCTCGTACCGGTAGTGGTGCTCGCCGAAGCCGATGATGCGGCCCGCCCACACCACCGCCGGCTCACCGCTCACCTCCCGGTGCAGGTCGAGCAGCTGCTCCGCCTCATTGCGTCGCGCGCTCGTCACGCGATCGAGCACCTCCCCCACCGGCGTGTCGGAGGGGGTCATCGCCGGGGTTCGCGTCGCCATCGAAGCTCCCTTCCTCGGTCAGTCGTCGGATCGCGCGTCGCTGTGACGGGCGGTGTCGTAGGCGGCGAGCGCCCGCGCACGGGTCGCGCGCAGATCCACGATCTCGGGGAACAGCACGCTGTCGCTCGCCCACAGGTTCACGTAGTGCCCATCGGGGTCGAACTTCTTCTGCTGCGTCACCGGGTTGAAGATGCGGAAGTACGGCGCCGCGTCGGCACCGCAGCCGGCCACCCACTGCCAGTTGAACGGGTTGCTCGCCGTGTCGGCGTCGACCAGGGTGTCCCAGAACCAGGCCTCGCCGATCCGCCAATCCGTGAGCAGGTTCTTCGTCAGGAACGACGCGGCGACCATGCGCACCCGATTGTGCATGTACCCCGTGTGCCACAGCTCCCGCATCCCGGCGTCGACGAGCCCGTACCCGGTCTCGCCCCGCTGCCACGCCCGCAGCTGCTGCTCATCGGGATCCTTCCACGGGAAGTGCGCGAACTGCGGGTTGAGCTCGTGCAGATGCAGCGGCGGATTGTGGAACGTCGTATGCCAGGCGAACTCGCGCCAACCCAGCTCGGAGAGGAACGCGCCGGCATCGGCGCCCGATGCGAGGGCCCGATGCCAGACCGTTCGCGGGCTGATCTCGCCCCAGCGCAGGTACGGGGAGAGCTCGGAGCACACCTCCTCCGAAGGGAAGTCGCGCCGCTTCGCGTACGCCCCCGCGCGGCTCGACAGGAAGCGCTCGAGCCGGTCGAGCGCCTGATCCTCCCCCGGCTGCCAGCGCTCGGCGATCCCCGTCGCCCAGTCGGGACGCTTCGGCTGCAACCGCCAGTCGTCGAGAGCATCGCCGGCAGCACTCGGCTCCGCGCCCCGAAGCGACTTCGGAATCGGCAGCGGCTCGGCGGGGGCCGGCATCGCGAGGCAAGCACGCCAGAACGGCGAGTAGACGCGGTAGTGGCCGCCCGACTGCGTCTCGACGGTCCACGGCTCGAACAGGAGCCCGCCCGGGAACGAGTGCGCATCGATGCCGTCGCCCTGCAGGCGCTCCTTGATGCGCGCGTCGATGTGCCGCTCGGCGCCGTACCGGCGGTTCCAGTACACGTGATCGGCTCCGACCTCTGCGGCGACCGCCGGAACCACCGATTCCGCGGCGCCACGGCGGAGCACCAGCGGCACTCCCCGCTCGTGCAGGGCCTCGCCGAGACGCGTGAGCGACTCGTGCAGCCACCACTTCGCCGCACTCCCGAGCGGGCGCGTCTCATCCGACTCCTCGTCGAGCACGTAGAGCGCCGCGTGGTCGGCAAGTCGCAGATCGTCGCGGAACCAGATGAGAGCGGTCATGAGCCCATCGTAGGCTCGCGGACCGTTCCCGTTCCGGGGGTTGCGGATGAGCGGCTGCTTCTCGTGAAAATCAAGGGGGTGTCGATGTTTCTGGAGTGCGTCCACACTTGTCAGTGTCGTTCCCGCTGAACCGTGTACCCCATGCACCTGCGAGTCAACGACGCGTCGCCCCTCCCATTGCCTGTGCCGGGAGGGGCGACACCTGTTTCGGGGGCGCTCTGCGCTTTCTTCGGGGGCGCTCTGCGCTTTCTTCGGGGGCGCTCTGCGCTTTCTTTGCGGGAAACGCAAAGAACCCCCTCGATGTAGAAGCTACGAGGGGGATAAGG
>NZ_LDRK01000042.1 GCF_001477055.1 Leucobacter chromiiresistens
CCGCTGGCCCTCAGTGCGTCGATCGGCGCGTCGGCGCCGCTCCTAGTGCTCGTCGTAGTGGTCGTCGTGCACGGCGTGCTTGTGCCCGTCATGCACGTAGTCGACGTGATCCCCGTGCTGCACGGTCTCGTGACCGCAGTCGGTGCCGTGCTCGTGCTCGGCGACGGTGTGCTCCGCGTGGGTGTCGGTGGCGCTCATGGTGCCCCTCTCGATTCGTCTCGTCAGATACCTGCAATCGTTCGCGGCGCGAACGTCACCAGTCGACCACACGTATAAACAAATTGCAATATGTGCACTTGATGGGAATGGTTCTCACGCGGATTCGAGCGCATGCTGCACGGCGTCGGCGACGATGTGGGCGACGTGCAGATCGGCGATCTCGTACCGCGCCTCGCGCCCCTCGCGCTGCACCGAGACGAGGCCCGCAGCACGCAGCGTTCGCAGGTGCTGCGACACCAGAGGCTGAGAGAGGGAGCTCGCCTCCGCGAGCCGGCCCACTGTCGCCGGGGCCTCCGTGAGCATCGTGAGCAGGCGCAGACGGGACGCCGATGACAGCGCCTTGAACAACTCCGCAGCGGCTTCGAGGTCTTCGGTCATACGCACATATAAGCACATGCGCATCGATCGCGAACGGGGCCCGCACTCTCACTCGAGAATCACCGCGCCCCGATCCTCCATGATCGAATTGCCCCCGTCGACGACGATCACCTGGCCCGTCACATACGACGCATCGGGTCGCGCGAGCCACGCGATCGCGCTCGCCACCTCCTCGGGACGCCCCGAGCGGCCCACCGGCGTCGCATCGCCCATGCGCAGCTCGTGCGGCGTCGACGAACCCGTCGCGATCCACCCCGGCGCCACCGCGTTCACCGTGACCCCGTGCTCAGCGAGATCCACCGCCGCCGCCCGCGTGAGCCCGACCGCGCCCGCCTTCGCCGCATGGTAGGCGACATCGCCCGCGTAGGCGGTGATCGGCCCTGAGAGCGACGAGACGTTGACGATGCGCCCCGCGCCGCTCTCCACCAGCGCCGGCGTCGCCGCGCGCGTCACGAAGAGCATGGTGTCGAGGTTGCGGCGCAGCGCCGATCCCCACTGATCGTTCGAGATCTCGCCGATGCCGGCCGGCTGCTCGGGATCGCCGACCGACGTCATCCCGGCGTTGTTGACCAGCACGTCGAGCCGCCCGAACGCCTCGACCACGACGGCGACCGCGCGATCCGCCTCGGCGGCGTCGGTGAGGTCGGCCACCACCGTCACCACCTCGCAACCCCCGCGGCGGAGCTCGGCCGCGCGCTCCTCGATGCGGGCCGACGTCGCGGCGATGCCGAGGCGGTACCCCGCCTCCGCCAGTGCGCGAGCGGCGGCGAACCCGATCCCGGTCTCACTCCCGGCACCCGTGACCAGCGCGACCCGGGATCCTGACTCGTCGACGATGGGCATGCGGCCTCCTGCTTCGCGGCGAGCGGGGGCCCTGCAGCCGCACCGCTCGCAGAATAGTATGGAGACTCATCATGGCGCATTTACCCGGACAGCACGAGCCGACCTTCCCCGCATACGGGAGCTACCGCGAAGCCGGCCGCATCACCGCGCTGCTGCGCAAGGAGACCGTCGGCGGCATGCTGCTCGTCGGCGCCGCGATCATCGCGATCATCTGGGCGAACTCGCCCTGGGCCGACGCCTACGCGGCGCTGCGCGACTTCGAGTTCGGGTACGAGCCCTGGCATCTCAGGCTGAGCCTCGGCACCTGGGCCTCGGACGGCCTGCTCGCGATCTTCTTCTTCCTCGTCGGGCTCGAACTCAAACGCGAATTCGTCGAGGGCGACCTGCGGAGCTTCCGCTCCGCCATCGTCCCCATCACCGCCGCAGCCGGCGGCGTGCTCGTGCCGGCGCTCATCTACACCGCGGTCGCCGCACAGCGGCCCGAGCTGCACCACGGGTGGGCGATCCCGACCGCCACCGACATCGCCTTCGCCGTCGCCGTGCTCGCCATCATCGGCTCCCACCTGCCGCCCGCGCTGCGCATCTTCCTCCTCACCCTCGCCGTCGTGGACGACCTGCTCGCGATCAGCATCATCGCGATCTTCTACACCGAGCGCATCGAGATCGTCCCGCTCCTGCTCGCACTCGCCGTCATCGCGCTCTACGCCGTCGTCGCGCAGCGGTTCCGCCGGTTCTTCAGCCGCCGCGCCGCCGCCGCATGGTGCATCCTGCTCCCGGTCGGCGCGATCGCCTGGGCGCTGATGCACGCCTCGGGCATCCACGCGACGATCGCGGGCGTGCTCCTCGGCTTCGCGATCCCCGTGCTGCACCGGAAGAGCGTCCGCGACGAGGCCGCCGGCGCACCCGGGCTCGCCGAGGAGTTCGAGCACCGGTTCCGGCCGATCTCCGCCGGGTTCGCGGTTCCCGTCTTCGCGTTCCTCGCCGCCGGCGTGCCCCTCGGCGGAATGGACGGGCTGCGGGAGGCGTTCACGCATCCGCTCACCTACGCGATCATCATCGCGCTCGTGGTGGGCAAGCCGATCGGCATCCTCGCCTCGACCTGGCTGACCACGAAGGTGCTGCGCGCCCGGCTCGACCCCGAACTGCGCTGGATCGACATGGTCGGCGTCGGCCTGCTCGCCGGCATCGGCTTCACCGTGTCGCTGCTCGTCGCCGAGCTCACCTTCGCGCCCGAAGCCCCCGAGCACGACATCGCGAAGGTCGCGATCCTCAGCGCATCCGTCATCGCCGCCGTGCTCGCCTCCCTGCTCCTCGGCTCGCGCAACCGCCGCTACCGGCGCATCGCGCTGCGCGACGCCGTCGACGCCGACGACGACGGCATCCCCGACGTGTATCAGTCGGCGGGGTAGCCGACCGTCCCGTCGCCCGTCACGCGGGCGCCCGGCGTCAGGCCGGCGGGCTGCACCCGGCCGTCGGGCATGAGATGCGCCACCCGCACGCCCTGCGCGATGAGGTGATCCGCGACGATCCTCCGGTGGCAGCGCCACCAGACGGCCTCGGCGCACATCAGCGCCGGAGGCGCGTCGACGCTCGCGAGCTCGCGCACGCGCCGCAGACCGTCGCGGAAGTCGCTCGTCATGGCGTAGTCGGCGTACCGATGGAAGCTCGCATTGCGCCAGAGGCCGTTCGCCTCGGGGTCGGCGGCCGTCGACGCCGAGCGCAGCCCGCCCAGGCGCTCCTCCCGGTCGTACCCGATGCCCGCATCGCGCAGCGAATCGGCGAGAGCATCGGCGTCGAACTGAGGAAATCGGCGCGAGCCCGGCAGCTTCCGGATGTCGATGACGCGCCCCGCCCCCGCCTCGCGGAGCAGCTCGACGAACCGCTCGATCGAGTGGGTCGAATGGCCGACGGTCAGCACCTGCGGGCGCGCATCATCGACGGGCACCGGCGGCCGCCTCCTCCCCGACCTCGTCCTCGTCGTCATTCGACGCGAGCGCGAAGAAGCCCTCGAGGGCCATGGTGATCTCGTCGCGCGCCCGCTCGTCCGACACCGTCGGCGCGCCATCGCCCGACTGCTCCCCATACGCGCCGAACTGCGCGTGCACCGCACCCTCGATCGCTTCGAACACCGCGCCCTCCGGCAGATCGTCGCGCGACGCCTCGATCTTCTCGGGCGTCGCGAGGCCGTCGTTCGTCGCCGACAGCGACAGCACCGCGAGGTCGTCGCGCTGCGCGAGCGCGTCGTCCGCGCAGTACGAGGCGAACAGCACGAGCGCGTGCACCGCCTCGGGCTCGGCGTCGGCGACGCGGCACGCCTGCACGCCCCCCATGCTGTGCCCGCCGACCGCCCACGCGTCGACCTCGGGAGCGAGATCCGTGAACTCGCTCAGCGGGCGCGTCTCGAGCAGCGGCAGGTTCAGGAACGACTGCACGATGACGACCGTGCGCCCCTGCGCCGCGGTCTCCCGGAAGGTCGCCGCGTACGCCTCGGGCTCCACCTTCGCCCCCGCGAAGAAGACGAGCCCGTGCTCCCCCGCTCCGCCCGCCGGCGTCAGCACGACCGCGCCGTCGCGCTCGGCCAGCACCACCCGGTCGTCCTGCTCGACCTCGCCGAGCGCTTCGGGCTGCGCCGCATACGTCGCATTCGCCCAGATCACGAACGCCGCGACCGCGACCACCAGCGCACCCGCGATCACCGCTCCGGCGATGCCCAGCACGCGGAGCGGCCGCACCCGCCCGCGCTCACGCCCGCGCTCCCGCTCCGCGACCCGCGCCTCCCGCTCCACCCGCTCCATCAGGGCGTCTCCTCGTCCCAGCCCTGCTGCGGCGTGCGGCACGACTCGCGATACACGAACTGCGACGGCGGGCGGCGCTCGCGACTCGACCAGTCGATCTTCGGCCGCCGCTGATCCTGCGGCACGTACCCGAGCCGGTAGAGCGCCATCAGCTCCAGATGGTCGGGAACGTCGAGCAGCTTCGAGAGCCGCGCCCACTGCTCCGGCGCCTCCATCGGGAAGGAGATGAACTGGATGCCCATTCCGAGCTCCACCGTCGTCAACCAGATGTTCTCCACCGCGGCGCCCATGCTGAACTGGCAGTAGAAGTCGGCGAGCGGATGCGCGCCGCGCTCCTCGCGGTCGAGCATCACGCCGAAGATCAGCGGCGATCCCGCCACCAACTTGCGGTTCTCCTCGCCGAGCGTCTGCGGCACCCTGAGCATGCGCATCATCGCGAGCCCGGACGCCGAGAACACGGCGCGCGTGAAGGGGCGGAGGGGCGCGGGCAGCTTGTCGAAGTACATGCCGGAGCGGTGCTCCGCCATCTCCTCCGCGCTGAACCTGAAATGGCGCTTGTAGCGCGTGAAGAACGACCCCTCGCCGATGACGGCGGTCATCGATTCGCCGCTCACCCGGGCGATCGTCTCGATCGTGTCGCGATCCTCGATCACCACGAAGCGCCAGGGCTGGCTGTTGAACTGCGACGGCGCCGAGGCGGCCGCGGCGATGAGCAGCCGCTGGTGCTCCTCCGACACCGGATCGGGGAGGAACGGCCCGTTCGTCGTTCTCCGGTTGAACAGCACATCGCGAAACTCCATGCTCGCCTTCCTCTCACTCCTGCGGACACCCGGCGCGGACCCCGGTCAGAAGACCGCCGCCGCCCACAGCAGCAGCGCGATCGCGAAGCACGGCGCCGCCACGAGGCCGATGATGATGTGGGTGCTCGGGCTCCGCCGCACGGGCCTCCCGAAGAACGGCAGCGCCGCGAGCGGCACCAGCGCGACGATCAGCGCGGCGCCGCGAGCGGGGTGGTCGGGGAACGACGTGGCCGCCGCGATCGCGGTCAGGGCGAGCGCCACGAGGAACACTCGGCCGTGCCACGCTCGCGGCACCCGGCGGCCGCGGAGGCTCGCCGTGCCGATGCCGACGTTCGCGGCGTACGCGAGACCGGCGAGGACGGTCCACGGCAACTCTGCGATCATGCGCCCTCCCCCGCTCGCGGCCGGCGCCGTCAGACCAGGTCTGGGTTGTTCTTCGCGTACGCCTCGGCCTCTTCCTCGCTGATCACGATCAGCCCGCGCGGGGTGTTCGACAGCGCGTTCAAGGCCTTCAACCACGTCAGGTTGAGCTCCGCCCGCGTGCTCCCCGAGAACCGGAACGCGACCGTCACGTAGGGCGACAGCCATACCGACACCCGGCCGCTGCCCTGCTCGGGGGTGCGGGTCCAGCTGAGGAAGAAGCTCTCCTGCTTGGTCAGCTTCTGCCCGATCACCGTCTTCAAGTGGGTGAGCACCCGATCCTCGAACTCGTAATCATTTCCGCCATGAATGAGAAAACCCATGCAAGCAGCATGGCACATACGCCCGGATTCGGGCAGACTTCGGCGAGCGGGCGTTCGCGCGGGTTCGCGCGCGCTCGCGCACGCTCGTGCGGTGCTCGTGCGGTGCTCGTGCGCACGGGCTCCGCGCGAGAGTGAGGGCTTCGCGCGAGAGCGAGGCTTTCTGACCGCCCGATTCCCTCGCACTCGGCGCAGACCCTCGGTTTCGCGCGTGTGGAAGCCGCCCCGGGCGGCGCCGGGCGGGCGCGGGCGCCGCGCACCGGCGGCCGCAGGCGGGCGCCGCGCACCGGCGGCCGCAGGCGGGCGGCGCGCCCGCGTATACCCGGCGATCCCCGAAAAACGCAACCGTCTCACATTCTGAGCAGTCGCGTGCGAATGTTGCTGCATGAGAACGATCACCTACGCCGGAGAAACCGTCACCACTACGGACGACGTCGCCGAGGCGCTGGTCAAACTCACGGCCGCCGTCGCGAAGAACGGACGCGCGGAGGCGGTGCGGATCCCGATCGTCACGGAGGACCACGACCACGTCGGCACCGCCGATCTCGTCATCGGCGTCGGCAACGACGTGCTCTCGCTGCCCCTCGACTGGGATCGCGACGAGCAGCCCGACTTCTCGCAGCAGGCCGACGAACTGCGCACGCACCCGAGCTACCCGCAGCCCATCACCGGCGGCCCGCTCCTCGACGAGGAGATGCAGGCCACCGGCTGGGACTTCGAGCTCGACGGATTCGACCGGAGCTGACCCGGGTCGCGGACCGCCCGGCCGAGCCGGCCCCGCGAGCGCTCAGCCGCCCGAGTGAGCCGATCCGAACGTGTGCACCGGCCGGCCCCGCACTCCCCCGTCGCACACGTAGATCGCCCCCGATTCCGGCGCCTCCCGCAACTGCTCCTCGGTGAGGTTCTCCCGGGCAGTGCCCACGAGCACGCGATCGAGCTCGGGCCCCGCGAACGCGACGGACGTCACGTTGGGCACCGGCACCGCGATCTCCTCCAGCAGCGCTCCCGCGCCCGACCACCGGGCCACCGCGCTCTCGCCGTACAGACCGTTCCAGAACGTCCCGTCCGCCGCCAGCGCCAGGCCGTCGCTCGCGCGGCCGGAGACGAACGGCTCGAGTTCGCCGAGCAGCCCCTCCGGGCCGTACTCGCCCCGGTAGACGGTCGACGTCGACGTGTCGGTCACGTACATCGTGCGCCCGTCGTCCGACCACTCCATCCCGTTCGTGATGCCGAAGCCTCCGCGCAGCACCGTCGTCTCGCCGTCCGGCGTCACCGACCACAGATCGGCGTCGGGCGTGTCGCCGATCACGCTCAGGCCGCCCACCACGAACCGCCCGTAGGGGTCCACCTTGCCCTCGTTCAGGCGCATGCCGGCGCGGCGGTGCCGCAGGCGCGCCACCTCGTCCACGATCGCGCCGGAGGCGTCGAGCAGCACCACGGAATCCTCGAGTGCGGCGACGTACCCGCCCGCAGCACCCGGCACCTCAGCGGGCTGCACCGCCGAGAGCGGCGGGGGCAGGTGGACCACGCGATCCTCACTGCCGTCCGCCGCTCCGTCGAGCCGTCCGCGGTGCAGCAGCCCCGCGACGATGTCGACCCACACCACCTCTTCCGTGCGCGCGTCCCACCAGATGCTCTCGACGAGGATCCCTGGGGTCGAGCGGAACAGGCGCATCTCGCGATCCACGCTCACGGGGTCGGCATGCCGCCGTTGACGTTGAGGGTCTCGCCCGCCACGTAGCTCGACTCCGCCGACGCCAGGAAGACGTAGGCGGGCGCCAGCTCGGCGGGCTGGCCCATGCGCCCGAGCGGGGTCTCGGCGCCGAACTCCTCGATCTTCTCCTGCGGCTGGCCGTCGCTCGGCTGCAGCGGCGTCCAGATCGGTCCCGGGGCGACGGCGTTCACCCGGATGCCCTGCGGGGCGAGCTGCGCGGCGAGCCCCTTGGTGAACGCGTTGATCGTCGCCTTCGTCGATGCGTAGTCGACGAGGATCGCCGCGGGCGAGTACGCCTGGATCGACGTGGTGTTGATGATCGCCGAGCCCGGTGCGAGGTGCGGGAGCGCGGCCTTCGTGATCCAGAACATCGCGTACACGTTCGTCTTGAACGTGTCGTCGAACTGCTCGTCGGTGAGGTCGGTCAGCGACTCCTGGTAGACCTGCTTGCCGCCGTTGTTCACGACGATGTCGAGGCCCCCGAGCTGCGACACGGCGTCGTCGACCAGCGAGCGGCAGTAGGCCGCGTCGCGCAGATCGCCGGGGAGCTTCGCGACGGTGACGCCCGCCTCGCGCAGGATGCCGGCGATCCGCTCCGCGTCGGTCTCCTCCTCGGGCAGGTAGGAGATCGCGACGTCGGCCCCCTCGCGCGCGAACGCGATGGCGGTGGCGGCCCCGATGCCCGAGTCGCCGCCGGTGATGAGCGCCTTGCGGCCCGCGAGCCTGCCGGTGCCGCGGTAGCTCTCCTCGCCGAGATCGGCCTTCGGGGTGAGATCCGCGTCGAGCCCGGGTTCGGGCATGTGCTGCTTCTCCGGCTTGATGTCGGCGTAGAGCTCGGCAGGGTTGACGAAGGTGTACTGGTCGCGTGACATGGTGTGTCCTCTCACTCGTATTCCTGTTGGGGTCTGGTGCGCGCGCCGGCCGTCAGCGGCCGTCGAGCAGGTCTGCGGGTACGACGTCGCGAATCGTCATCGCGGCGCCGAGGAACGCGAGATGGCTGAGCGCCTGCGGGGTGTTGCCCCAGGCGGATCCGGTCGCGGCGTCGATCATCTCGGCGTAGACGCCGACGTCGTTCGCGTGGCCGACCAGGGCGTCCATCAGCTCCAGCGCCTCCTCGTGGCGGCCGACGCAGGCGAGCGCCTCGGCGCGCCAGAAGGCGCACGCCACGAACGTGTGCTCCTCCCGCTCGGAGCCGCTGTAGCGGTACAGCAGGGGGCCCGCGCCGAGCTCGTCGGAGAGCGCGTCGATCGTGGCCGACATGCGCTCGCCGCGGTCGAAGCCGGTCGGGGCGTGCAGCAGTACGGAGGCGTCGAGCTCGTCGCCGCCCGCGTAGAAGAGGTAGGAGCGGCGCTCCTCCGACCACCCGTGCGCGTCGATCCACTGACGGATGCGGTCGCGCTCGGCCCGCCAGCGCTCGGCGGATCCGGGGATCGATCCCGCCTCCGCGAGCGCCGCGGCGTCGTCGAGCGCCTTCCAGCAGCCCATCTTCGACGAGATGTAGTGCCGGTCCGTGCCGAGCTCCCACATGCCCGAATCGGGATTGCGCCACAGGTCGCAGGTGCGGTCGGCGACCCCGACGAGCATGCGGGCGGTGTCGAGGTCGAGCACGTTGCCGGCGTCGACGTACGTGCGGCAGATCGCGATGAGGTCGCCGTAGACCCCGAGCTGCAGCTGCCGGCTCGCAGGATTGCCCGACACGACGGGACCGATGCCGCGCCACCCCGGCACGTGGTACGCGCGCGGTTCGGGCACGAGCTCTCCGTCGAGGGTGTACATGACGTGCAGCTCGGGCCCCCGCTTCCGGATCGTCTGCAGCATCCACGAGAGGGCGGCCTGAGTCTCCTCGCGCAGCCCGAACCGCACGAGCGCCTGCGCGGTGTACGCGAGATCGCGCACCCAGGCGAGGCGGTAGTCCCAGTTCTTGCCGCCTTCCGGGTTCTCGGGCAGCGAGGTGGTCGCCGCCGCCGCGATCGCCCCCGTGGGGCTGTAGATGAGGAGCTTGAGCGCGAGCGCGTTGCGCTGCATCGCCTCCGCATAGGGCCCGTCATATGAGAAGACGCGCGACCAGTGGCGCCAGTTCTCGACGGTGCGGTCGATGCCGGCGTCGACGTTCTCGGGGGCGGGGAAGTGCAGCGGCTCGTCGTGCGTGGCGGCGAGCGCGACGAGGTGCCGCGATCCCGCGCGGGCCGAGAACGATCCCGTGAGCTCGGGGCCCCGCTCGCCGTCGATCTCGGGATCGGCCGGGCCGTGCTCCATGCCGACGACGGTGAAGGCGGTCGCGCCGCTGCGCACCACGTGCCCGTGCGCGGTGCGCTCGACCCACGGCGCCGCCGTCTGCAGCGACGTGCCGGGGTGCACGGCCCAGCGCATCGGCACCGTGCCCGAGAGGCCGTCGATGCGGCGGGCGAGCTCCGCCCACGGCAGCCGGCCCGCGACGCCCGAGACGAGCGCGTCGGTCACGCGCACGGCGCCCTCATCGGTGGTGAACGTCGTCTCGAGCACGTTCGTGTTCGGCACGTAGCGGCGCTCGGCGCGGTACTGCGACTCGGGCAGGTCGGGTGCCAGCGCGAAGGAGCCGCCCGTGTCGTCGTCGAGCAGGTGCGCGAACACCGGAATGTTCGTGAGGTTGGGCAGCGGGAGCCAGTCGATGCGCCCGTTCGCCCCGATCAGCGCCACCGTTCGGCCGTCGCCGATCGGGGCGTACGACTCAACGGCGCGGGCCACGGGTGCCTGCCACGAGGGTCGCGATCCGGAACTGCATGAAGCCATGGTCGAACGCGGCCCCGGATCCCGGCAGTGCCTTGCGTGGTGCCCGCCCGCCGCGATATGAGTGTGGCATGACGACGCGCCTCCTCATCATCGCCGACACGCACCTGCCGAAGCGGGCGAAGCGCCTGCCCTCCGCCGTGCTCGCCGCGGCGGCCGAGGCCGATCTCGTGATCCACGCCGGCGACTGGGTCGACACGGCGACGCTCGACCTGCTCGACGCCCGATCGCGCCGGCTCGTCGGCGTGCGGGGCAACAACGACGGGCCCGAGCTGCGCGACCGGCTCCCCGAGGTCGCGCGCGTGCGCGTCGAGCAGCTCGACATCGCGGTCGTGCACGAGACCGGCGCCGCCGCGGGGCGCGAGCGGCGCGCCGATGCCGCCTTCCCCGGCACCGACGTGCTCGTGTTCGGGCACTCGCACATCCCCTGGGACACGGTGTCCCCCGCAGGCATGCGCCTCATCAACCCGGGCTCCCCGACCGATCGCCGTCGCCAGCCGGAGTGCACGATGATGATCGCCGAGGTCGCCGGAGACGACTTCTCCGTCGAACTGATCCCCGTCGACCGCACCGCCTGAGTCGATACCACCACCCCGCGCGGGTGGCACATGATCGCCGACCGTGCAAGGCCCGTTTCCTCCCGCACCCCTTCGACTACAAACGGTGTCACACCGGCAACGATCCGGCGTGGAAGGAGAGAACATGTCCCATGAGAATGAGCTCCTCGGGAGCGGCGACGCGAATCCGAATCGCACCCCATCGTCCGGCACGGTCGACACCGCGAAGGAGGAGGCCGGAGCGCTCGCGCACTCGGTGCAGGAGAACGCGAGCAACGTCGCCCACACCGCGAAGGACGAGGCGGGCAACGTCGTCGAAGAGGCGTCGATGCAGTTCCACGAGCTCGTCGCGCAGACCACCCGCGAGCTGAACGACGAGGCCTCCAAGCAGCAGTCGCGCCTCGCGACCGGGCTGCAGCGCGCGGGCGACGACCTCGACGCGATGGCGTCGAGCGCCTCGGGCGGCGGGGTCGCCCCCGATCTCGTCCGTCAGACCTCAGAGAAGGTCGCCCGCATCGGCGACTGGCTCGAGAGCCGGGAACCCCGCGAGGTGCTCGACGAGGTCAAGTCGTTCGCCCGCCGCCGACCCGGGGCCTTCATCGGCATCGCCGCCGTCGCAGGCGTGGTCGCCGGCCGGCTCACCCGAGCCCTCGCCTCGAGCGCGCACGACCAGCAGTCGAGCGGATCCGGCACCTCGACCGCGGGATCCAGCCCCGCCGCACCGGTCTCCCGGCCGGCGGCGCCCGTGACGACGCCGCCTGCGCCGGCCTCGAGCCCCGCGGCTCCGGTCGCGGCTCCCGCGGCCCCGCCCGCACCGGTCCCGCCCGCAACCGGGCATCCGGCTCCGCCCGCGCCCGCCGCACCCGAGTCGCCGCTCCCCGGCGTCGGGCCCGGCGCACCCGGCTCGGCACCCGGCTCGGCGCCCGGCTCGACACCTGGCGCGAACCCCGGGCTGACCGGCGGATCCCGCCACGGCGACATCACGGGAGGAGGCGCAGATGGCCGACCCAACCCCCTCTGAAGAACGCGCCGCCAATGAATCGCTCGGCGACCTGCTGAGCGAGGTGACCGGAGACCTCTCGACGCTCATGCGCCAGGAGCTCGCGCTCGCCAAGGCGGAGCTGCGCGAATCGGCGAAGAACACCGGCCGCGGAGCGGGCATGCTCGGCGGCGCGGCCTACGCCGGCAGCATGGTCGTGCTCTTCCTCTCCATCGCCCTCTGGGCCGCTCTGGCGACACTCGTCGGCGGCGGCTGGTCCGGCCTCATCGTGGCCGTCATCTGGGCGATCATCGCCGCCGTGCTGTTCGTCGTCGGCAAAGCGCAGCTGAAGAAGGTGAAGGGCGCCCCGCAGACGATGGAGACCCTTCAGGAATTCATTCCGACACTCAAGAGAAATGAGGAGAACCGATGAACGAGTCACCCGATGCCATTCGCGCCGAGATCGAGCGCACCCGCCGGTCGCTGGGCGCCGACACCGACGCCCTCGTCGACAAGGTCACGCCGGGCAAGATCGTGGATCGCCAGAAGGACAAGGTGCGCTCCAAGTTCGGCTCGTTCAAGGAGCGCGTGATGGGCGCGGCGGACGACGCGAGCGGATCGGCCTCCGATGTCGCCGGGCGGGCGAGTGACGCCGCGCACGACGCTGCGCACACGGTGAAGGCGAAGGCCGAGGGCAACCCGCTCGCCGTGGGGCTCATCGCCTTCGGCGTCGGGCTGGTCGCGGCCTCGCTGATCCCGAGCTCGGAGAAGGAGAAGGAGCTCTCGCAGACGCTGCGCGAGGAGGCGCAGCCGCTCGTCGACGAGGCGACCGCGGCGGCCAAGTCGGTCGCGTCGAACCTGCAGGATCCCGCCGCCGAGGCCGCGCAGGCCGTGAAGGAGAGCGCGACGGAGGCCGTCGACCACGTGAAGAGCGAGGCGACCTCGGCGTCGGAGGACGTGCAGTCGCAGGCCGGGGAGGCGCGCGACCGCATCTCCGGCCAGTAGCCGTCGGAGCCGGGAGATCCGGCGCGGACACCGTGCACGCAGTCTCGTGCCCGGCGTCGGCGCCGGATCTTCTCCCGTCTCCGGGCACCGCTCCGCCCGCAACCCCCTGGCGCCCGATCGGCGGAGACGGCAGAGTGGCGTGCAATCGGCCGTATCGGCCGGCTGTCCGACGCACGGAAGGGGCGACACGCAGATGCACACGCGCACGCACACGGATGTGGACGAGCAGGTCGTCGCACGGGCGAAGGGCCCGACGACGCTGCGGCAGGTGATCGCCGCCGTCATCTTCCTCCTGATCGTCGCCGCGGTCGCCTTCGGCGGCTCGCTCGCCTCCACCGGCAACGTCGACGGCTGGTACGCGAACGCCGAGAAGGTTCCGTGGGATCCGCCGAACGCCGTCTTCGGGCCCGTGTGGACGGCGCTGTACGCGCTGATCGCGCTCGCGGGATTCCTCATCTGGCGCGCCGGCTTCCGCATGGGCGGGCCGAACGCCGCGCGCTCAGCACTCGCGCTCTTCGTCACGCAGATGGTGCTGAACGCAGTGTGGACGCCGATCTTCTTCGCCGGCTACCCGGTGATCGGCGCCGCCGCCTGGTGGATCGCCGCCGTGGTCATCGTCGCCCTCATCGTCGTCGTGGTCGCGCTCGCCGTGTCGGCGGCGAAATGGTCGCGGATCGCCAGTTGGGTGATGGTGCCCTACCTGCTGTGGCTGTGCTTCGCGAGCACCCTCAACATCGGCATCATCGCACTGAACTGAGGTGCGCCGCCTGCCGACCCCCGCGTGCGCGCTCGTGCATGCGGGGGCATCATACTGCCTCCGATTGGGCAAATCGGCCGGAATCGGCTAAAATTAGTATGAAGTGCAAGTTCGAGGGCGTGAGCAGACCGCTGGCGGCGGCGTCCGCTCCCCTCGCGCTCGTCCGGACCGTGCGGCATCCAGCCCACGCGTCGGCACACGACATTGCCTGAGGAGATCACTATGCAGCAGTCTCACGTCGTGGGACACACCCTCGTGTACCCGCACCACGGTGCGGTGACGATCACTGCGATCGAGGTGAAGAAGATCGGCGGCGTCGAGCGCACGTGGCTCACGCTGCAGCCCCTGCTCAACGAGCTCTCCATTCAGATCCCGGCCGACCAGCTGAGCGAGATCGGCGTGCGCGAGCTCATCGACCGCGACGGGATCGAGTCGCTCATCCAGATCCTCCAGGAGGAGTTCACCGAGGAGCCGGGCAACTGGTCGCGCCGCTTCAAGGCCAACGGCGAGAAGCTCGCCTCCGGCAGCGTGCACCGCGTCGGAGAGGTCGTGCGCGACCTGTGGCGCCGCAGCCAGGGCGCGAAGCTCTCCACCGGCGAGAAGGCCATGTACCAGCGCGCGAGCGGCATCCTCGTCACCGAGTTCGCCCTCGCACGCGGCATCTCGGAGACCGAGGCGTACGAAGAGGTCGAGCGCATCCTCGCGGGCGAGAAGATCACGGTCTGAGCGATCGGCTCCGGCGATGATGTCGCCGGAGCCATCGACCTGCCGAAGCGGGCCGCGCACGTCATTCGTGCGCGGCCCGCTTCGCGTTTCCGAGTCAGCTTCCGGTCGCCGCGCCCCGCGCAGCGCGCAGCACGTCGACCAGCGGGGTCGGCTCGCGGCCGATCAGCTCGGCGAGCGTCGGATCGTCGACATCGAGGTCGCCCTCCGCGATCCCCGCGTCGAGACCGGCGAGGAAGCCGACGGTGCCCGCGTCGAGCCCGGCGCCCTCGAGCGCGGCACGCAGCTCGTCCTCCGACACGTTGCGATGCACCACGGTTCGCCCGAGCGCCTCACCCATCGCCGCCGCGATGTCGTCGTACGTGAGCGGGCGCCCCGCGAGCTCGTACACCTTGCCGATGTGCGCATCGCCGATGAGCGCCACCGCAGCCGCCTCGGCGTAGTCAGCCCGTGCGGCGGCGGCCACTCGACCCCCGCGCGTCGCCGACAGCAGCACCCCCGTCGCTGCCACCTGATCGAGATTCGCGACGTAGTTCTCGGCGTACCAGTCGTTGCGGAGAATCGTCGCGGGAAGCCCGGACGCCGCAATGGCGCGCTCGGTCGCCAGGTGCTCGGGGGCGAGCGCGAGCGAGCTGCGCTCCACCTGTGCGAGGCTCGTGTAGACGAGCTGCTCGACCCCCGCGCTCACCGCCGCGTCGACCACGGTCTGATGCTGCGCGGCGCGCTTGCCGACCTCGCTCCCCGAGATGAGCAGCACACGGTCGACGCCGGCGAACGCCGCCTCGACCGATGCCGCATCGTCGTAGTCGAGCGGCACAACCGCGACACCCCGTTCGGCGAGGTCGGCGGCCTTCGCCGGAGTGCGCGCGCCGGCGACGATCTGCTCGGGGGCGACGCCGCGTGCCAGCAGAGCGTCGACCACGAGATGCCCGAGGGCGCCGCTCGCTGCAGTCACGAGAAGAGTCATGAGGTGTCCTTTCGTCGGAGGTTTCGGGGAGTGCAGCGATCCGCTCGCCATCGGCATTCCCCGCCGCGGGTACCCACTTTCCGGTAAGGTACTTCCCTGATGGTGAGTTATGCGCAGTTACGCGAAACCGGCGCATTCGCGCGAGACTGCTCCACACGCGTCGTGCTCGATCACGTGATGAGTCGATGGGGGGTGCTGGTGCTCTGCACCCTCTCCGACGGCACGCACCGATGGGGCGAACTGCGCCGCGAGGTCGAGGGCATCAGCGAGAAGATGCTCGCCTCCACCCTGCGGCAACTCGTCGCCGACGGCATCGTGCACCGCGAGTCGCTGCCGACCGTGCCGCCCCACGTCGAATACCGCCTCACCGCGCGCGGCCGCGAGCTCATGGATCGCATGCTGCCGCTCATCGAGTGGATCGCGGTGCGCGCCGACGAGATCGTCGGCCGCGACCCCGTCGCCGCGCCAGCGGGGTCCGCGCCCGCGGGGTCCGCGCCAACGGGGTCCGCGCCAGCCCGGGGATCTCAGGCCATCGCCTCGACCGCCGCCGCCGCCGAGCAACACTGATCGCAGGGGCCCCGCGCGGCGCGGATCACGGCAGAACCGATCACATCTCCTCGTGCGTCGCGGGATCCGCATCGAACAGACGACCATCGGGGCGCCCCAGCGCGGTGATGGCCTCCACCTCAGCGTCGTCGAGCCGCACCTCGGCCGCCGCAAGATTCTCCCGCTGCCGCTCCCACCGCTGCGAACGCGGGATCGACACCACTCCGCGGGCGATATGCCAGGCCAGCACGACCTGCACCGGCGTGCACCCGTGCGACTCCGCCAGCTCCCGGACCACGGGCTCCTGCAGCACCGCACCCGCGCGCCCGATCGGGCTCCACGCCTGCGTGATGATGCCGAGCTCGCGATGCGCCTCGACCGCCTCCACCTGCGGGAAGTACGGGTGCACCTCCAACTGGTTCACGACGGGGCGCACCCCGGTCTCGCGCTCGATCCGCTCGAGATGATCGAGGAGGAAGTTCGAGACGCCGATCTGATCGACCACGCCCCGCTCGCGCGCGTCGACGAGCCCCTGCCACGCGTCGACGTACTGCCCCTGCGACGGGTTCGGCCAGTGGATCAGATGCAAGCCGATCGAGTCGACGCCGAGGCGTGAACGGCTCTCCTCGATGCTCGTGCGATGATCCGGCGCTCCATGGTGCCGACCGGGTAGCTTCGACGTGACGATCACGCCCTCCGCAGCGTCGCCGGCGAGGCGCACCCCTCGACCGACCGACCCCTCGTTCTCGTAGTTGACCGCCGTGTCGAGCAGCCGATAGCCGGCGCGCACCGCCGCGGCAATCGCCTCAGCGCCCGCGTCGCCGTTCAGCCGGTAGGTTCCCAGCCCGATCGGCGGCAGCGCGAATCCGTTGTGCGCGGTGAACGATGCGTGCTCTGCCATGATGCTCCTCCATTGGTCGCTTGCGTGGATCCCTGTCTATCACGGCCGCGGCGGTGCCGTCGCGCCCGGCGTCGCCCGACCGCCCGGCACCGCGCGCCCTCCACCGCCGCGCACCGCCCCACACCGCACCGCACCGCACCGCACCGCACCGCACCCTCTGCGAGCGGGGTCACTTCGAGAGTGTGTCGCGTTGCTGTCGAGGAGCGACACACTCCTCAAACGACCCCGCTGCGGGGTGAGCCGGGGCGAGCCAGGGTGAGCCAGGCTGAGCCAGGGTGAGCCGGGGCGAGGGAAGCGGGACGGCGACGCGCGGCGAGGCGAGGCGCTGGGCGAGCGGAGCGCTACGCGAGCCAGGCCGGCGCCCGGCCTCGGAGCAGCGGTCGGTCGAGGGAGAGCGATCCGGCGCCCGTCAGTGCGAGGCCGAGCGCACTCGCTCCGAGCACCGCGACGAACTCCCAACCGCCCTCCGCGACCCAGAATCCCGCAGCAGCGTGCACGAGCACGAGGGCGACCACCATGTCGACGGCAAGCAGCGCCGCGACCACGCGCGTGAGCAGCCCGAGAATGAGCAGGACGCCGCCCGCGAACTCGAGCACGGCGACGAGCGGCGCGGTGATCTCGGGCAGCGGCGCGCCCATCTCGCCGAACGAGGCGACGGTGCCCGGGATCGTGTACTCGAACAGCTTCTGGGCGCCGTGCATGAGGAAGACCGCGCCGAGCGCGACGCGGATGATCAGCAGACCCGACGAGGTCGCGGCGGGCGTCGCCGTCGCTGCGGTGTGAGTACGGGGAGCACGGGTGCGTGGCATGAGGCGGTCTCGCTTTCGCAGTCGTGGATGAACCGGGTGCCAGGTTAGGAGCACGCCCGAACGCGAAGCTGAAGAAGTGCGAACTCTGCGGAACCGCTCGCCGCCGATCTGGTATCCGACCGGTCCCTCCTCCGCCGACCGCGCCCGCCCCCGCCCATTCTGCGAGCGGGGTCACTTTCGGTGCGTGTCGCGCGCATGACACGCACGACAAGTGACCCCGCTCGCACGGTGGAGGCGCGGAGCTGAGCGCGGAGCGGAGCGGGGCCGAGCGGAGCGGTGCGGGCGGGGCAAAGCGGGCCGCCGCGCGGGGCCTGCCGTCAGCGCGCGGGGAGGTAGCTGCGGGGCACCCGCGATCCGATGCTCGTGAGGATCTCCCAGGGGATCGTGCCGGCCGCGTGCGCCCACTCGCGCGCGTTCGGGCGCCATCCCTGCGCCGGCCCGAACAGCACCACCTCGTCGCCCTCGGAGACACCGGCGGCGTCGGGGCCGAGATCGACGACGAACTGGTCCATGCAGACGCGCCCCACGCTCGGGTAGCGCCGATCGCCGATCGCCACGTCGAACCTGCCCGACATGATGCGCGGCACGCCGTCGGCGTACCCGAGCGGCACGAGGCCGAGCGTGGTGTCGCGCTCCGCGATCCAGGTGTGCCCGTACGACACCCCGTCGCCGGCGCGCACCCGCTTCATCAGGGCGAGCGGCGCCCGCAGCGTCATGGCGGGGACGAGCGACGCATCGGGCTGCTCGAACGGCGTGTATCCGTACATCGCGAGGCCGGGACGCAGCGCGTCGAGGTGCAGGTCGGGCCGGGCGAGCGCCGTGCCCGAATTGCCGAGGTGCATCTGCTCGACCGGGATGCCGTGCCGGTCGAACGCGGCGCGCGCCGCCAGCAGGCGCTCGAGCTGCAGGCTGTTCTGCGGATGCTCGGGCACATCGGCGTGGGAGAGGTGGCTGAAGAGCCCGTGCACGCGCACCGCGCCCTCGGCGCGCAGCCGCCCGAGCTGACGCAGCACGTCGGGCAGCTCGGCCTCGACCACGCCGTTGCGGCTGAGCCCCGTGTCGACCTTGACGTGCACCTCGACCGGCCGGCCGACCTCGCGCGCGGCGGATGCGATCGCCGCGAGCTGACGCTCCGAGTTCACGCCGAGGCGCACGTCGCGCGCGATCGCCGCAGCGTACCCGCTCGTCGACAACCAGGCGAGGATCGGGGCGGTGACCCCTCCGTCTCGCAGCGCGATGGCCTCGGGGATCGTCGCGACCCCCAGCGAGCCGGCGCCCGCGGCGACGGCGGCGTGCGCGACGGGCACGGCGCCGTGCCCGTATCCGTCGGCCTTCACGACCGCCATGAGCTCGGACTGCGGCGCGAGCGCGGAGAGCACCCGGATGTT